>CAZWUN010000164.1:0-11165 GCA_964637145.1 uncultured Burkholderiales bacterium
AAGTGCTGAAGGTTTTGCAGTAACTCGCGCCGACAGACTTGTATGGAGGCGCCCCGAAGGATAGGCAAAACCTTCAGCACGTAACGCTCAACACATCAAGCGGTGCAGCCAGGGAGGCGAGCGAGCAGCGGTCCCGAACTCGGTTCAGCATGGACGAGCCCGGATCGGACCTTGACGCCGCGCGGCTCGGTCGTTGCATGGAGACTCTCCTCCAACTCAGCCTGAGCGCGGGCACCGTGCTCGAGCCCGAGCAGCATGCCCGCCAGGCCCTGGCCCGGTTGGTCTCGCTGCTGCGCTGCGATCGGGGCATCTTGTTGCTGGCTTCGGAGGAAGGCCGCCTGCGACCGGCGGCTGCCTTCCGGCTGGGCCATTTCGTCGCTCTGGATCAACCCTACAGCCGCCCGATCGTGCGCAAGGTGGCCGAGACCCGGGAGCCGGTCCGGGTGGTCGATGCCATGACCGACCCCCGGTTCCCGGACCGTAGCAGCGTCACCGAGTCCGGGCTGCGGAGCATCCTCTGCCTGCCTCTGCTGGCCCAGAATCGACTCGTGGGCGTGCTCTACCTCGACCATCGCTTTGCTTCTGGCCTGTTCAAGGACGGAGACCTGGGGGGAGTCTCGGCCCTGGCCAACCACATCGCCCAGGCCCTGGAGACCTCCAGGGCGGCGCAGCTCGAATCGCATCTCGCGGCCGAGCGTCGCGAGCGCGAGCTGGCCGACATCCTGCTCGAGACCAACCTCAGCCTGAGCGCGACCCTCGACTCCGAACTGGTGCTGGATCGCCTCGTGGAGGGCCTGGCCCGGGTGGTGCCTCACGAGGCCAGCGAGCGGTTCGTGGGCGAGCCGGACGGGGCGGCTCCCGACTGGGCAGCCTCTTGCCTGGCAAGCGGGGAGCCTGTCCTGGAGGGCGCGGTCCTGAGTGTTCCCATGGTGCGCGAGGGTCTTGCCGTGGGCGCCCTGCGGTTGACCCGCGAGGAGGGCGAATTCGCGGCACGTGAAGGCCAGCTGGCATTCCTGTTCGCCAGCCAGGCCGGCTGGGCTCTGGAGAACGCCCGGCTGTTTGGCCGTGTGCAGGAGCTGGCCAGCGTGGATCAGCTGACCGGAGTCTGGAATCGCCGCCATCTTCTGGAGATGGCCGAGCAGGTTCTCAAGAGCGCCCGTCGGGCCCAGCGGCCGCTGACCCTGATCTTGCTCGACATCGACCACTTCAAGAAGTTCAATGACACGCACGGTCACCTGGTGGGAGACCAGGTGCTGCGGGGGGTGGCCCGGTGCTGTCGTCAGACCCTGCGCGAGAGCGATCTCTTCGGCCGTTACGGGGGCGAGGAGTTCGTGGCCGTCTTGCCGGAGACCGGTCCCGAGGGCGCGGCGGAGACGGCCGAGCGGCTGGCCACGGCCATCCGGCACAAGCCCTTGCAGACCGAGTCGGGCGAGCCCCTGCGGATCACCATCAGTCAGGGCCTGGCCAGCGCCCCCCTGCACGAGCTGGAAGCCCTGTTGATGCGAGCCGACCAGGCTCTCTACGCGGCCAAGGACGCCGGCCGGGACTGCTTCAAGGTGGGCTGAGCGTCTGGCATGGCTTGAATATCCTACTTGACTTGGGCTGTTTTCCCTGGTATGGTTGAGACTCCAAAGGTTTGAGCTTCTCGCAGTCGCGGCCACGACTGCGAAACGGGCAACGGGTGGCCGACCTGGAGCCCGCATGCCGCGATGATCGCGGTGGGAAAGGAGGTGGGTTTGATTTACGCAAGTAATCGCCCCACCCGCGGAGGGGTGGCCGCGTAGCGATACGCGGGAAGACTCCGAACGGTAGGCAGCGTCTTGTAGGCGCTGCCTACTATGCTTTTACGGGCTCCTCAGCGCCGAGGGCCGAGCAGGTCGGCCGGGATCGAGCCCAGCCGCTCGGGCGAGGCGACCACCAGGGTGTTCCCCACCAGCTTGTAGTCGAATCGTTTCGGTTGCAGCTCCAGAACCAGCTTGAGCACCCCTTCGGCGGGGGTGTCTTTCACGTTGAGGGTCACCTGGCCGGCCACCTCGGGGCCGACGTAGACGTTGCACCCCATCCGCTTGCCCAGTTGCTTGACCACGAAGGGAAGGTCGGCACGGTTGTAGTTGAGCGTCACGCGAGGGCCCCGGGCCGCCTCGGCCAGCGCTGGCAGGACGGCCGTCAGAACGAGCAAGAGATAGAGCAAGCGCTTCATTCTATGGGATTTCTTGGGCATTGACCGGCTCCCTGCTTCGTTGGATGTTGTCGATCCCCGTATCGCAGGCGAGCAGAGCAAGCATCGCACTCGCGATGAGGATTGCTGGTTGCGGTTCCGTTCTGTGGCTGTGGGCCAGGTTTCAATGGTAGAATGAGACGCACATGTCGGAGGTCTTGGGCGTCGCGCAGCCGGAAAACGGCTGCGCTCCCAGTTGCCCACTCGACGTCGAGGCTTACTTGAGCACGTAGCTCCGCTTCAGCACCCCCGCCCGGGGATGGCGCAGCCGCACCTCCACCGTCGTGCCCGGGGAGGCCTCGACCACGAACTCCACCTTCACCCGGTCGTCGGTCGGGTCGGCCTGGTAGTTGATGCAGGTGGTGTCCTTGTAGGCCTTGCCCTCGAGCTGGCCGAGCTCCTCGCGGCGTTTGCCCGAGACCAATCGCGCCCCCTCGGGTAGCTCGATCTCGGCCACCAGGTCGCGAGCTGTCTTGCGCTGGTGGGCGCGCTTGGTGACGTAGGTGGGCAGCCAGCCGGTATTGGCGGCCACGATGCGCAGCTTGAAGCAACGCTCGCTCAGCGAGGAGATCTCCTCTTGCAGGAGCTCCAGCCGCGGAGTGGTGAGGGCCTGCCAGATGACCCACTCGCTCAGGGGGGCGATCTCCTCCTCCAGCAGCCACGAAGGGGGGTTGCGGATGCCGAACATCAGGTCCCAGCCGCCCAGCTCCACGTTGCCGAAGTCGGGGTGGTGGAAAGGGCGCCACGCGTAATATCCTTCGCCCCTCAGGGCCTCGTCGGACCAGCGCAGCAGCTTGAGGTCGTCCTCCACCGGGTGCTCGCGCCACCAGTCGATGAAATTGAAGGCTCCACTCTTGGTCTCCTTGTCGAAGCCCTTGGTGATGCCTGCCCGGCGGTGGGGCGACCAGATCTCCACCGTCCAGGAGAATACGCCCTGGTGATCATACATCCAGTCATCGAAGACTCCCGTGATGACCTGCTTGGGATGATAGCGGAAGTCGTGGTAGACCGACAGGTGCGGATACCCGGTCATCTCGGTGCCCCGATCGCCGATGTAGCGGTAGGTCCACAGATCCTCGGCGGGAAAGTTGTCGTCCGGCTGGGCTGAGAAGGGGCGCAGCAGCACGCCCGAGTAGGTGTGGAACGTGACCGCGTGGCAGATGTTGCTGTGGCTGGTGATGAAGCTCACCATGGCCCGCACCTCGGGCTCGCTGGTGGGATAGGGCCCGGCCCCTTTCTGCTCGTCCTCGGTGCGCCAGGAGGCGGGGAAGTTGCGGTTGAGGTCCAGGCCTTCTTTGTAAGCGTTCACCTTGAGGGTGATCCCGTCCCACTCTTCCACCATGCGCCCCTCGGGCAGCACCCGGTAGAATTCGCCCTCCAGGTCTTCGGGATGGCGGCGGATCATCAGCCGGGGGTCTTCCGGGCTCACCTTCCAGGGCCCATTCGGGTCGGGGATGCGCATGCTGAGCATCTTGCCGTCCCCGTCCACGTCCTCTCGGATCAGCCCCTCCACCGGGTCCTCGTCGTAGGGGTGGGGCCGCACCGAGGAGCGCAGGTATTTGGGTCGCTCCGAGAGGGCCGCCTCGGCCCCGTCCGGGTTGATACGGGGAGCCACGTAGAAGGCGCGGCTGTCGAGGATGGTGGTCACCTTCGGGTCGTTACCGTAGCGGCTGACCAGGGTGTGGATCAGGTGCAGACAGGCGGCGCTGGCCGAGACCTCGGTGGCATGGATGTTACCGTCCACCCACAGGGCGGGCTTCTCGCTGGCGGCTCCGGAGCTCTTCGCGGTTACGGTGACCAGCCAGATGTCGCGGCCCTCGAAGCTCTTGCCCAGGGTGCTCAGCTCGATCAGGTCGGGGTGAGCCTGGGCCAGCTCTCTGAGCAGAGTGGTCAGCTCCTCATAGCGGTAGTACTTGTCAAAACGAATTTTCGGGATGGTCGGCATAGCGCCGGGGCAGTTCGCAGGCAGCCGGGAGGGCACCTTCCGCCGGGGCGCGAATCGGCGGCCCATGAAGCGCCTGATGATCCTAGTCCTGATCGTCTGCCTGGCCGCCGGTGCCCGGGCGGGCGAAGCCGATGAGCTTCGCAACTACATCGAGGGCATCGTCCGCGAGTACACCAGCCTGGGCAAGAAGCCCTTCGAAACGCGCTGGCCCTCGGGCCAGACCCAGGAAAAGTATGAGCCCCAGCCGGACGGCACCCTCTCCTACAGTAAGCTCTTTCCGGCCGGGGGCTACGCCATCAAGTTTCAGAAGAAGCCCAGCAAAGCCATCTACTACGAGCGCTGGTACGGCAACGGGAAGACCCGCGAGGTGCTCAACTACGACGACCGCACCATCGCTTACACCAGCTACTGGGACGACGGCACCAAGCGCCAGAGCCTGAAGCTGAACAAGCTCACCAAGGAGAAGTCCTACCAGCGGTTCGACAAGAACGGCAAGCAGGTCATTCCCTGAGCTTCAAGACCGGGAGCATCATCAGCACCGCTCCCACCACCAGGATGGCGGCCAGAAGATAGAGCCCTCCCGCAAAGCCGGTGGTGACCGTCTTGGCCCAGGCCACCAGGTAGGAGCCGGCAAAGCCTCCCATGTTTCCCAGCGAGTTGGTCAGGGCGATGCCGGCGGCCGCTCCGGTGCCGCGCACCACCGCCGTGGCGTGGGCCCAGAAGGGTCCCACCGTGCCCCAGAGGCCCAGCGCGGCCAGGGTGAAAGCAGCCAGGGACAAAGTGGGGTTGGAGGAGGTCAGGCCCGACAGCACCAGCCCCAGCGCCGCCAGCAGGGTGGGCAGGGCCACGTGCAGGCGCCGCTCGCCCCGCTGGTCCGAGCTGCGCCCGATCCACAGCATCCCGATCGCTCCGCCCAGGTAGGGAATGGCGTTGAGCCAGCCGACCAGGGCGTCGGAAGCGGACGGACCCAGCAGGGCCTTGACGATCTGGGGCGACCAGAATGACATCCCGTAAAACGAGCAGGCCAGGCAGAAGTAGATCAGGCTCAGCAGCCAGACCGGCAGGCTGGTGAAGGTGGCCGCCGGAGAGGGGCGCTCTCCGCCCTGGGCCTGCTGCTGCTCGTCTGCCAGCCGCCCGAGCAGCCAGTCCTTCTGCTCTTGACTGAGCCAGGAGGCGTGCTCGGGGAGGTCGGTCAGGTACTTCAGCGACAGAAAGCCCAGGATGACGGCCGGCAGCCCCTCGAGCAGGAAGAGCCAGTGCCAGCCTGCCAACCCGTGGTGGCCTTCCAGCTCGAGGATCTCGCCCGAGATGGGGCTGCCCACCACGCCCGAGACGGGCACGGCCAGCATGAAGAGCGACACCGCCCGGGCCCGGTGGCGGGCGGGGAACCAGTAGGTGAGGTAGAGGATGATGCCGGGAAAGAAGCCCGCCTCGGCCGCCCCGAGCAAGAAGCGCAGGATGTAGAACTGCTCCACCGTGCGCATGAACATCATCCCCACCGAGACCACGCCCCAGATGACCATGATGGAGGAGATCAGCCGGCGGGCTCCGATCCGCTCCAGCACCAGGTTGCTGGGCACCTGAAAGAGCATGTAGCCGAAGAAGAAGATGCCCGCGCCCAGGCCGAAGACCTCGTCGGAGAAGCCCAGGTCGTCCTTCATCTGCAGCTGGGCGAAGCCCACGTTGACCCGGTCGAGGTAGGCGATCACGTAGAGCACGAACAGGTAGGGGATCAGCCTCCGGCTGATGGTGGCGATGGTGGTGCGTTCCAGCTCTTCCAAGCCCTCAGGCTCCTTTCCGGCCCAGGGCCAGCCAGAGGCGCCCAGTGGCGATGCGCAGGTGGCCGTCCAACACGTTCTCCAGGTTGGCGAACAGGTCGTCGAGCAAGACCCAGTGCAGGTTGCCGGCGTTGCGGGCCTGCACGGCAAAGGGATAGACCACCTCCGGGGTCAGGCCCGGGCTGGGGTGGTAGCGCCCGCCCAACTCGAAGATGTCGCCCGTCTCCAGGCCGCACTGCTCGGCCAGCTTGTGGCGCATGAAGGCCTCCAGGGCGCGTCGCCCGCTCACCTCGCGCCCGAGCCGGAAGGCCGGATTGAGCACCAGCTGGCTGTGTCCGGTGAAGGCCTGGGCGGCCGGCAGGTCGTCGTCGTCCAGGCCCACGTAGATGCTGTCCCCATCGCGACGCAGCGGCACCGTGGACACGGTGCTCAGGCTGTGCTGGCGGGGCAGCACGAATTCGAGCTCGAGCCGCTGGCGCACGCTGCCGTCCGAGCGCACCTCCTCAAAACGGCTGCAGGTCAGCTCCAGGTAGCTGGCTGGCTCAGAGGCCCGCTGGAAAACCCGGCGGCGGCCCCGCTGGCTCAGCTCTTGCCAGCTGATGGCCCGCACCGGTCCCCCTTCGGCGATCTCCAGGCTCTCGCCGATCCAGGCTCCGGGCGAGCGCCCCAGCCGCCGCATCAGGGTCTGCACGTTCAGCTCCAGGCGGGCGTCGCTCAGGCCCCCCACCTGGGCGGCTCGCAGCAGCTGGCCGGCCTCGATGGCGCGAATGCGCCCGCGCCCGTGGGCCGGGGTCAGCTGCACCAGCTGGGGCTCCACCTCGATCAGGAGCGAGCGCACCTCCTCCTGGACCCCGCCGGGGGAGGGGAGGTAGTGGCTGCCGGCCCCAAAGGAGCGGATGCTGGCCGAGGGAATGCCGGCCAGCTCTTCCAGCGACTCGTCCACCGTCTGGGCCACGGGGTGGTCGCTGGCCACCAGGGCGATGGGCTCGGTGACGTAGGCCAGCGGGGTGGCACCGTCCACCAGCGGGCTGCCCCGGCGCTGGCAGGCCAGAATGGGACGGGGATAGCTTTTGCGGGCCACCACGAAGAGCTCGTCCTCGAGCTCGAACCAGGGCACCACGTCCACCGTCAGGTTGGGGCGCCGCACCAGGTCGCGCAGTTTCCCCGTCCGCTTGTCGCGATAGCTCTCCTGGAAGAGAAAGCCCACCGGCGGACAGCTCTCCTGCTCGCGCCAGGCCACGCCCTGGTCGGCCGCCACCTTTTCGCCCACGATCACGTAGTTGGTGGGCGGATCGTCTTGCAAGGCACCCTGCGGGTCGCGCAGCTCGAACTTGCCGTCGAAACGGTGGCGCACAATCCAGGGATTGACCACGGGGTGAGAGGCCAGCACCCGCAGACCGAGCCGGGCAAAGACCTCCTCGAACTCGGACTGGGTGAAGTAGCAGTATTCCTCCAGCACCTCGGTGTCCCAATCTTCCAGGTAGTCCTTGCGGAGCACGAACTCGTGGGCCAGGCGCCCCTCCAGGCGAAATCGCCTCCAACCCGGACGGGGAGCGCTCTCTTCCTGGAGGGGGAAGCCCGGGTTGGGGGAGAGCTTGCGAAACTCGCGGGCAAAGCGGAGCAAGAGCTCGGCGGTTGGCTCGGGCAGGTCGAGCAAGACCTCCCCCGGCGGCAGGGCCACGAAGTCACGCACGATCAGGGTTCCGTTGCTGCGCAACTGCTCGGTCTGCACTTTCAGGGCCCGCTCGGCGGCCCCGTAGTCGTAGCCATTGAAACTGGTTACGTGATGCAGCACCGAGGAGTCGAAGATGGCGTCCAGGCTCTCGGCCTCAAAGCACGGCCGGGCGATGTCCCCGAGGATGAAGCTGAGGTTGGGAAGGCTGTAGCGGGCCCGGGCCAGCTCCACCATCTCGGGACTGACGTCCACGCCCACCACGTCCAGGGCCGGATACAGCGAAGCCAGAGCCTCGCTGCCGGTGCCCGAGCCCATTCCCATGTCGGCCACCCGTCCTCTGGTCAGCAGGTGGGCCGCGGTCAGGGCGACCTTCTGCTTCATGGAGGCGTCCATGCCCTCGAGGTAGCGCTCGTACGCCCCTCGATCACCCCGGGCCTGGAGCAGATACTCTCCCATCGGCAGGCCTTCTCAGAAGTAGCCGAGGCTCCTTTCACAAAGGACCTCTTCAACATGACGAGAAATGCTTGCTAGATGCGGACGTGGGTCCTGGTGGCACTGGCAGCTGTCTGCTTGACCGGTTGCCCGAACAAGAACAAAGAGCAGGAAAGACTGTGGGGCACCTGGATCGGTCAGGGGGGCGTGACCATGGAGTTCAGTGCCAGCGGCCGCATTCACATGCTCAACCCTGAGGGGCCCACCAAAGACGGCACCTACATCGCCAACTTCAAGACCGAGCCTTATGAGCTCGACATCCGCACCGATGCCAAGCCGATCCTGACTATCTTCCGTTTCGACTCGGAGGGGCGCCTGGTGGTTCAGAGCACCGAGCCGGGGGGCATCCGGCCGGACGAGTTCGACAACGGGGCGGTCTACTTCACGCGCAAGCCGGACCGTTGATCAACGCTTCCCGAGCGGGACGGTGTCTTCGTAGAAGACCAGCCTGAACGAGCGCACGCTGGCCAGATCGACCCGGTTCATCCCCATGTCGGTTTCCCAACTCACCTTTTGGCCGGTCTGGATAGGGCCGCTCTGGTTGAACGAGCAAGCCCCAACCAATCGTCCCTTGCCGTCGAGCAGGGCGAGGTGCATGGCCCAGCAGGCGGCTTTCTTGCCCCTGTTGGACATTGTCAGGGTGAGGCGGAATTGGCGACAGTCGCGCAGGTCGGTAACGGCGGCCAGTGCGATCTCACCCTGGAAGAAGGTTCCCTCCAGGCCGATGGTCTGAGGCCTGGACTCGCTGACGGGGCCCTGGCCCCGGCATTCGTAAGGTTGGGCAGCCGCTGTGGCGGCCAGCAGGGCAAGAAGGAGCAGGAGACTTCTCATTTGCGTCCGATCTCGGCTCGAGCTTCATACACCACGACCTCGTAGCGGGCGGCTCGTTTCAAGCCAGAGCGGGGCAGAGCGATATCCAGGCTTGCGGTCGTCTCCTTGCCAGCTTCGAGCCCCACGACCTCCTGGACTCCGCTTGAGCCCAGGAGCTCCCCCTTAGAGTCGAAGATGGCCACGTGAATCGCAAAGCGAACCCTGTCCCGAATGACATTGCGCAACTTCAGCTTGAATCGCACGCCCTGGACGTCAATGAAGCTTGTCTGGCTGAGGCTGCCCTCGAGTTGGACCAGCTTGCCCTTGAGCTTGATGGGGAGGGGCCTGGTTTCGGGCGGGATCCCCTTCAGTGCGCCCTGCACGCGCTGGGCCTGCGCCGGCAGGTGGAGCATAGCAAGCAGAGCCAGGATTATCAGTCGAACGAACACGCGGAGGTCCCCCTGGTAGTTCGCCAGTGGTTCCGCCTGGCGGCGGTCAGCGCCTGCTTTCAGGCTCGGGAGCCGGTGGTTTCTTGCGGCGAACCTTCACACTGCCCACCGTGAGCCACTCGCCCTTCTCCTCGAGCGAGCTTCCTTCTGGTTGAAGGCCGCCTCGCAGCCTGCTCACCTCCATTGCCTCGTCCAGGTGCTCCTTGATCCATTGCGCCTTCTCAATGCGCGGGCCGAGCATCGGCCAGGCCACCGCCCCCGCTGCGGACGTGGCCGCCGCCACCAGCCCGATGCCCACCAGGGCGTTCGAGGCGGTGTTCCCCACGTAGATGAAAGCCGCTTCCAGGGCCAACCCGGCCAGCAAGCCGACCCCAGTGCCGAGATTGGGGCGGCCACAGGTTTCTCCAACCGCCCCTCCCAATCCGGTCAGAACCACAATGGGACCGAAGACTCCCAGCGGAATGAGCTGAACCACCCCTGCCGCCGCGCCGGCGGCCACGCCCTCCAGCGAATACTGCCACCATGGCCTCGGGGGCGGGGCCGTCCGCTCGAGCAAGGTGAGTACGTCCTCCTCGCGACCGGCCTGACTGGGAGAAGCGGCCACCGCCTGGAGGCGGGGCGTTTGAGGAGCCCTGAGGCCTGTTGGATGGACGAGCATGCGGTCAGATTAGCCCGTGCAGAGCTTTGAATCCAGTCCCAACTTGTTGCCGCCTGGCCAGCGCGAATTTTGTTGGCCGCGTGAGGCAGCTCTCCGCGCTAAGCCCGCCGTTCTTGCTCCATCAGCTCGATGGCCTGCATCACGTAGCGCTCGAGCAACTCGCTCTGGTCCTGATTGAGCCCGAAGAAGCGCAGATGGGCCAGCCGGTCGCCCGACTCGGGGTCACGCCGCGAACTCAAGATGCTGGCCGGGACTTCCAGGGCCGCCAGTTTGCGGTTTGGTCCGAGAGCGAATCGAATGGTTGCGCCTGGCTCGAGGTAGACGGGAGTGCAGACCATGGCACCCTGCATCCCCAGGTCTCGAAGTTGGGCCAGCCCCAGCGCTGCGCCCTGCAGGTCACGAAGCTCGGCTGAGGCCGCGCAGGGAGCGCGAAAGGCCCTTCGAGGTTGCATGTGGCGCCGCAGGGCGCCCAGCAACTTCAGTGCGTACTCTACCCAGGTCTGGGTCAGGGAGTCTTCTTCCAGGGTCACCCCGATCTCGCCGGGCTCGCACCAGGTCACTTTGTAAGGCAACCGCTGTCGACCGAGCAGCATGCCCCCCGGACGACAAGAAACCCGGACACAAGTGCCGGGCTTGAAGGTCGCTTCGGTGGCGATGCGCAGGCCGCGGGGCCCGATCTCGACGAGGTGGCCGGGCACTGACTGGTCACCCGTCTGACAGGTGGCCTCGAACTGGCAGCGCAGCCGGTAGTCTTTGCGTCGCTCCCAGAGACCCGGGCCGGCTTTGACGGCCTTTTTACCCAGGGCTCCGGTGAAAATCCACTGAAACATCTCTCGAATCACCCTGCCTGATTTCAGTCTTTGACTCAGTATCCGGCAAAGGCGGGAAAAAATCCTGAAAGGCTCCCCTGGAGGGCGAGTCGAAGCCCCTCTTATGGCACAAGATAGCCCTGCCCCGGCGGAGCGGCCCTCCATGGCCTCCATGCTGCTGCCGCTGGTGATCATGATGACTGTGTGGATGTTCTTCTTTGGAGGCAAGAAGGAGCCGCCGCCCCCCCCACCCTTAGTGTTTACGACCACTAGCGAGAGCATGGGAAAGACTAACGAGCCTAACCCCCGACCCCATGAGGGGGGCTACCCC
>CAZWUN010000165.1:0-11104 GCA_964637145.1 uncultured Burkholderiales bacterium
AGGTTGGGGCCTCACCAGCGACGGACAACGACTGTTGATGAGCGATGGAACCTCTCAGTTGCGCTGGCTGGATGCCCAGACGCTCCGGGAGGTGGGTCGAATCCAGGTCACCGACCAGGGACGGCCCCTGGAGCGACTCAATGAGTTGGAGTTCGTCCAGGGACAGGTGCTGGCCAACGTCTATCTGACCGACTTCATCGCACGAATCGACCCGGCCAGCGGCCGCGTGACCGGCTGGCTCGACCTCACTGGCCTGCTCAAAAGAGACCAGCTCGAGCCAGGCTCTCAGGCGGAAGTCCTCAATGGCATCGCTTATGAGCCAGCTTCAAAGCGACTGTTCGTGACTGGAAAGTACTGGCCAAAACTCTTTGAGATCGAGGTTACAGCCAAACCTTGACGAAGGGTAGTACCATTGTACCAGGCAACTTGATCTGAGGGAGAGCAAACGAGACTTTGGACGACTCCAAAAAGGGCGCCTACGATAACGTCTACATGCAAGAGATGCTGGACGCCGTTTCCAAGCAGGAGGGACACCGCGACAAGGGTCTCAAGCAGATCTCAAAGATCGGTCAAAAGAACAAGGGCGCCAGCATGATGCTGCGCATCATCCTCATTTTGACCTTCCTGGGCCTCCTGGCTGGAGGGGTCTGGCTGGCGGCCGCCGAGCCTCAGTATACCTATGTCATCGGGGGCTTTCTGGCGATGTTCGCCCTGTTTGGATTCATCGTAGGCTTCCTGCGCCACTGACGACTTTCAGCCCGGAATCACCACTCAGAGCGGAAACTCGCTCATCTCCGTGTAGGTGGCGGGAGCAGGGGCGGGGGCTTCGTAATCCTGACGCTGTTCCAGGTTTCTGAAGCTGGCGAAGCGCTTCACGAACGAAAGCTCGACGCTGTCCACCGGTCCGTTGCGTTGCTTGGCCAGAATGACTTCGGCGATGTTGGTCTTCTCGCTGTGGGGATTGTAGTATTCGTCGCGATAGATGAAGGCCACCACGTCAGCGTCCTGTTCGATGGCACCCGACTCGCGCAGGTCGGAAAGGCTGGGCCGTTTGTCCTGGCGCGACTCGACACCACGACCGACCTGCGACAGCGCCATCACCGGCACGCGCAGCTCTTTGGCCAGTCCCTTGAGATTCCGGGAAATGTCCGAGATCTCCTGAACGCGGTTCTCGATTTTGCCGGATCCGCGCATCAGTTGCAGGTAGTCGATGATGATCAGGTCGAGTCCGTGGCGCTTTTGCAGGCGACGGCACTTGGCCTTCATTTCCAGCACGGTGATGCCCGAAGTGTCATCGATGAAGAGCGGAGCTTCAGCAAGCTGGTTCATGGCCCGGGTGATGCGCTGCCAGTCCTGGTCCTTGAGGCTGCCTCGGCGCACGTCCTGGGCATCCACCGAGGCCGTCGAGCAGAGCACGCGCGAAACCAGCTCCTCCTTGGACATCTCCAGAGAGAACACGGCTGCCACCCCGGGTTTCTCGCGATTGAGCACCACATTCTGAGCGATGGAAAGACAGAAGGCCGTCTTACCCATGGCCGGGCGGGCGGCGATCACGATGAAGTTGCCCGGGTGGAGCCCGGCGGTCAGGTGGTCGAGCTCGTGGAAACCCGTGGGCAGTCCTGTGACCGGTCGGCGATTCTTGAAGCGCTCGTAGATCTGGTCAAAGGTGTGTTGCAGCGTGGGCTTGATCTGAACCAGGTCCTGACGACTGCGCTTGTCGGCCACGGCAAAGACGATTTCTTCGGCACGGTCGACCTTGTGGGCCACCTCCACCTCGCCATCCATGGCCAGCCGTGCGATGGCCGTGCCCGCAAGTTGCAGCCTTCTCTCGGTGGCCCGCTCGGCCACGATGCGAGCGTAGCTGGCCACGTGGGCCGAGGTCTGCACCATCGATGTGATCATGTCCAGGTAGGCGGCTCCGCCCGCCATTTCGAGCTTGTCGCGACTGCGGAGCTCGTTGATCACGGTAATCAGGTCGACGTTGTGATTCTTCTCGGCCAGGCTCTGGATGGCCAGCCAGATCTCCTGGTGGGACTCACGGTAAAAGTCGTCCGAGGCGGCCAGGATCTCGGCCACCTTGTCGACCGCCTCGGGATCGAGCAGACAGGCCCCCAGACAGGCCTGCTCGGCTTCGATATTGTGGGCCGGAACGTGAAGGGAGAGCTCGGGTGCCGCGGCCTGCAACTAGCCTGCCCCCGGGCGATACGGCCCTGGTTCGGGGGTGACCGCGGCCAGAGGGCGCGCCCAGGGACGCTCGGGCCAGAGATACTCGAGCGCTTCGAGCACGGTGGAGACAGCCACCACCTCGAGGTTCTCGCGCTGGCTGGGAACGTCGTGGAGATTAGCCTCGGGTAGAATGACCGCCCTCATGCCCGACTGAATGGCCCCGTAGATCTTCTCGGGGATGCCCCCCACCGCTTTGACCTTACCCTGAATGCTGACTTCCCCCGTCATTGCGATGTTCTGGGGCATAGGCAGGCCCTCGATGGCGCTGACCAGAGCCAGCACCACCGCCAGACCGGCCGAGGGGCCGTCTACGTTGCCGCCGCCCACCACGTTGACGTGAATGTCATAGTCGGTCAGGTCCTTGTCGAGCAAACGGCGAATCACGCTGCCGGCATTGAAGACCGAGTCGCGGGCCATCTGACCGGCAGCTTCGTTGAAACGATGGCTTCCCCGACCGCTCTCGCGGGCTGGGTAAGCAGCCGCCTCGATCTCCATGCACGAGCCCAGAAAACCCGCCACACCCAGCCCCAGCGTACAGCCGACCTCGGGCTGGTCGCTGGCTTTGACGGTGACAGCCTTGCTGAGCCGGTTGGTGCGAGCCACGGCATAGACGTCCTCGGGGGTGACCACGGCTTTGCCCCGCTTCTTGCTATCGCGGCGCATGAAGGCGTGCCCGTACGCATCGGCCAGGATCTGAGCGGCCTTGCGACCTTCCACCGTATAGTGGCTGATGATCGAGGAGGTATCGCCCTTGAGAACGACACCCAATCGATCGGCGGCCGATTCCACGATCTGCTGGATCTGGACCGTCGAGAGCGGCTCAAAGAACACCTCGGCGCAGCGCGAGCGGATGGCCGGGGCGATTTCCTCGGGGTCGCGGGTCGTCGCCCCGATCAGGATGAAGTCGGCGGGCGCGCCCTGGGTGAACAGGCGCTTGATGTACTGGGGCACACGCGGATCTTCATCGTCATAGTAGGACGACTCGAACACGATACGCTTGTCTTCCAGAACTTTCAGCAGTTTGTTCTGAAGAATCGGATCCAATTCGCCGATTTCATCGAGGAAGAGCACCCCGCCGTGGGCCCGGGTGACCAGGCCCAGCTTGGGCTCGGGAATGCCCTCTTCGGCCAGGTCACGCCGCGACCCCTGGTAGATCGGGTCGTGGACCGAGCCGAGCAGCGGGTTTGTGATCTCGCGGGGATCCCAGCGCAGAATAGTAGCGTCCACCTCCACGAAGGGAGCATCCGCTTTGAAAGGGGTGCTGACGAACTGCTTGACCTTCTCGAGCACCAATCGGGCCACGGTGGTCTTGCCCACGCCCGGCGGCCCATAGAGCAAGACGTGCTGCGGATAGGGGGTGCCGATCTTGGCGATCAGCGAGGCCACCGCGTCTTGCTGACCGACCACCTGCGAGAGGTCGGTGGGGCGCATGACAGCCAGCGCCGAGGCATCCAGGCCCTTGCCCTCGAGCTCCTCGAGATCGGCCAGACGCTTGAGAGTGGTCGAGTTCTCCGGCCCATCCTCTTCTTTGAGGGCTTCCTTGCGCAACTCGCGCATGTAGTCCAGGTGACGCTCCTGCATCTTGTGGGCGATTTTCCGGTCGAGGCTCTCCTCGACGGTGCGCATGGCCACCAGGTTGGCGATCTCTTCCTCCAGACCGTTGAGCACCATACGGAAGTTTCGCGGGACCGGAAGCTCGCTCAGAGTTGGGTCCTCCAGGACCAGACGCTGCAGGGCGAGCAGTCGCTCGGGAGCCTGGCTCGAGCGCATCAGCTTGAGTGCGTCAAGCTTGCCGGCCTTCAAGACCAGCTTGTCAGGTCCGTAGAGATTCGACAGAAAGTCGAACAGGATGTTGATCTTGCGGTCGACTTCGCCGCCCATGCGCTTCTCAGCCATCAGACTGCACGTCCACTTGAATCTTGGCGCTCACTTTGGGGTGCAGCTTGATCGTCACGGTGTAGGTGCCCAGTTTCTTGATGGGGTCGGCCAGTTGCACCTTGCGCTTGTCAAAGCTCATCCCGGTGGACTTGGAGAGGGCAGTCGCCACGTCCGCAGCGGTCACCGAGCCGAACAGACGCCCCCCCTCGCCAACTTTGACCTTGACAGGAAAAGGCTTTGCTTTGAGCTGCTCGGCCAATTCGACGGCCTTCTCCTGCTCGCGCTGGGCCCGAGCGGCCTGATCGGCCTTCTCTTTGTCGATCAGGCGCAGATGGCCCTCGGTGGCTGCTTCGGCCAGCTTGCGAGGAAGCAAGAAATTGCGGGCGTAGCCGTCGGCCACTTCGACCACGGCGCCCTTCTTGCCAAGGTTCTTCACATCCTGAAGCAGGATCATCTTCACTGCCGTGCATCCTCCGGGGTCGAGAGCTACCTGTCATGCGCAGAATCGTCGATCGAGCCGCTAGCTCCTGCAAGCAGGCAGCGGTCCGCAAAGGAGAAGCTCCGTCTGACCAGTGGTCCAAGCAGAGGCCGGCCCTCGAAGCGAAGGCCGGCCCTGCGATCTTTCCCGCTTTTAGAAGGGGACGTCGTCCATGCCGATGTCGTCGTGGTTGAACCCACCGTTATCCTTCTCCTGCGACCAGTTGCCGCCGGCTCCGGCTCCCACCTTAACTTCCTCGGGCACTCGCTCGCGCACCTGGGGCGGAGGACCGCCACCCTCGCGCGGGCTGAGCATCTGCATGTCGTCGGCCTGAATCTCGAAATCCTTGCGCTTCTGGCCGTCCTGGGTTTCGTAGGTGCGGGTGCGCAGAGCACCCGTGATGCAGACCAGCTTGCCCTTCTGCAGGTATTCGTTGCAGATCTCGGCCAGGCGACGCCAGGCCACGATGTTGATGAAGTCGGTTTCCTTTTCGTTGTTTGGACCCTTGGGGCGATCGACGGCCAGCGCGAACTTGGCCAGGGGAGTGCCCTGCGGAGTGTATCGGAGCTCAGGCTGCGCCACCACGCGCCCGATCAGGATGACTTTGTTGAGGGAAGACAAGGAAAGTCCACCTTTCTGGTTTGCCCACCCTGCCTTGTGAGGGCGGGCGATTCGGCCGATCTGGTCGATCGGCTCAGCCTTGACCGGCCAAGCTTCCAGGCCCGCCGAGGCGACAGAGCCCTCACGAAGCTCTGCCGCGTCCGCGGTCCTCGAAAGTTCGAGGATTGGGTTCCCGGCCGTCAAGCGGACGTGCCGCTCTTACTCGCTCAGGCGCCGCCGACCGGAAACGGCTCGCCCGGAAGGCTCAATTAGCCTTCATCAGGATGAACAGGGCGCGCAGCACCTCGTCGCTCAGCCGCATGACGCGGCGGAGCTCGGCGGCGGTGTCGCTGCCTGCGTGGAACCTCATGGTCACGTAAATGCCCTCCTGGCGCCCCTTCAGCTCATAAGCCAGGCGGCGTTTGCCCCAGGTGTTCACGTCTACCACTTCGCCACCCATACTCTTGACGTTCTGGGAATACTTCTCCGTCAGCCCGCTGACGGCTTCGTCTCCCAGGGCCGGATCAAGAATATAGGTCACCTCATAGTCCCGCATGTTCACATCCTCCTTCCTCTGGACACTAGGCTCCTCTGGCTTGCAAAGAGTCTTCGCAAGCCCCGATGGGAGCAGGAAGGAATTCCGCGCCCGAAACGGGCCAACGGAATCACCGTGGCAGGTGGCTTTCGAGCAGAAACGATCTCCAGGTTTCCGTTTCTGCTCTGCTCAACCGGGCGCTCCCCGCTCGAGCTGGAGGCCACCGCCCATCTTCTGCACGTTGACGGAAGATTGGGCGATTATAGCACCCGTCTCAGACAGGCGCAACCACGGAAGGTTGTTCGACTCTTGAGGGGTTTTCTTCAAGTCTGCCCCCTCTCCTTTCGAACAAACATTCTCAAGGAAACCAGGCGCAGAGGGTCAGGGGCGGATGGCTCGATACCCTTCCAGGTAGCCGGCCCGGAAGCCGGCCAGCCCCCCCACCAGTCCACCCCCGACGAAGTCACGATTCTTGTTGGCGATCGACTCTCCCAGGTCGGGGGCCTGCTGGTGCACGGTCGAGACCTGGTCGCGGATGCGGTCGGCCATGCGAGCGGCTCCCCGATACGCGACCAGGGCCCCCAGGGCCAGGCCTGCTCCGGCTCCGACACCGATGGCTACCGACCCTCCCAACAGCGATCCCAGGTAAGCGCCAATCCCGGCCGTTCCGAGCGTGGAAACCGTGGCGATCAGACGGGGACTCCAGTGCCCGGGGCTTCCCAGGGCTTCAGCCAGGCCCTGCGCCAGCCCCGGTGGCACCATCAACACACCGGTAGCGATGCCGACCGCCGCCCCGACGAGCGAAGGCTTACGAGGGGCGCTCTCCAACTTCTCATACTGACCCCGCAAAACCGCCCCGGCGTGATCCCAGGCCTGCAAAATCCCGGCTGCATAACCCTGGCCCTCGCGCCAACCCACCCGGGCCCCGTCCAGCACGGCCACCTTCACGCCTGTTGCCGCTCCTCTCGCTGCCCCGGCCCAACCGGTCTTCTGGGGGTCGAGTTGGGCTGCCAACCGGGCCGCCAGAGCCTCAGAGCTGCCCCCTCGACTGACCATGGCCACGGTCACCCCGCCGATCAAACCTTTGGTAAGAAAGGCATCCACAAACCCCGCCATTCCACCACTGGAGTTCAGGGCCAGACCCAGGCCCAAGCTGGCCTGGAGGCCGTTGGTGATATCCAGAGCCAGGCCGATCTTCTTATCGGTGGCGCTCGGGTCGGCGCCCTTGAGGGCCCCACCCACCACGCATGGCAATAGAGCCCCGGGAATCTTGGTGGCAGCACCCAGGAAGCCCCCGATCCCCTCAACGATCTTGCGGCCGGTGCCTGGCTCGCCGATCTCCCTGGGAATCTTGCCGACAGCTTCTGTCGACGCTGAAATTTCCCGAGGAGCGGGAGGCTCGCCCAATGCCGGAGCGGCCGGGCGGGGGCGAGTCAGGGGCAAGGTCAGGGCAGCCAGATGCATCAGGAGTTCCCTGCCGGTGGTTGAGCCAGCGTCTCCTCCACTTTGCCCCGAAACTTCTCGAGCGTATCATCGTAGGGAACACCGCTCAGTTGCGAGGTCACGGCTCCCAACTGACGATGGAGCTCCACGGTCAGTGCCCGGGTTCCCTCGCGAATGGGACGGTTGCGGAACTCGGCTGTCTTGATCGGCTTTCCGATCACGACCCGCGCGATGTCCCGATCGCGCCACCCTTTTACGATGCCGTAGGTAGCCAGCGCCCCGGTGAACCCCGTCACTCCAGCCACCACGCCGGCGGCTTCCGGGAAGAGGGCTGCCGAGAACCCTCCCACGGCAGCTCCGGCTGCCGCACCCAGACTTCCGGCGTTGAGCATCGCGAAGTACTTGGGGAACGGGTCAAACCATTCGGGATTGTCAGTCCGGTCATAAATCAATTTCCCGGCGGCGTAGGCCCCCGTGAGCGCCCCCGCCAGAGTCGCAACTGCGATGCGAGCAGGGTAGCCGCCGATGGCTCCCGCCGCCAGACCCGTGGCGGCCACTCCAACCGCGGCCAGAGCGCCGACCAGCGTCTCACCGGTGCGCTTCTTTTCGTCCTGGATGTAACGGATCCCGATCGGTACGACCGACTCGGCCCCTCCGCGCAAGGCGAAGTAGGCCGCCCCTCTCTTCAAAGGACCGACGTGCCCGTCTTTCTGGGGGTCGGCGATCCCGCCCTCGGGAAAGATGCAAAGACCGTGGCCGGCCTTCAGAGTATCCACGCAATGGCGCATCGTCTTGATGTTGGGCTGCTCGCGATTGAGAGGAAAGGCCCCGCCCCAGGTCATCATTTTGCCGCGGAAGCCATCGAACACATAGACATTGGCCAGATAGCGCATCTGGCGAGGGGTCAAAGCGGCTACCAGGGGAGGATCGAACATGCTGGGGTGAGCCGGAGCATAGACATGCGCTCCGGTGTGGGGCATGTTCTCCTCGCCCTCGACCTCAAGTCGGAAGCATCCGGCGATCAGGGCCTTGTTCAGAGTCCGGCAAAGAGTCTGAAAGCGTGGATGCGATAGCCCATCGTCCGGGCCCGTATAGCCCGGCACATAATGTCCGAAGCTTTTGGTTTGCTCGACCTCGGGCTCCGGGCCCCGGGTCGAGAGAGCGTCCGCCCTGGCAGGCAGACGCGCCGCGAGAAGAGAGGCGTGGACTTGCATGGCAACTCCAGAATCATCAGGTGTGTATTTTGCCTCACCCTGCCACGAGCCGCTCAAAGAACTCTGAAAGCCTTATCTGAATGGACTTTTTAGCTTTCTGTCAGGCCCGAAAGACTAGAATGCCCTATGCAGCTTCAGCCGTTTCCAGTGCGCGCGCCGGGGGGTTACAGCGTTCATACAACCGCCGCCAGTGCCAGCTCTGATCGGCTGCCCCAGGACCTCTATGTCTCAGGCAACCAGGTCGAGAGCGTGCGCAACACACCCGCCCTGGCCCAAACGCTGGTGCCTCCCGGACTGTCACAGTCCCGCATCGACCGCATCTGCGCCCAGACCAATCCGGTGCTGCGCAACCTGCAAATCACCGACTACTATCACGACGTGGCGGTCGGCCTGCGCGACATGATCGGGCCGCAAGGCGGCAACAACTGGCCAGCCTGGGCATGCTGGGCCTCCAAGCATGTTGGCGAGCACATCCGCAGGGAGGATCTTCCCTTCCTGCGAGGGACCTGTAAGGTCACCGCCACGCTGGCCCATTACCTGTTACCACCGGGATTGCGCAACATCATCTGGGGACCCAACGACGCCATGGATCGCGCTCACGAAGCCATCGCCTCGGCAAACAAGGCAATCTTCGAGCGGACCACTCCCCACTTTACCCGCTTCATCTCAACCTTCTCCGGAGACAAAGAGCTGGACGAGGCCAAGTGGACGAAGTTTGCCAGCCATTTTCGCCCGGGCACCTACGAAGAAGGCGGCGAGGAAATGCTCTGGGCAGGCTTTCGCAGCTACTACGAAGCCATGTTTGAACCCGATCCGAAGAAAAAGGCCGAGCTGGTGCTTCTGGGCAACACACACGTCGTCTACGACGAACAGATGCACGCTCACGAGGAGATCAACGAAGCTCTTCCCTGGTATGCAGGCCGCCCGGTCACCTCGATGTCTCTCTACCTGGATACCCCGACCGAAACCCTCCGCCTGGGCAAGGACCTGCCGGTCCGGCCAGACGGAAAGCTCTTTCCTCCTCTGCTGGAGTCTCTGGAGAACCCTGAGCTGAAGAAGGCTTTCCAGGCATTCAGTCGAGCCAACGGCCTCAACCCCGCGGAGGGAACCCTCGAGGGGTCTCGTTGCGTGGACTATCGCAGCCTGGACGAGCGAATGAACCTGATCGTGAACGTATTCCGCACCCGCCACGACGACGCCAGCCTGTTCCAGGCCCCCTTCAGTCCCGAGCAGACCCACCTGATTCAGAAGGGTCAGGTGCCGAAAGGCCACCTCTGATGAACCTCAGTTTGCCTGCCGGCCAGCGCCGAGCAAGCCACTGTTCCAGTTCGGGTGGGCAGGCCTCGGGCTTGCCATCCACCTCCAGCCACAGCCACGGGCTGACCGCTCCCGCCAACCGGTCGGCCAGCCCCTCGAGCTTGTCGAACGGGTAGCAGGGAACACCCTCCACGACCTCCTCCCCCACGGCCGCCCACATCTGAGTCGGCTCGAGCAGCGCAGGCCCGCCCCTGATCACCTCGATGCGGGGGACGTCGGTGCGGGTCTTGAAGCCTTCCAGCAGCACGAGGTCGGCCGCCGGCCACTCGGCCTCGAGCCCGAACCAGGTATGTCCGCCGGGTCCGCAGATCCCCACTGGCCAGGCTCCCGCCCGACGCAGACGATCGGTGTCGCTTCCCTCGCGATCGGCCCAGAGCTCGTGGTGCGTATGCTTGAGGACAGCCACCTGAAGACCTCGAGCCCGCAACAGGGGCACCAGGCGTTCCAACACCCAGGTCTTGCCGACCCCCGAGCGGCCCACGAAGGCCGCGATCACCGGATGCTGACCGGCGTTCCCAACTGGATGCGAGAATAGAGTTCCTCCACGTCCTCGACATACATCCGAATGCATCCGTGCGAGGCCCGCGAGCCGATTGACCCTGCATCATTAGTGCCGTGGATCCCCACCACGCCAGAATTCAAGCCGATCCAGCGGGTACCCAGAGGGTTGTTTGGTCCCGGGGCGATGGGTTGAGCTTCGCGAGCCCAGGCCGAATCGGGGGGCAACCAGGTCGGGTCGACCACCATGTCGGCCACGTGGAACTCTCCCTTGGGGGTCGGGTAAGCAGCTTGGCCGTGGGCAATGGGATAAGACTTGATCTTGCGCCCATTCTCAGTCAGCTCGAGCATGAAGTCGCTCAAATGAACCACGATGCGAGGCCCGAGTTCGGAGAGAGTCGCCTGGCCGACCTTGCCGTCCGGCTCCAGGCCCTGCTCGTGCTGAAAAGCGCTCACGGCCTCACAGGTGGCCTGATCGAACAGGCCGGTGATCTCCTCCTTACGCAGCAGGCCCCGAGCCACCAGCTTCTTCTGCAACTGCTTCACGTCCGCCCCCCGTGCTCCCAGAGTGAGCGTGTGCAGACCCAGGGCCTCCGTGGAGTCGACGATGAACCACCACTTCTGCTCGGCGCTCCAGCCGGCTTTGTCCTGTACGGTCAGCACCACTTCCCGGCGCCCCTCGCTCATGACCCCGGTGGCGAAGGCCAGGTTGCCACCGGCGTCAGAAGCGGGACGGCGCTCGAGCTCCTGGCCATCCAGGGTGACCCGGACAGACTCCAGCCCGCTGTCCGGGTCCGCCACTGCGCCAAACAGCGGCAGTCCAAGCACGAACAGGTTAGTCGGCAGAATGAACACAATCAGCGCGATCATGGAGGGCGCGCGCCAGTTCTCCGGCACCTTGTAGAACCAGAAATC
>CAZWUN010000166.1:0-5137 GCA_964637145.1 uncultured Burkholderiales bacterium
GGCTGCGCAAGCGCTGTCAACACGCCATTCGAGGCCGAGAGGACGTGATCGACCTCTTGCTCATCGCGCTCATGGCCGACGGCCACGTGCTACTCGAAGATTACCCGGGCTCGGGCAAGACCACGCTGGCCAAGACGCTGGGCGACTCGATCATCGACGACAACCCCCAGGAGAAAATCGCCGCCTTCCGGCGCATCCAGTTCACCCCCGACCTCCTGCCCTCGGACATCACCGGAGTCTCGGTCTTCGAGCCCGACAAGGGCACGTTCGAGTTCCGCCCCGGACCCATCTTCGCCCACGTGGTGGTGGGAGACGAGATCAACCGCACCTCGCCCAAGGTGCAGGCGGCCATGCTCGAAGCCATGGCCGAGAAACAGGTCACAGTGGACAACGTTTCCCACCAGCTCGACGACCTGTTTTTCGTGATCGCCACCCAGAACCCGCGCGACCAGGCCGGCACCTACCCCCTGCCCGTGGCCCAGCTCGATCGCTTCCTGTTCAAGATCCGCATGGTCGACATCGAGCGCTCGGCCGAGATCGACGTGCTCGCGAGCTACAAGAAGCGGCGCACCGAGTCGGCCGAAGAGCTGCCCCGGGTCACCCGCAGCCAGGTGATGGAGGCCCGCCGGGCCATCGACGAGCATGTGCACATCCATCCCGAGGTGCACACCTGCCTGGTGGACATCGCCCGCAACCTGCGCAAGTCTCCTCAGGTCATGCAGGGAGTCTCCACCCGCAGCCTGGTGTTGCTGCTGCCGGCCGTGCAGGCGGAAGCCCTGATGCACAAGCGCAACTATGTGCTGCCGGAAGACATCGAGCGATTGGCGCCCCATGTCTTCACCCATCGCATGGAGCTCGCCCCCGGGGCCGAGGACCCCCACCGCCTCATCAAGGAATGCGCCAAACCCGCCCTGGAGGCGCTCAGTCGGCAGGCCCTCAAGTCGTGAAGCTGCGCCTTCTGCTGCTGGTGGCTCTGCTGCTCCTGGCTCCGGCCGTGGCTCAGAGCGAGTTGGACGAGGGCTCACTGGGCCGAGAGGCTCGCGCGGCCCTGGAATCGGACAACCTGATCCTTCTGCGCGAGAAAGCCCGCGAGATTCTGATCCAGAACCCCGATTCGGTGGCCGGGCACTTCTTCATGGGCTACTCCCTGCACCGCTCCGAGGGCGACCTGCCGCGCTCGCGCTTCCACCTGGTCAGGGCCCGCGAGCTGTTCGAAAAGCGCTACGGCAAGCTGCCCGGCCCTCAGGCCTTCGGCTGGCTGGAGCGCATCCTGAACGAGCTGGCCGGAGTCTCGGCCGAGATGGATCTCTATGCCGACCAGATCGAGGTCATGGAAGCCTACAACGCCATGTATAGCAACCTGATGAACGGCGACCCCCCCATCGTGGTCGAGTTCGCCTGGCCGCTGATGAAGCTCGGCCGGGAAGAAGAGGCTCGCCAGAAGATCAAGCAGGCGCTCGAGAGCGGTGGGATGTTCTCGCGGTCGGTGGCTCTCAACACGCTGGGCGCCATCGAGATGGAGACAGGCAGCAGTCGCAAGTCTTACGAGGTTTTCAAGATGCTGCTCAAGGAGGTGGGGCCCTTCGGAGGCTGCACGTTCCTTCGCAACGGGGGCGAGGCTGCCTACATGGTGGGCGACTTCGCCCAGGCCGAGCGCTACTATCTGCAGGCCACCGAGTTCTTCGAGCCGGAGGGCTACTCCAACCCCTGGTGGGATCTGGCCAACCTCTACACCGCCGAGGCCCGCTTTCCCGAAGCGGTACAGGCGGTTCAGAACATGTACCTCTGGTCGTCGCGCATGGAGTCGTTTCTGGCCCAGCAGGACTACGCCGAGCAGCAGCAGGCCACGGCCGAGCTTTTGTTGCAGCTCGGCTACAGCGAGCAGGCTATGCTCTCAGCTGGCCGGGCCGTGCGTCGGCCCGACCGCCAGGGGGGCAACTCCAACCAGCGGGATCAATGGGAGGCCGGGAACCTGATCCTGTATCGAGCCACCCTGCTCAACCGCGATCAGTCCATTCGCGAGGAGATGTCCTGGAGCCACGGGCGCCGCTGGTGGGATCTCTACCTCTCGCGCCAGAGCCTCGGCTACCTGGCCTGGTCGGCCGGACGCCGGGCGGTCGCTGTGGCCGCCGCCAACGACCGGGTGATCAAGAGCCTTCGCGTCTTCTCGGCCGGGACCATCATGATGGCCGACTGGCACCGACCCGACCTGGTGGAGCTGTACGGCCCGGGGGTGGTGGCTGCCGGGCTGGACGAGCTGCGCGCTGGCCGGTTCGACGACCTGGACCACCAGGAGCCCTACCTGAAGGTGCTGGAGGCTGAGGTCAATGCCCTGACCGGCAATCCCATACGGGCCCTGGAGCTGATCGACCTGGCCCTGCAGAAGCTGCCCGAGGCCGAGTCGCTGGTGCGCTCCCGGGCCATGGCTCGAGCCGCCCAGATGGAGGAAGCCCGCGGGGACATGCCCCGAGCTCTCTCTCGCTACCAGCAGGTTCTGGAGACCGCCCCGGCCATGCTGCGCCTGCTGCGATTGCGCCTCCCGGTGCGCATCGAGGGAGCCACGGGCCTTCTGGGCCGGGTCCGCCGCCAGCTGCTCAGCTCGCCCCGCTTCCGCGAGGACCAGGACGGACTGCGGCTGTCGCTCTCGGGCGGGGAAGGCGCCCTCAGCGCCCGCCTGCTGGGCCCGGATGGCTCGGTGATGAGCCAGGCCGAAGGCAAGACCGTGGACGAGCTGGTGGAGGCCATCCACCGCCAGACCTTCTCGCCCAGGGTCAACTTGAGCCAGGCCGACCTCAACTCGCTGGACGGCTCCAACCAGACCGGCACGGTGCAGAACACCAACGTGCAACAGCTTTTCAAGCAGCCCTGACTTCGGCCCGATGGCACGCCTCGCCTACGCTCTGGCCTTCCTGCTCTTGCTGGCGGTCGAGGTGGTCATCGCCCTTTTCGCGCGCGACCGGTTCGTCCGCCCGCTGGTGGGCGACATGCTGGTGGTGGTCCTGCTCTACTGCCTGCTCCAGGCGGTCTTCCTGGTCCGGCCCGCGGCCGGGGCGCTGGGAGTGTTTCTCTTCGCCTGCCTGATCGAAGGCCTACAGGCCGTAAACTACGCCGCCTGGCTGGGGGTCGACCACATCGGCTGGGCCAGGGTCGTGCTGGGAACGACCTTCTCCTGGATGGACCTGGTGGCCTACGCGGCGGGCTGCGCGCTGGTGAGGCTGGACCCTCGCTGGGGCTGACCGAGGCTCACGTGATTCGTGGGCTCAATGGGTTTACAGGCCGCCGCTATCTTGCAGGCGCAAGAAGGACTCGGCGCGGGTTCGGCCCGAGCGCATGTTGACGGCGGTCAGGGCGATCAAGAGCGCCAGCAGCGCCCCCGCCACCAGCAGCTCGAGCAGGGAGAATGCGCGCCGGGCCACCATGATTGGAGGGTATCACACCCGGGAACGGATTTCCCGCTCAGCGGGCCATGGGAATTCTTTCCACGCCGTTACTGATCCGTCGGCCCTGGGCGTCCAGGCGGGTGAGCTGGATCCACTGCTCGGCGAAGGTCACCAACTGGCACGACCCGTCGGGGCGAAAGACAGCCCGCTGTCCCGCCCCGTGCGGGTGGGCCAGGCCCAGCTTCCAGCTTTCATAGTCGCCCGAAGTCTGCTCGCGGGTAAAGCCGAGTTCGGCCAGGGTCTCCCGCGCGTCGCCCGAGGTCAACTCGACGGCATCTTTGACCAGGGAGCCTTCCAGGCTGGCGAGCTTTTCAAGCATGTTGGGGTGCACCTTCGTACCCGGCACGTCCAGGCCGGCCGGCCGGGGAAGGGTTGAATTGGAGGTTGTGACGATGCTGAGCATGCTGGTAGGATGCCCGGCGATGACCGCCGGCCGGTAGCCACGGTGTTAACTTCTCGCCGGGGCTTCGAAGGGGGAGCGCCGCCTTCACAGAATGCTCGCCCCATGGAGTTGACCCCAGAACTGAGAGAATTCCTGGACCGGGCCAACTTTGCCCACCTGTGCACCCTGCGCGCGGATGGCGGGCCCAAGTCCGACCCGGTCTGGATCGGCCGGGAAGGAGACCGGCTGCTGGTGGGCACGGGAGAGGCGACCCCCAAGTGCCAGAACACTTACCGCGATCCCCGCGTGGCCATCTCGGTGGTGGACATGCAAAACCCCTATGAAGTGCTCCAGATGCGGGGTCGGGTGGTGGAGCATCGCAACGACTCCGACCTGGTCATCATGGATGCCATCGCCGTCAAGTATACCGGGCAGCCCTTTCCCTGGCGCAGTCCCGAGGGGCGGGTCGCCATGGTGATCGAGATCGAGCACGCCCGGCTGAACAAACTGCCTTTTCAGCACAATCCACAAAAGGTCTGACCCCTGAAGGGGGAGCTGCCAGGTCGCTGAAGCATCCTGCATGCTTCGCCTGCTCCTGGTTCTGCTCTGGGCTCTCTGGCTCTTCGCGCGATGGTCGAGCCGCTGGGGAGCGACCGACGAGGAGGTCGAACAGGCCATGCCCGGAGACGAGTATGTGGGGGATCGCTCCGAGCGGCGGGTTGTCATGACCCGGGCCATCAACCTGACAGCCGAGCCAGAGGTCGTGTGGCCCTGGCTTGCCCAGCTTGGACGAGGGGCGGGCTACTATAGCTTCGACCTGCTCGACAATGGCGGCAAGGCCTCGGCCCGACACATCGTGGGCTGGATCCCCCCTCCCCGGCTGGGGGATGCCGCGGCCATCGGCTACCTTCGCCATCTCGAGCCTGGACGCTCCATGGTGTGGTGGGTGAAGGGGTTGACCTGGATGGGCGCCACGGCCCGGATGGTGATCGACGTCCGGCTCACTCCGAGGCCAGCCGGGTCACGCCTGGTCATCCGCATCACCGGCCAGGCAGCCGGCCTCACGGCGGCTCCAGCTCTGGGGCTCTTCCAGTTGATCGACGGCATCATGGCCATCCGCCAGCTGCTCGGCATCAAAGAGAGAGCAGAGCGCTACGGAGCCCGTGCCAGCGACCCGGAGAGACCTGAGACCGGTCAGCGGGACCAGTACCAGCTTTTCGAATCCATCTATGCTTCGGGAGAGCGTTGCGGGGTAGCCGGCAAGGAGGAAGCCGCTCGCTGGCGGCAGGCGGCCCTGGAGGACGGGGTGCTCTGA
>CAZWUN010000166.1:5237-11088 GCA_964637145.1 uncultured Burkholderiales bacterium
CCAGGCGCTCGTCAGCCAGGTCGAGCAAGCGCTGATTGACATCCACCATCTGCCAGGCGCTGGCCCAGTCCCAGTATGACTCCCCGGCCGAGCGCAACAGGCTCAAGCGCAGCTGCTCGCGGTCGGCCTCGGCCAGAGGAAGACCGAGCTGGGCCTGCTGCCAGGCAACGGACTTCTCGTTGATCTCAAAGCCCTGAAGCAGGGGAATCTTGGCCTCCAGAAAGTAGGTCCCGCCCTCTCCGGTCAGACTGGCCGGGGACTTCACGTCCCCCCGATTGAGGTCCATCCCGGCTCCCAGCTTGATGCCCGAGGGCGTGGTCCAGGCGACCTCCATGCCGTTGGTGAAGGCTTCCTTGCCCTTGCCGGGATCGCTGGAGCTATTGTAACGCTGATAGCCGCTGCTCAGAGCGAGGGCCGTGTCAAAGGCGCCTTCCTTCTCGGTCACCCTGGCACGGGCCATCTCGAGAGCCAGGTCGGCCTGGCGCAGAACCGGGTGGTGGGCCTCGACCTGATCGAGCAGGTCCCGCAAGGTCAGCGGTTGGGCCCCCACGCCTAGCTGCAACATCCATAGGAGCAGCAGAAGGAGCAGGTTCCTCACTTGGCGCTCCGCTTGGGCTCGGCAGGCGCCTTGCCAGAACTCTTTTGATCGCTGGGGAAGTTGGGCGGGAAGGCGTTCCAACGTCTCCACAACTCGTAGTAGAGCGGCACGGTGTCGAGCATGACCCAGCCACTGGCAGCGCTGCCCACGCGCAGGATCTCCCCGTCGGGCCAGGGCTCGTCCCGACCGGAGGCGATGAGCGTCTCGTCGGGCCGAACCAGCAGGCGATAACGCCCGCTCCCGTCATCCAACGCGTCCACCACCGCCACCCGGCCGGCGAAGGTTCCCACCGTGGCCGAGGGCCAGCCCGAGAACTGCAGGGCCGGAAAGCCGGCGAAGACCAGGCGCACAGGGCGACCGGGGGCAACCAGCGGAGCATCGTCCTGAGACACGAAAAGCTCCACGGCCTGATCGCGAGTCTCGGGGACAACGGTTGCCAACACGTCTCCGGGCTTGACCGTCTCACCCCGGCCGACCTTGAGAAGCCTCACCACTCGACCATCCGAAGGGGCCAGCACCTGCTGCTGCCGGTTGCGAGCCTTCAGGTTGCCCAGGTCGATCTCCAGCTTGCGCAGGTCGCTGTCAATGGAGGCGACGGTTTCGCGCACCGAGTTGAGATTGGCTTCCACCCCGGCCATCGCGGCCGAGGTGTCGGCCAGCACCTTGCTCACATCCAGACCGGCCGCCTGCCGATCCTTCTCTGCCACGTGCAGGGCCGCCTCGGCGCGCTCCACCTCGGTTGCCGTGCGCACAGCCTCGAGCTGGGCCAGCTCCAGGTCGCGGGTGGAGCGCAGCCCACGACGATGAAGGTCTTCGAGGCGCTCGAGGTTCAGCTGCGCGGTCCGATCCGATTGAGTCGCCGCCCGAAGAGACTGCTGAGCGGCCAGCACCCGGTCCTCGGTTTGCTGGTTGCGCACCGAGGCCATCGGAAGGGAAACCTCCTGGGAGCGCAGCATGGCTTCCAGTTGCCTGGCCAGCGCCGCCTCCCGGCTCTCGGCCGCCTGGCGTCGCCGCAACAGCGCCTGGCGCTGCTGGCGCATCAGGCTCGCCTGGGCGGGGTCGAGAAATTTGGAGTCGACATCCTCGAGCTCGAGGAGCAACTGGCCGGCTCTCACCGACTGTCCCTCCAGCACCTTCCAGCTGACCACCCGGCCCGGAATCTGGGCCTCCACCGTCTGAGGACGGCTCATGGGGTGGAAGACCGTCACCTTTCCCACTCCCTTCACCGACTGCTGCCAGGGCGTGTAGATCAAGATGACCACTGCCAGCACCAGCAAGCCCAGAAGAAGCAGGGCCAGCAGGCAGCCCAGGCGGGGAGTCTTGACCATCCGCAGGCTCAGGGGCTCCATCAGTCTTCCCTCCAGCGGGCGGTCAACTCAGGGTGCAGTCGGGCGAGCAGGCCGTCCGTCTGATTGATCAGCTCCTCGAACCCGCCCTCCTGGGCAATCTCCCCCCCCTCCAGCACGTAGAGACGATCGGAAGCCATCATGGACCAGGGCTCGTGGGTGACGTTGAGCACGGTCCAGCCGTTCTTGCGTGGCTCCATCGCCTGGAGAATCGCCATCCGATCGCGTTCGTCGATGGACGTAAGTGCCTCATCGAGCAGCAACAGGGCCGGGCGGCCCACCACGGCTCGAGCCAGCAGGATCTTTTGCCGCATTCCCCGCGATAGATTGCGTCCTTCGCTGACCAGGCGGGTCTTCAGGCCATCGCGAGTGAGCGCCAGGTCGCGATCGAGCCTGGTCAGCTCCAGGGCCCAGAGCAGGTCGCCCTGGCCGAGCTCGCGACCCACCAGGATGTTCTCCTCCACGGTGCCCTCGAACAGGTCTTGCGGCTGCCCCACCAGCACCGCAACCCGGCGAAGGCTGGACAGGCAGGCGTCGCGCACGTCCACTCCGTGGACCAGAAGCAGGCCCTGGCTCGGCTCGAGCAACCCAGCGATCAGCTCGAGCAGCGTAGACTTGCCGGACCCGTTGGGCCCGACCAGGCTGATGAAAAGGCCGCGCTCGAGCCTCAAGCTGACATCGCGCAGCGAGAACCCCTCCGAGTAATGGTAGGCCACTTGCCGGCACTCGAGCACCGGGCCATCGAACAGGGCCGGGACCGGCTTACCATCGGTTCGCTCCAGGGGAAGCTCCTCGATGACACTGAGCTTGTCCAGAGCGGTCAGTGCATCGTAAAGCGCGGGCAGGGAGTGGACGATCTTCTCGAAGGCCTTGAGAGAGTTCAATACCACCAGCTCGGCGGCCACCAGCTGACCGAGGGTCAGCCCACGGTTGATGACCAGCCAGCCTCCCAGGCCGAGAATGCCGGCGCTGCCCAGCGTATAAACACCGTAGTGAGCCGCCCACTGCCGCAGGAGAACGAAGAAATGCCGGCGCCGCTCCCGGATGTAGTCAACCACCAGGCGGTCGGTCTGGCGCTCGGCCAGGGGGCTTCCGGGGGCCATTTTGAAGGCCAGCTGGCAACGTCCCAGCTCTTCCAGCCAGCCAGCCACTTTGTACTTGCGAGCCGAGGTTCGAATGCTGCTGGAGACGCCACCGAAGCCCAACAGGAACACGAACAGCATCCCCACCAGCAAAGCGACCCCGTAGACAAGCAGGTAGGGATGATAGAAGGCCAGCAACAGAAGGCCCACCAGGACCTGGAGCACCGCCTGGGGACAGTCGAGCAAGATCTTGGAGGCCGCCTTCTGAAGCGTCAGCACGTCAAAGAACCTGTTGAGCAGCTCGGCTGGATTGGTTCTTTGAAAGGTCAGCAGGCTGGCAAACGGGAGACGCTGGCTCAGGCGCAGGGCAGTGCGCGCCAGCACCCTCTGCTTGAGCAGCTCGACCAGAGCGAACTGCAGCATGCCCAGCAAGCTGGCCAGAGCCAACCCCAGGAAGAGAAGCGCCGTCAGGACGACCACGGGCTGCAAGAACATGCCGGCGGCGATGCTGTTGATCAGCGCCTGGGCTGCCAGCGGGGTGGCCAGAATCAGCAGAGCGCTGACCAGATTGTAGCTGACCAGCACCGAGAGATCGAAGAAGTCGAGCCGAATCAGGCGAAACAGGCGAACCCAGGGTGAGGTGGCTGACTTGGTATGCATATGTGCATCATTTATAACATGTGCACATGAAGGAAGTAAATACACTTCACCATGTCTTCATCTTGAACTCGGTGGATCTTCACTGCCGACTGTCATACTCGAAGGGCGAAGGGCCTGGTCGAAGCCAGCCAGGCCTTCTTCAGCGAGCTCAAGGTGGTTCCCTGATAACGCCAACCCGCTTGCCTCTCGGGCGACCGCTCCGGGGGGCTCCTTTTTTGGTGTGACGCTAAGAGAACTCGGCCTCATCCCCAGCCGGAAGAGCTCGAGCTTGCGGCCTGATGGCCGTGCCTCCCACGATGAGAAGACCCTGGTAGTTGCCCAGCGCCAGGCTGTCCTGCATTTCGATCGGGAGGTTCGAACGCGGGTCCGCCCAGGAGCTAGACCTGACGGAGAATCCCCGCCAGGAAGTCGCCCAGTCGCTTCTGGGCAGACGCCTCCAGCGTGGGGATGGCCAGCCGTGCGATGCGGCCGCCCTCGAGCACCTTGGCGTTGACAGTGAGCGGGGGACCGGGAAGGTGCAGGTCCAGTGTCAGGGTGTAGCCCTCGAGGCGCTCGTCACTCTGCACGCGTAACCCGCGCAGGCTGACATCCAGCACCTTCAGACGCTGATCGCCACGGCTGGCCATCAGGGGCGGGCTGACCCGCACGAACATGCGGCGCTCGCTGCTGCTCGATCCCGCGGACCCGTCACGCTTGACGCCGACCTGCTTGCGTCCGTGCGCGCTCTTCACCCAGGCTACCTTACCGGTGAGCCGCAGGGCCCGCTCCGTCGAGCTGAGCTCGAGGGTGTCCCCGGGCTTGACGGCCTCCCGGGCAGAGCACTCGAAACGGACTCCGCCGGGGGACTGATCCAGGCAGCGTCCCGGAAATGCCTGGTCCCGGGTCCGGACGATCAGCTCCTGAACACTCTGACAGCGCGCCGTCCGCCGCTTCTCGCGCAAGAGCTCCAGCGGGGACCGCCCCCGCAGCGTGCTTAGAAAGGCCTTCAACATAGCGGCCGGAAGTTCTCAAGCCGGAGCCGCACTTCCTGCTGTGCGTGGACCGGATACACGACTCACTACTGTGCAGCAGGGCCATTCGAGGTGTGTTCGAAGATTGGCCAACCAAACTTGAGGAGGGCCTGACATGACCGAAGAGGAAGCCCTGGCGGCGGTTACTGGCTACTGGCACTGGTATGGAATGGCGACCTTTCTCCGCTGTCCATTTCAGCCCGACCTCAAGGACACAGACATCGGCCTGGTGGGAGTTCCCTACAGCGGCGGGAACAGCATCGAGCGCATGCAGTATCTTGGTCCCCGCGCCGTCCGGAACCGCTCGACGAGCTACCATCGCTCCCACCGTCAGTTCCGGATCAACCCGTTCGAGCTTGTGCGGGTCCGCGATCTGGGCGATGCCCCGATGCCGCGCGTGCTGAACCCGGATATGGCTGCCGAGGATTTCCAGGCCTTCTTTTGCAGGGTCTTTGAAGCTGGGATCACCCCGATCAGCGTGGGGGGTGACCACTCAGTGACCTGGCCCATCCTGCGAGCTGCCCGCCAGACGCGCTTCCCCGCCCCTCTGGGCATGATCCACTTCGACAGCCACACCGACGCCGCGCCCCCCGGTTTCGGGACGCGCAACCACGCGGCAGGTTTTCGAATGGGTGCAGAAGATGGCTTGATCGATCCTCGCCGTACCGTTCAGATCGGCATTCGGGGGCACATGGCCTCGCTGGAGATGGACGACTGGGCCACCGAAAACTTCGCCCGGGTCTTTACGACGGACGAGGTGGCCGAAAAGGGCGTGGACTCCATCTTGCAGGAGACCCGCGAGGTGATCGGGGACGGCCCGACCTATCTCAGTTTCGACCTGGACGCGATCGACCCGGCCTATGCGCCCGCCGTGGCCGACCCGGAGGTCAACGGACTGACGGTGCGCGAGGTGATGAAATTGCTCCAGGGCTTCCGCGGGCTGAATCTGATGGGGGCCGACATCGTCTGCTTCGTGCCCCCGCTGGACAACCCGGCCCAGACCACGGCGCTGACGATCAGCTCGATGCTGCTGGAGATGGTCACCCTGATCGCCGCTTACAAAAGCCAGAAGGTTGGCCTGGCTGCGGCCTCGATGCGGTAGCCAGCAGGTCATCCCAGGGCAAAGCCCAACCCGGCTGCAGCCAGGATCACCCA
>CAZWUN010000167.1:0-11072 GCA_964637145.1 uncultured Burkholderiales bacterium
GCTGGTCGTCATGATCGCGCCTGCCGCGGCTCGCTAATGTGCTCGCACTTTGGTCTTGCACATTAGCACAATCTAGACAACGCGCCGGAACTTTGTTCCAGCGCGTTCTAAAGTGCAAGACCAAAGGCCTTGCACTTTAGACAGAGAGGAAGTTCCCGGCTGTGATCGTTCGCTACCTCGGCCACGCATGTTTCTGGGTGAACACGGGCAAGTCCACCTCGGTGATCCTTGACCCTTACGCCGACTACATCCCGTACCAGTTTCCGCCGCTCGAGTCCGACATCGTAGTCTGCTCCCACGAGCATCGCGATCACTCGGCCTCCTTTCGGGTGGGCGGCAACCCGGTGGTGGTCAAGCGCACGGCCGAGTTCGAGTCCGAGTTCGAGGTGCCGGTGGCCCGCACCGGAGAGACCCTGACCTTCGTAGGCGTGCCCACTCACCACGATTCGTATTCCGGCCGCAAGCGCGGACCCAACACGGTCTGGCACTTTTATCTCGAGGGCGTGCATTTCTGCCACCTGGGCGACCTCGGTCACCTGCTCACCGACGCCCAACTCGCCCGAATCGGCAAGGTGGACGTCCTGTTCGTGCCGGTAGGAGGCAAGGAGACCATCGACCCCACCGAGGCCATCCTGGTTATGAACCAGCTCAATCCGCGCCTGGTCTTCCCGATGCACTACCAGACTCCGGCCATCGAAGACCACGCCCTGTGCGAATTCACGCTGGAGGATTTCACCAGTCGTTGCAGCAACGTAGAGGATGCCGCAACCATGGCCATGGAGGTCGATCTGGCGCGGCTTCCCACCTCGACAAAAGTGGTGATCTTGAAGCATGAGTGAAAGCATCCGCTACATCTTTGTGACCGGGGGAGTCGTTTCGTCCATCGGCAAGGGAATCGTGGCTGCTTCTCTGGGCACTCTGATGAAGGCGCGCGGATTGAAAGTCACCATTCAGAAGCTCGACCCTTACATCAACGTCGACGCCGGTACCATGAACCCATACCAGCACGGCGAGGTCTACGTGACCGACGACGGTGCCGAGACTGACCTCGACCTGGGTCATTACGAGCGCTACATCGACGAGAGCCTGGGCAAGAGCAACAACATCACCACCGGCAAAGTCTACGGGGCGGTCATCGAGCGCGAGCGTCGGGGCGACTACCTGGGCGACACCGTGCGGGTGATCCCCCACATCACCGACCAGATCAAGCGCTCGGTGCTCGACGTCAGCCACGAGAGCCAGGCCGATGTGGCCATCGTCGAGGTGGGCGGCACGGTGGGCGACATCGAGGGTTTGCCTTTCCTGGAGGCCATCCGTCAATTCAAGTATGACGTGGGTCCTGAGCGGGTGCTCTACGTCCATGTCACCCTGGTGCCCCACATCGGGGCCGCCGGTGAGTTGAAAACCAAGCCCACCCAGCACTCGGTCAAGGAGCTCCGGGCCATCGGGATCCAGCCCGACGTGATCATCTGTCGCACCGAGAAGAACCTCTCCGACGACATGATCGCCAAGATTTCTCTCTACACCGACGTTCCTCGCGACTCGGTGTTCGCTTCGCGCGACGTCTCGAGCATCTACGAGGTTCCCATCCGCCTCGAGAAGCAGGGCCTGGGCGACCTGGTCGTGCGCCGTCTCGGCTTGCCGGCCAATACGCCCGACCTGGAAACCTGGAAGGCCATGCTCAAGAAGCTGAAAAAGCCGCCCGAGACGGTGCGCATCTGCGTGGTGGGCAAGTACATCGAGCTTAAAGACGCCTATCTTTCCATCGTGGAGGCCATCCAGCACGGAGCCATCGCCAACGACATCGGGGTGGAGATCATGCGCGTGGACGCCAGCCACCTCGAGGAGGGGCAGGAGGAGGCCGAGGCCGCGCTCAAGAGCTCCCACGGCATTCTGGTGCCGGGAGGCTTCGGGGCCCGCGGCATCGAGGGCAAGATCAAGGCCATCCAGTACGCCCGCGAGAATAAGATTCCTTATCTGGGGATCTGCTACGGCATGCAGTGGGCCGTGGTGGAGTTCGCCCGCAATGTGCTGGGCTGGAGCGGGGCCCACTCCACCGAGGTCGAGCCTCACTCGCCCTACCCGGTGGTGTGGGAGATGAAGGACCAGAAGGGGGTCAAGAACCTGGGCGGCACCATGCGCCTGGGCGCCTACACCTGCCGGCTGCGCAAGAAGACTCGCGCCTGGTCGGCCTACCAGGTGCAGGAGCTGCACGAGCGCCACCGTCATCGCTTCGAGTTCAACAACAAGTTCAAGATGGACCTCGAGGACGCCGGCCTGGTCATCAGCGGGATCAATCCGGACCGAGATCTGGTGGAAATCGTGGAGCTCAAGGACCATCCCTGGTTCGTGGCCTGCCAGTTCCACCCCGAGTTCCGCTCGCGCCCGCTGCGGGCTCACCCGCTCTTCCGCGAGTTCGTGGCCGCGGCGCTGCAGCTCCACCGCACCGGCACGGTGCCCAACCTGCCCCGAGTGCCGAGGGCGGAGAGCGTTTCGGTCGAGGCCTAAGGAACGATCTGGCCGTGCTTGATGGCTCCCGAGAGCACGGCCTGTGTCACGTAGCCTTTGTCGTGATGGAGGGTCAACTCTCCCAGTCCCCCGGGTGAGGGGAAGACCACGCTGACCGCATCGCTGCGAAGGGGGGCTGGATACGCCTTCAGGGCCTCCTCCAGCAGCGAGCCCGGCCCCGGCAGGGGGCCATCGGGTCCGGCCAACGGTCCGGTCGTGGACACAACGCTCAGGACCACGTCGTTCATCAGCATGACGCTGCGACCATCGTAGCTCCAGTGCCGGTAAGGGGAAACAGCATCCGAACTCCCGGCCACGGGCAGGATCTTCTGCTCCAGGGGCTCTCCGAGCAACTCCCGAACGCGGGCGGCCGGGTCGCCTGCCCGCAAGCCTTCCAGCGTCACGGTGCCGGTGGGCGGCGGGGGGGCGACGGGCCCGGTGCGAGGGGCCAGGAGGTTGGCCAGGATGGCGATCAAGGCCAGGATGACCAGGGGCTCGATTTTCTTGCGCATGAGAGGATGGTCGCGGCCTGTCCGAGGTTCTTCCGAATTGTTGGAAGCAAACCCGGGCCCCGGATGACCGTTTGAAAAGACGTTTGCGTCGCGCAGTTGAAGAACGTCCTGTAGAGCCGCGTCCCCCGGCCCGAGTTGGAGGGCCGTGGGCCCGTTGGTGACGATGGCTCCGTTCAAAATGGTGATGTTGATGTCCACCGGGCCGTCGCTGTCATTTCCAATCGCCAGCTCCCGGGCCTATCGACTCCCTTGCCGCTGAAGCGGACTTACAACCAGCGCACGGACTCGAGCACCTTGTTGAGCACCCTGGAGTGAGCCGCGTGCTGCTCGGGCGAGGTGGTTAGCGTGAAGAGATACAGCCGCCCCGAGCGAACCCCGAAGACCTGCGTGGTCTGCAGGATGCTCTTGCCCGAGCGCGCCTTGTAGGTGATGCGCTGGGCCTTCATGCCGGCCACTTTCGTCTCCTTGCTGCCCAGCAGGTCGAAGTTCTCCAGCTTGCCGGCCAGGTGGCGCACCACCCCCAGCGCGTCCTGACGGCGCAGCTCCTCGACCTGGCCCATCTCGGTGACCGAAACATCCAGGGTGCTGCGCACCGCCGGGGTCTTGGGGGCGGCGAACAACACCAGGCCGCCTTCTTTGGGGGCGGCCCGCTGCTCCCAGCCGGCCGGGTTAGTAAAGGCCAGCTGCACCTCGGGAGCCTCGAAGGCCAGACCCGGAGCCAGCAACAGCAAGACCAGCAGCCAGCGCATCACAGCGTGCCGAAGAGCCTGTCGCCGGCGTCGCCCAGGCCTGGCATGATATAGCCCTTCTCGTTCAGAGCATCGTCCACGCTGGCGGTGAAGATGTCCACCTCGGGGTCGTTCTTGCGCATGGCCTCGATGCCCTCGGGGGCGGCCAGCAGGCAGAGGAGCTTGATGCTTTTGCTGCGGGCCCCGCGGGCCTTGAGGAAATTGACCGCCGCCGCGGCCGAGCCGCCCGTGGCCAGCATCGGGTCGAGCAACAGGATGTCGCGTTCGGTCAGGTCATCGGGGACTTTGAAGTAGTATTCCACCGGTTGCAGCGTTTCGTGGTCGCGGTAGAGCCCGATGTGACCGATCTTGGCGTGGGGCACGAGCCGCATGATACCCTCCACCATCCCCAGGCCTGCCCGCAGGATCGGGATGAGGGCGAGCTTCTTGCCCACGATGGCTCTTCCCAACGTCTTCTGGAGGGGCGTTTCCACCTCGACCTCCTCCAGTGGTAACCCCCTTGTCGCTTCGTAAGCCATCAAGGTGGCGATCTCTTCCACCAGGCTGCGGAACTCTTTGGGGCCCGTGGACTTGTCTCGCAACCAGGTGAGCTTGTGTTGGATGAGCGGATGCTCGAGAACGTGCAAAGCCATAGCTGCCGGCTGTTCCACGGGGCTGGCCCGGTCCCTCCCGAACGGCAAACATGATGCCATCGCCGCGCAAGTACAACTCTAACGCCGAGGCGGTATGCTGGACTCAATTCAAGTTTTACGAGGAGGAATCCATGCGATTCGACAAGCTCACGGTAAAGGCCCAGGAGGCCGTCCAGCAGTCGCAAGAGCTGGCCGACCAGGGCAACCAGTCGCAGATCGAGCCGCTGCACCTCTTGCTGGCTCTGCTCGGCCAGCAGGACGGCGTGGTCGGCCCGTTGCTGCGCAAGCTCGGAGTCGACCCCGACATGCTCGAGCAGCGCGCCCAGCAGGAGCTGGACAAGTTGCCCAAGGTCTACGGGTCCAACGCCGGACCGGCGGGGCTCTCGGCCCGTCTTCGCGACGTGCTCGAGCGCGCTACGAAGGAGGCTGATCGCCTCAAGGACGAGTACATCTCGACCGAGCACCTGTTGCTTGGCCTGGCGGCCAAGAAGGACGAGCCGGCAGGAAAGCTGCTGGCCGAGCTCGGCGTGCAGGGCGACAAGATTTACCAGGCCCTGGTTCAGATTCGGGGCACCCAGCGGGTCACCGACCAGAATCCCGAGGCCAAGTACCAGGCACTCGAGCGTTACGGCCGCGATCTCACCGAGATGGCCCGCAAGGGCAAGCTCGACCCGGTCATCGGCCGCGACGAGGAGATCCGCCGCACCATCCAGGTGCTCTCGCGTCGCACCAAGAACAATCCCGTGCTCATCGGCGAGCCCGGCGTGGGCAAGACGGCCATCGTGGAGGGTCTGGCCCGCCGCATCGTGGAAGGTGACGTGCCGGAAGGCCTCAAGGATCGCACCGTGTTCGCACTCGACATGGGCGCGCTGGTGGCCGGCGCCAAATACCGCGGGGAGTTCGAGGACCGCCTCAAGGCGGTGCTCAAGGAAATCACCGCTTCCGAAGGCCGGATCATCTGCTTCATCGACGAGCTGCACACCCTGGTGGGTGCCGGCGCCGCCGAGGGAGCGGTGGACGCGGCCAACATGCTCAAGCCGGCGCTGGCCCGCGGCGAGCTGCGCTGCATCGGAGCCACCACCCTGGACGAGTTCCGCAAGCACATCGAGAAAGACCCGGCCCTGGAGCGCCGTTTCCAGCCGGTCTTCGTGGGAGAGCCCACGGTCGAGCAGACCATCGCCATCCTGCGCGGACTGAAGGAGAAGTATGAGATCCACCACGGCGTGCGCATTACCGATGGCGCCATCGTGGGGGCGGCCGTGCTCTCGCATCGCTACATCGCCGACCGGTTCCTGCCCGACAAGGCGGTGGACCTGATCGACGAGGCGGCTTCCAGCCTGCGCATGGAGATCGACTCCATGCCGCACGAGATCGATCAGCTCCAGCGGCGCATCATGCAGCTCGAGATCGAGAAGCAGGCGCTGGGCAAGGAGAAAGACAAAGCCTCCAAGGAGCGCCTGGGCAAGCTCGAGGAAGAGCTGGCCGAGCTGCGGGAGAAGTCGGACGGAATGAAAGCCGTCTGGGCGGCCGAGAAGGAGGCCATCGCCAAGATCCGCTCCACCAAGGAGCGGCTCGAGAAGGTGGCCCTGGAAGAGCAGGAGGCCGAGCGCCGGGGTGACCTGGCGCGGGTGGCCGAGATCCGCTACGGGCTCACCCTCAACCTGCAGAAAGAGCTGGCCGCCGACGAGGCGCGCCTGGCCGAGCTGCAGAAAGACGGCCGCTTCCTCAAGGAGGAGGTCGAGGAAGAGGATGTGGCCACGGTGGTCTCGCGCTGGACCGGCATTCCTGTCAACCGCCTGCTCGAGAGCGAGAAGGCCAAGCTGATGCACATGGAAGGGCGCATCGAGGAGCGAGTGGTGGGGCAGGAGCACGCTGTGGTCAGCGTGTCCAACGCCGTGCGCCGTTCGCGGGCCGGGGTGGCTGACCCCGACCGGCCCATCGGCACCTTCCTCTTCCTGGGACCGACCGGCGTGGGGAAGACCGAGCTCGCGCGGGCGCTGGCCGAGTTCATGTTCGATGACGAGAAGGCGATGGTTCGCCTGGATATGTCGGAATACATGGAGAAGCATTCGGTGGCCCGCATGATCGGCGCCCCTCCCGGCTACATCGGCTACGATGAGGGCGGGCAGCTGACCGAGGCGGTGCGCCGCCGGCCCTACTCGGTGGTGCTCTTCGACGAGATCGAGAAGGCCCACCCGGACGTCTTCAACGTGCTCTTGCAATTGATGGACGACGGCCGGCTGACCGATGGGCAGGGCCGCACGGTGGACTTCCGCCAGACCCTGGTCATCATGACCAGCAACGTCGGCAGCGAGTGGATCCAGGAGGAGGGCCTCAGCGAGGCCGAGCGTGAGCGCTTGCTCGACAAGAGCCTGCGCGAGCGGTTCCGGCCCGAATTCCTCAACCGCATCGACGAAGTGATTACGTTCCACAAGCTCTCGCGCGAGTCGCTGGAGAAGATCGTGGACATCCAGGTGGCTCACCTGCTGCGGCGGATGGCCGAGCACAAGGTCACCGTGGAGCTCACTTCGGCCGCCAAGGCCTTCCTGGCCGCGGAAGGGTGGGATCCGGTCTTCGGAGCCCGTCCCCTCAAGCGGGCCGTGCAAAAGCACGTCCAGGATCTGCTCGCCCGCGGGCTCCTGTCGGGCCAGCTCAAGCCCGGCGACCTGGTGCGCATCGACCGCGAGGGCGAGCGCCTGGGGCTGCGGGTGCTCCAGGCCGAGCCAGCGGTGGCTTGACCCGGGCTGCATAAAAAGGGAAGCGACCCCGCCAGGGGTCGCTTCTCTTTTGTGCCAGGCGTGGCGGGCGCTGAACCGAAACCTGCCAGGAACCAGTCCCACTCGACGGGCGACCGCGAACACTTTTAACAAAGCCATGCTAAACTGAGGGCAGGGAATCCCTGTCGGATACCTCATGCCGCTCGCTGAATTTCGGCTCTTTGCCTGGAGGATAGACTTTTTGGTCCTGGATGCTGCTAAACGGCGTGGTCTCAGCCTGCTCGAGCTGATGGTCACCATGGTCTTGTTATCGACCGTCCTGATCGCCTTTGCCGCCGTCTACCCGGCCGGCTACAAGCTCAATCGCAAGAGCCAGCGGGCCACCCAGGCCGCCCAACTGGCCACCGCGGTGGCCGAGGAGGTGCGCCAGTTCCCCTTCGACTCGGTCAATCCGGCCCAGCCCAGCCTGTTCCAACTGAGCCAGTATACCCAGAGCGGCACCCTGCCGCCGGCCGGAGTCATCAAGACCGAGTTCAAGCCCCCTTTCATCCTGCCCGACGCAAGCGGGGGGAATGCCGGGATTCCGCTGGGGATTCGCGTGCTCACACCCAACATCGAGGACGGCTACCCTCGCTACGCCGACATCGAGGTGACCATCGCCTGGGATGAGCCCAACGAGCGCGAGCTGCAGCGCCGACACGTGACCGTCAAGACCTCGCGCACGGAGAATCGTTACTGATGCGCCGGCGCGGCTTCACGGTGGTGGAAACCATCTTCACGGCCGGGCTGCTCGGCTTGCTGTTGGCCGCCCTGGCGCTGATTTTCCGGCACGGCCTGTGGGCTCACCAGAAAGGCGAGCTGTCAAGGCGGGCTCAGTCGACCTGCCGCGACGTCATCGACAAGATGGCCTCCGAGTTGCGCACGGCGGTGATCATCCCGGGCTTCGAGCAGACCATCGACCAGATTCCCGTTTCAGCGGTGCTCTTCCCCGGGCCCTACAGCGACTTCGACCCCGCCTTCGGGCCCTTCTACGCGCGCACCCAGGTGGCCAACCCGGTCCCCGGTGCGCCGATTCTGTCGGTGGTCAAGAACCGGCTGATCTTTACCCGCTCGGGCACCGATGTCGACATCAACACCATCGATTCCACCAACAACTTCGTCTACGTGGAGTACGTCGTCGACCAGGGGATCCCGCGCGTTCTCCTGCGGCGAGTCTATCGCGTGGCCAGCGGTCCGGGGGCAGCCCCGGGCGGTCACGAATTCCAGGGGCCGGTTACCCAGCCGACCCGGGCTCGAGCCGTGATCAGCTACTTCTACCCGGGCAACGACGCCAATCTGGTTGGACCCAGCATCAGCCAGGAGAATCAGCCGGTGGCGGTGCTGCCCGGTCCGCTCGATCGGATCGAGTTCGAGGTGGCCCAGCCCAAGATTCCAGCGCCCCCCAACCAGCCCGACGTTTTCTTCGAGCCCAACCTGTTGACCCTGACCGTGCGAGTCACGCTGACGTTGCGCGAGTTCGTCAGCGTGGCCGAGCTGAAGACCGACGTCAATCTGCAATCTCGACCCGGAAGCCACTGAGGAGGCCTCATGAACAGACGACCCCGAGGGATCTCAATGATTCTGGCCCTGTTCACGGTGGCCATGCTCATCACGCTCAGCATCACCTTCCTTGCGCTTGCTCACAACGAGTCGCGCAGCTCCCGGTCGGGCTACTTTCAGGCCGCCTCCCTGCAGGCCTGTAACTGGGCTCTGGACTACCTGATCAACTACATGCAGGCTCCCCCCAATCTGACCGGGGGAGGCAGCATGCAGTTCACCTCCCTGACCGACCGCTACTTTACCTTGCGCATCCACGATGGGGCCGGCATGCCCAACGGGACGTTCCGGGGCTATCCGGTTCGTGTTCGGCAGGGCACCACGGCCCAGCGCAACATCTACTTCGGCGACCCGGTCAATCCAGCTCGTATTCCCATCGGCAACGAGCTGGAGGCCGTGGTGGAGATGGACTTCAGTCCGGTCACGGTGGACACCACCGTCATCGAAGGCCAGCCCCAGCGCTACACGGTGAGCATTCGCTCGCGCGTCTACCGGCAGGGAGATCCGCTCACCGATCCAGTGGCCAGCCGCCAGGTGGACGTGCGCCTGTTGGAAGACTCGGCCACCCGTCGCAAGACCAACGAGAACGATGTGTCCTGGGACGTGCAGGGCAATGTTCCCGGTGCCCGGGACGAGCTGGCCATGCGGGTCGGCATTCCCGAGGATTACACCGAGACAATGCCGGTCCGCATCGTGGGACACCTGGGCGACCCCAACCTGCGCCAGTCCTGGTATGACGCTTCGGGTCGCATCCGCTACCTGTTCCCTCCCAGCGCGGCCGGCGGCGCGATGTTCCGCCAGGGCGTCTCCATCGCCCAGAGCACCAACCTGGACCGCCAGGGAGACGAAGTCGACCCGGCCGTGGATGCGGGTCTTTATTCGGGCGGGATCAGCCGTCTGGCTCCCCGGCTCGGTCTTCCCCAGGCCTCCGAGCCGGGCGAGGTCTTCCCCTACATCACCAAGCGGGTGGGCAACCAGGTTCAGCGCGGCTACGGCCAGTACAAAGCCAGCCGTCGCCAGGGGGCCGGCTCGTTGAGCGGTTTCATCGAGATCGACTCGACCGGAGGCGCGATGCGCACCGGGCAGGTAAACCCGGATGGGACGATCAGCTTCGCAGCCGCTCCCGTAATCGACCCATCGGCCACCGACAGCGATCCGCTGCCGGCCGGTGTGACGCTGCCCCCCGGCGAGCAAACCGGCAAGGTGGAAGTGCGCAACGCCATCGAGATGGACCCTCGCTCCCTCAGCACCAACCCCGCCATCAAGGCTCAGGCCAACAACACGCCCGGCATCCCCAACATCGTGGTGACGCTCGGCCAGGGGGCCGACAATGATCGGGTCTCGGTTCAGATCGAGGGAAAATACTCCGGACAGCTCTTCGATATTCCGGGCTACCAGAACGTGCCCATCTCCAGCTTCAAGGAAGGGGTCCTCTACGTCAAGGGCGGCAACGTCAAGGTGCAGACCGCTCCGGGTGCCAAAGTGGCCGGCCACCTGACCGTCGTGGCCGGTGAGGGCACCGATCGCGAAATCGTGGGCGTGGCCCCCAACCAGACGCCGGTCTATGATTCCACCACCAGCATTTACCACCAGGCGGCGCGCGACTTTTTCGAGGCCCGTGACCAGAATGGCAATCTGCTCAATCGGGGCGAGCCCGGTCCGCCCTACTCGGCCGCCCAGCTTGGTCTGACTGGATTCCCCGCCGACCGCATGTTCTACCCCCCGCCCAAACCTGGCGTGGAGCGCGAGGGGAACCTGATCGTGGGCAGCGACCTGGAGTACGCCGACAGCCAGCCTTCAGTGCTCGGTCTGGTGGCCCAGAACTTCGTGCTGCTCAACGACCGCAACTATGCGGCCGAGCTACCCAATCCGGACATGACCGTCGATGCCGCCCTGCTCAGCTTCGAGCGCTCGGTGCAGTTCGATTGGGACAATACTGCCGGCAACCCGGATTTCTTGAGCAAGCGCGACGTGCAGCGCAACCTGGTGGGGATCACGGGCATCGCCCCCGACCCCGGCACCACGCCCGAGGCCATCACCCTCAAGAGCGGCCGCCAGTTCGCCGTTCAAGACCCCCGGATCCTGAACGCCAAGGGAAAGGTCCAGCTGCGCGGATCCATCACCAGTCGCTTTGCCGACGTGGAGGGTGCCTACCTGCAGATGACCAACACGGTGGCCGGGCAGACGTACACTGCCAACCCGCATTTCGGCTATACCGACCAGGCGTTGCTCTTTTATCCCTACCAGACCCACGTCTTGCCCCCCAATTTCCCCCGCTTCAACCTGACCCGCAGCCAGATCCCCTTCACGGTCGAGAACTACATCGACCGGGGAGCCTTCTCGACCGAGGGAACCGCG
>CAZWUN010000168.1:0-11072 GCA_964637145.1 uncultured Burkholderiales bacterium
CCGAGTCCACTGCCAGCTACTTCGTTTCGACCTATCGCGATGCGGTGCTCTTCTCGGTTCTGGTCATCATTCTGCTGGTGCGGCCGGCTGGCATCCTGGGCCGCGGCATGGTGGAGAAGGTCTGATGGGCAGTTACCTCAAGAAGTGGGCCATGTTGCTGGGCGCCTGCCTGCTGCTGTTTCTCTTTGATCGCTACGCTTTCTGGGCTCTCAACGGATTCTGGCAGAATCTCATCCTGCTGGCCGGCATCAACATGGTGGCTGCGCTCGGCCTCAATCTGACCAACGGTTACTGCGGTCAGTTCTCGCTGGGCCACGCCGGCTTCATGGCCATCGGCGGCTACGCCACCGCCTTCTTCACCATGATGTTCGCCTGGCCGGATTGGATGCTCACTTTTCCTCATCCGGAGTTCCCCATCGTCTTCCCCATCTCGTTGATGCTGGGCGGGATCCTCGCCGCGGCAGCCGGATTGCTGGTAGGAATTCCCAGTTTGCGGCTCAAGGGTGACTACCTGGCCATCGCCACCCTGGGCTTCGGCGAGATTGTGCGCGTCTTTCTGGTGAACTTTGAATACATGGGTGCTGCCCGTGGCCAGACCAACATCCCTCAGTATTCGAATTTCTTCTGGGTCTACTCCATCGTGCTCATCAGCACGGTCGTGATCTTGAACCTGATCCGCTCCTCGCCGGGTCGGGCCATCATCTCGGTGCGCGAGGATGAGCTGGCAGCCGAGGTGATGGGTGTCTGGACGGTCTACTACAAGGTGGCCGCCTTCCTGCTGGGGGCTTTCTTCGCAGGCGTGGCGGGTGGCCTGTTGGGACACCTTCTGACCATCCTGACCCCCGAGAAGTTCAACTTCGTCCTCTCCATCGAGATCGTGGTGATCGTTGTGGTGGGCGGAATGGGCTCCACCAGCGGCGTGCTGCTAGCGGCAGTGCTGCTGACTGCCCTGCCCGAGCTGCTGCGCTTCACCTCGGGAGCCGCCTCCATTCCGGGTCTGTCCCTGCTGGGTGAGCCCTCGATGCGGATGATCCTCTACTCGCTGATGATGATTTTCCTGATGATCTACCGTCCCAAAGGCCTCTGCGGCAACAAGGAGATCTGGGAGCTCTGGGGGCGCAAGAGCTCGTGAGCGTGATGATGGAGGTCAAGCACCTGACCCGCCGCTTCGGCGGGCTGGTGGCCGTGAACGGGGTCAGCCTCGAGGTCGAGGAGGGCTCGCTGGTGGGCCTCATCGGACCAAACGGGGCGGGCAAGACAACCTGTTTCAACATGTTGAGCGGCGTCATCCCGCCTTCCGAGGGTGCCATCACCTTTCAGGGCAAGCGGGTGGATGGCAAGAAGGCCTACCAGTTCACTCAGCTCGGTATCGCTCGAACCTTTCAGAACATCCGTCTGTTCAAGAGTCTGAGCGTGCTCGACAACGTCAAGATCGCCTGCCACTTCAACTGTGGCTACTCGATGTTTCGCTCGTTCTTTCACGGACCGGTCTTTCAGCGCAAGGAGGACGAGATCACCGAGCACGCCATGGAGATGCTCAAGATCTTCAAGCTCGACCACGACGCCCAGGAGATCTCCACCAACCTGGCCTACGGCGAGCAGCGCCGCCTGGAGATCGCTCGGGCCATGGCCACTCGCCCCAAGATGCTGCTGCTCGACGAGCCGGCCGCAGGCATGAACCCCACCGAATCAGCCGAGTTGATGGACCTGATCCGTTTCGTGCGCGAGAAGTTCGCCACTACGGTGGTGCTGATCGAGCATGACATGAAGTTCGTCATGGGCCTTTGCCAGCAGATCCTGGTGCTCGATTACGGCACCCCCATCGCTTACGGAAATCCGGCTGAGATCCAGGCCAACCCCAAGGTCATCGAGGCCTATCTCGGCAAGGACGAGGAAGGCTGACATGCTCGTCGTCAAGGACCTCCACGTCTATTACGGAGCCATCCACGCTCTCAAAGGCATCTCCATCGAGGTGCAGCAGGGCGAGATCGTCACCCTGATCGGGGCCAATGGCGCCGGCAAGACCACCCTGATGCGCACCATCTCGGGGCTGCTTCGTCCGCGCGAGGGCAGCATCGAGTACCAGGGGCGCTCCATCGGTGCGGCTCCGGCCCACGAGATCGTGGCCAGCGGACTGTGCCAGGTACCCGAGGGACGGCGCGTGTTCGCCAACATGTCGGTGGTCGAGAACCTCGAGATGGGAGCGTTCCTGCGCAAGGATCCCGACGTGGGGAAGGACATCGAGAAGTGCTACGACACCTTCCCCCGCCTGCGCGAGCGGCGCCGGCAGACGGCCGGCACCCTGTCGGGCGGTGAGCAGCAGATGCTGGCCATGGGCCGCGCCCTGATGAGCCAGCCCAAGCTGCTGCTGCTCGACGAGCCCTCCATGGGCCTGGCCCCCCTCCTGGTGGCCGAGATCTTCGAGATCATCAAGACCATCAACAAAGCCGGGACGACCGTTCTGCTGGTGGAGCAGAACGCCCACCAGGCCCTCAAGATCGCCCACCGGGGCTACGTGATCGAGACCGGACACCTGGTCTTGAGCGGCCCGGCCAGCGAGCTGGCCGACAACGAAGAGGTCAAGAAGGCCTACCTGGGCATCTGAGGCCAGCCAGTGAGGCCGAACCGGTCGAAGCACTGGAGGCCTGAGCCACCCGCACCGCGTAGTCTCCATGAATGCTGGAGCTGGAGGGCATTCGGCTTACCGAAGAACTCGGTCACGGTTCGCGAGGGGTTGTTTATCGCGGTCAGGCTCGAGGGCGCGAGGTGGCCGTCAAGCTACCCCTGGAGAACACGCCCGAGGCCTGGCGTCGCTTTCGCCGCGAGGGGGCGCTGCTGGCCAGCGTGCGTCACCCCTCCATCGCCCGCGTGTTCGAGCTGGGACAGGGACCGGAGGGGCGGCCCTACCTGGTCACCGAGCTGGTGGAAGGTCCCACCCTGGCCAGCCTGATCGCGCGCGGTCCCCAATCGAGAAGTCAGGTGCTGGAGTGGCTGGTGCCCCTGGTAGGCGCGCTGGACACACTGCACCGGCGCGGGCTGGTGCACCGTGACCTCAAGCCCTCCAATATCTTGCTCTCCAGCGCCGGGGCCCACCTGATCGACTTCGGCCTGGTGGCACGCGCCGAGGCCGATGATCCGGCCGCCGGCACGTTGCTCTACGCTTCCCCCGAACAGTCGGGGCTGCTCAAGCGTGCCGTCGATCCGCGCTCGGATCTCTACTCCCTGGGTGTGGTGCTGTTCGAAAGCCTGTCCGGCCGTCCCCCTTTCACCCCTTCTGATCCTGGCGAGTTGATGCGCCAGCACCTGGTTCTGGTGCCCCCCGACCTGACCCGCCTGGTGAGCGACCTCTCTCCGGTGCTGGCCGCCGTGACGGCCCGTCTGCTGCGCAAGGACCCGGACGAGCGTTATCCCTCGGCCGCCACCCTGCTGGCCGATCTCAATCGCCTGGAGCAGTTGGAGGCGGTCCTGGCCCGGGGTGAGCGGGTGGAGCTGGCCACCGCCAGCACTGCCCGGCCCGACTCCATGGTGGGCCGTCGCACGCAGCTCACTCGACTGCGCGAGGAATGGCAGAAGGCGCGCCAGGGTCGGGGGGGAGCGGTGCTCTTACTGGGCCAGGCGGGCTGGGGCAAGAGCCGGCTGGTGCAGGAGTTCCTCTCCGGGCTCACCCAGGCCGGCCTCTTCCAGGGTGTTGCCCGCCGCGAGGAGACCCCCTTTGCCCCCCTGCGCGAAGCTGTGGACCGAGGGCTGGCGGGCTGCTCGGAAACCCGGGCCCGCAGCGCGGTGCGCGCGGCTGGCGCCAACGCCATGGCTCTGGCCGGCTTTTCGACCAGCCTGGACCAGTTGCTGGGCGGCCTGTGCCTTGATGAGGTCGGTCCCGAGGAGCTGCAGAACAGCCTGGCTTCCTGGTTCATCCGGATGGCCGAGGCCGAGCCCACGGTGCTGGTCCTGGAAGACCTGCACTGGCTCGATCCCGCCAGCCTCGAGGTGCTGCTGCGCCTGGCTCAAGAGATCCACCGCGCTCCTCTGTTCCTGCTGGCCACCAGCCGGCGCCTGACCGAGCCTCTCGAGCGGTTGGGCCGGGAGCTGCCGGGCGGGGAGTGGCCCCTCATTCCCCTGGAGGCGCTCGATCGGGGCGAGTTGTCCGAGCTCTCGGCCAGCGTGTTGGGCCCGGGAGCGATCGACTCCTTGCTGCTCGATCAGCTCGAGCAGAAAACCGACCGGACGCCGCTGGGGGCGCGAGAGTTCCTGCGGGCGGCCCTGGACCAGGGGGTGCTGCTACCGCGCTGGAACGGCTGGGAGTGCGATCGAGAGGCGCTTTTGACTCTCGAGCTCTCGGCCGACATTCTCGAGCTGATGCTGCGACGCTTTCGTCAGCTCGAGCCCACCAGCGCGAAGATCCTGGCCCACGCCGCCTTGCTCGGCCTCTCCTTCGAGGCCGAGGCGCTGGAGCGAGTGTTCGGAATCCCGGCCCGGGATGCCCTGGCTGCCGGCCGCGCGGCCCAGCTGCTGGAAGGCTCTCAGTTCGTGCACGACCGGGTTCGCGAGGCGGCGGCCAGCTCCCTGAGCGAGCCTGAGCGCCTGCAGGCCTGCCTGGAGCTGGCCCGCACCCTGGAGCCCATGGCCACCACCCTGGACGACTGGCACCGCGTGGCCCGGCTTTACTTCGAGGGCCAGGCCGGCCCGGAGCCGATGCTGCGCAGCCATCGCAAGGCTGGCCTGCTGGCGCTGCGCAGCCACGCCTACGAGGCTGCTTACCAGCTGCTCGAGCGGGTCGGTGGCGAGAGCGATCCTCGCCTGCTGGAGGCGCTGGGTGAGGCCGCCAACGTGACGCGCCGCCGCCAGCAGGCCCTGGAGGCCTATGCCCGGGCCGTGGAGCTGGAGACCGATCCCTTGCGGCGGGCCCACCTGCGCCTGCAACGCTGCGAGGTGGGCCTGATCACCTTCGACTGGAGCCAGATCCTGCCTGATGCTCGCGAAGCCCTGCGCGAGGCCGGGGCCCGCGTTCCCGGGGGAGGACCGGTCAGCCTGGCCCGGGCGGCTCGAGACCTGGGCCGCTGGCTCTGGGGCGAGCGACATCCCCGGCCCCCCGCTGGCGAGAAGGAGCGCCACGCCCTGCTGGCCCGTCTCTACGACCTGACGGCGCGCGGGAACCTCTTTGCGGGACGCATCCCGGCCGCCATGGAGAGTTGCTTTGCGGGAGCGCTCCATGCTCAGAAGCTGGGGCCTCACCGCGAAGCGGTCTCCATCTACTGTTTGGTGACGGCCCTCTCGGCGGCCGCCCTGGGCCGAGCCGACCTGGCCATGGGCTATGCTCGCAAGGCCGAGGAGATGGCCCGCCAGGCCGCCCATCCGGTGGCCGTGGCTCAGAGCCAGCTGTTCGTGGGTCTGGCCCATCTCTTGGCAGGCCGGGTCCTTCAGGCCGAAGACGTGCTCACCCAGTTGGTGACCCAGCAGGAAAGCTACCTGGCCCCCTCGGATCACTTCCTGGCCACGCAGCTTCTGGCCGTGGCCATGATCCCCCGGGGTCGCTATCTCGAGTGCCTGAGCTGGGCCGACCGCTACGAGCAGAAGCGCCGGCTGGTGAACCCTGACGAACCACGATCCGTGCCGCTCCTGGCTGTCAGAGCGGTGGCCGAGGCGGCCCTGGGGCGCTCGCCCGACAGCCTGAACGAGCTGGCGCGCCAGTTGCCCGGAATGTCTCCCAACGTGAGGGCTCTGGGTCTCACCTCGCGGGTGCTTGCCCTGATCCACCGGGGTGAGCTGGCGCCCTTGCGGGCCCTGCTCACCGACCCCCAGCTGGGCGAGCTGGAGACCTTTCAGGCCCGCACCGCTATGCTGGGCGTGGCCTGGGGCTGGAAGACCCTGTGCCTGGCGGCTGAAAGCCCCTCGTCGGACGACTTGAAGCAGCTGGAGCGCTCCATCCGGGTGGGCCGCAAGCTGAACCGACACCTCCTGACCGAATCCCACTTCCTGCACTGTCAGGCCACCCTCGAGCGGCTGCGCGGCAGGCTCGAGAAGGCCGAGCGCTGCCTGGACCGGGGCGAGCGCCTGGCCGACGAGGTGGACAACGACCTGGGCCAGCTGGAGATCTGGCTCGAGCGCGCCCGGTTGGCCCGGAAGCGGGGACAGGCCCTGGTGGCGCGGCGCTACGCCCAGGCGGCCCAGAACCTGGCCCGGGCTCACTCCTGGCTGCCCCGGCTGCGCCAGGTCAACCGGGAGTTCTCGCTGCTCGAGTCCTCGGTGCAGCCCCGCATCGTGAACACCGGCTCCAGCGGGCACGATTTGACCCGGCTTCGCCTGGAGCGCCAACTGGCCGCGTTGCTCGACCTCAGCCTGGCTTCCGCCCGGGTGCTCGATCCAGGCCTGCTGGCCCAGAACGTCCTCGAGCATCTGCTCAACCTGCTGGGGGCCGAGCGCGCCTGCCTGTTTCGCCTGCGCGACGGCCTGCTCGAGGAGGTGGCCGGGCGCGATCACGAGGGGCGCCTGCTGGAGTCGCTCAGCGGCTACTCGCGCAGTCTGGTGGAGGAGGTGGCCCGCACGGGCGAGCCGGCGGTGGTGAGCGCCGGCCAGGAGGGCCCGGTGGACAGCTCCTCCAGCGTGCAGATCCACGGACTCAAGAGCATGCTGGCGGCTCCCCTCTTCCTGCGCGACGAGGCGGTGGGGGTGCTCTACCTGGACACGCGCCTGGCTCGCGGGCTCTTCACCGAGGAGGATGCCGCCCTCCTGAGCGCCCTGGGCAGTCACATCGCGGTCTCGCTCGAGACCGCCCGGGCGGCCGAGATGGAGCTGCTCTACAAGGCCGAGTCGCAGCAGCGCGAGCTGGCTGAAACCGTGCGCGATCTGGCCACCAGCCTGACCGAAACGCTGGAGGCCGACCAGGTCTGGGAGCGGCTCTTCGCCGTGGTGTCCGAGCGCCTGCAAGCCGAGGCGGCGGGCTTCGAGCCCGAGCCAGGCGGCTGGCGCCGGCTGGGAGGCTCGAGCGCGGTCGACCCCGAGGAGGGGTTGAGCCTGCCCCTGGGACAGGCCCGTCTGGTGCTGCGGCGCGACGAGCCGCTGGACGAGTCGGAGGTGGATCTGGCCACCACCTTCGCCGGTCAGGCCGCGCTGGCACTGGAGAAGGCCCGCCTCTTCGCCGAGGTGCTTCGTCTGGCCACCACCGACGGCCTGACCGGGCTCACCAACCGGCGCCACTTCTTTCAGCTGGCCGAGCGCGAGCTGGGTCTTGCCCGCCGCCACTCCGAGCCGCTCTCGGCGGTGCTGCTGGACGTGGATCACTTCAAGGCCTTCAATGATACCTACGGGCACGACGTGGGCGACGAGGTGCTCAGGGTCGTCGCTGCAAGCCTGGTCGCGGCCATGCGCAAGGAGGACCTGCTGGCCCGCTACGGCGGAGAGGAGTTCGTGCTGCTGCTGCCCCGCACCGCCGGCCCGGAGGCCTTCGAGGTGGTGTGTGAGCGCTTGCGCCGGGCGATAGAGGAGTGTCGGGTCAAGGAGACGCTGCGGGTGACCATCAGCCTGGGAGTGGCCGACCTGAGGCCGGGGGAAAGCCTGAACGAGCTCCTGGTGCGGGCCGACGCGGCCCTCTACGAGTCCAAGAAAGCGGGCCGAAATCGCACCACCCTGGCCCCTTGATTTTCGAGACTTTTCAGGTCGGCGGGCTAGACTCCGGACATGAAGCTGCAGTTGACCAGCCCCAACGGCTCCTCCCGCCGCATTGCGGTGCAGGCCTTTGCCCAGGAAGCGAAGACGGCTTGCCAGCCCGGCAACCTCGTTCCCTTGCCCGACCAGGGCTCGGTTCGCCACCGCGATGCCCGTGAGCAGTTGATCGCCGACCAGGCCATCTTGCATCCTTACTCCGACCAGCCTCCAGGCGCAAGTCAGGTGATTGCCGACTGCGATGTCGTGCTCAAGGGCATGGAGCGCTTCAAAGGCGAGGATGTGACCGAGATGCGCCAGTCGGTGGCTGCGCACTGCTCGAAGATGAACAAGCTGGGCCTGCTGGCCGCCGGGGGCGGGCTGGCTTTAGGTGCCGGCCTTTACTTCGCGGGCGCGGGCTGGCTGGGAGCCGGCGCGGGTCTTCTGACGGCAGTAGGCGGCCTGGTACTGACCGAGAAAGCGAAGTCCGGTGCCCGTGAATTCGAAAGCAAGCTGACCGCCTGGGATCAGGCCATCCAGACAGGCAACCCCCACCGTTTGCCCATCCCCGCCGAAGGGGCAGTCCAGTTCGAATACGTCTTCATGGTCGAGAAGGCGCATATCCAGGTCAGCCGCTCCTACCGCGTGCCCCAGGCCCTGCTCCAACAGGCCCCTGCGCCCACCTGGACGGGGGTGGCCCCCGAGGCCAAGACCCTGGCGGCGCCCGAGAACGTGGCCAGCGGGAAGTTCACCCAGCAGCGCGAGAAGCCGAGGGGCAAGTTCGATGGCCCCCTCTGGCCCGAGACCGACGTACGCGTGCCCGAGCCGCTGGCCGAGACCAGCCGGATGGCCGAGCAACTCGACCCCGAGCGAAACGCCGCTCCGGCCGTGCAGGAGAGCAACGGTCGGGTGATGGTGGGCGGCATCGCCGTTCGCAAGAAGAAGTCCCAGGCTTAGAGTCCTGCGCACTGACAGCGCTATGAACGGTCGCCCGCTCGGCCGAGCTCGTTCTACCGCTCTGGGAACGTTACCGGGCTGAGCAGCCGGTATACCGGCCGGTGGGAACGGTAACGCAGGGAGATCGGTAAAATCCGCCCGGGCCTGCTCAGTAGAGAAACCCCGGGCTGCCGAAAGGCGGGCTACCGTCCTGGCCCGGAGGGCAGTGCAGCATCTTCGGGATCTCGATTGTGTTCGGAGCTGGCTCGGGAGTCGAGCCGGACCCACCGCCCTGCAGTCGCTTGAGCGCCGGCGAGTCGTTGAGGGTTGACACTCCCTGGGAGCCTGTCACGAGGCCCTGAATCTGTCCTGTCGTCGCTGAAATCTTGTCGATCGACATGCTCTCGCTCCTTCTTGATTTTGAGTGGGACAGATCAGACGCCCGACTCCGGGCCCTTCCAACCATACAGACGAAGGATCTCCATCGCTTTGGCCGCCGAGGGAGTGCGCTCGATGCCCAGCGGTCCCTGGCCACGCACTGGCCTGTTGCCGGACTGGGCCAGCGGCACCGCGCCGCTGTTGATGTAAGAGTCCCAGTTCCCCATCACATAGCGGTGCGTCTCGGCGAAGTCCTCCGCGCCGCTGCGCGCTCCGTAGGGGCTCACGCTGCCCGGCAGGCTGCGCCACAGCTCGGAGGTCTCCGGGTTGTTGCTGGAGGCGGCCAGGTTGTGGCCCGCTTCGTGGTGGATCAGGTAGGCGGTGGACCTGTCGTTGGTGAGCGAGGTGCGGTCGAGCACCATGCGACCGTCCTGGTTGCCGGCCATGGCCCCTACTCCGGTGGCCCCGTTGCTGGGGACCATTCCCTGGCCGAAGACCTGGCCCAGGTCGTGCGAGAGCACGACGTCCCGCGCATGCACACGAGCCTGGGGAGGCATGGCTTCGATGGCCTGGCGGACGCGGGCCAGCTCTTGCTCGGAGGCCCCTCCGGCCACCCGGATGTCCAGGGGCTTGCCGTCCGGGCCGGGCAACTGGAAGGAGGTCACCCCTCTGGCTTCGGCCTCGCGGGTCAGACCGGCCATCCCGCCCTCGCGGTAGCGCCAGTGGTTGCCTTCCATGATGGTTTCCGACCAGTTGGTGCCGTTCTCGTTGTAACTCCGGGTGCGCCAGTTCTGACCACCGCGCTCGTACTCGGTCCACTTGCCCCTGTCGTCTCCGGCCGTCCAGGTGCGCGAGCGTCCTCCGCCCTCCAGGGGCGACCAGGGAGACTCGGGCACGCTCCAGAGGTCCCTGTCGCGCACCGGGGCGGGCAGGAAGCCAGCGCCGGAGCTCCTGGGGTCCTTTGCTTCGGTCTTGGGATCGCCGCCGGGTGCGGTGGAGCCAGGGGCGCCTTTGGGAGCGTCGGGCGCGTTGCCCCCCTGGACCCCGTTGGAGCCGCTGGCAGCGTTCGCCCCCTGGGCCCCGTTGGAGCCGGTGGCCGCGGCCCGGGTCGCGTCCTCCGCCCTCGAGCCGCTCGAGAGGCCGGGAGGGGTGACCTGGGGACCGCCAGTCGCCCCGGTCGGGGCCACGGCGCTCGCGCCCGAGGGGCTTGCGCTGCCCGGGTTGGAGCCCCCCCCATAGTTGCTCATCAGGGCGCTCAGATGGCCCGCGTCCGCTCCACCCGACTCGCCCGGCTTGCGGGCTTCCCGGCTCACGCTGACCCGGTCGGTCTGGCCCACCCTGGCTGCCGAGCGGGCCTCGGTGGTGCCACTGGTGGACTTGCTCTGGGTCGTCTTGCTCTTGCTGCTGGTGCTGCTCGGCTTGCGCGTAGAGCTTGAGGAAGAGCTCTTCTTGGGCGCTGGACGACTGGGACGGGAAGACGAGGACGAGGAGACCTTGGCCACGGTGTACCCTCCGATCGGAGAAAGAGTTTGATCCCAGTTTAGGAATCTCCGGGGGGAGCACTTGTCGACAGGATGTAAACGAGAAGCAACAATTGTGAACTTCGTGTAAACCGGGTATGAACTAGAGCTCGAGCAGGATGCTCGCGATCAGGCCCGTCCAGCCCGTCTGGTGGCTGGCCCCGCAGCCTCGCCCGGAGTCCCCGTGAAAGTACTCGTGGAAGGGGATCATGTCGCGCCAGTGCGGGTTTTGCTGGAAGAGCTGGCAGTCTCCGAAGACCGCCCGGCGTCCCTGCTTGTCGCGCAAGAAGAGCCGGGTGAGACGCGTGGCCAGCTCGTGGGCGACCTGGTCCAGGCTCAGCCTCGTGCCCGACCCGGTGGGGCACTCCACCTTCAGCTTGTCCCCGTAGTAGGCGTGATACTGACGCAGAGCCAGAATGATGAGCGCGTTCATCGGCAGCCAGATGGGGCCGCGCCAGTTGGAGTTGCCCCCGAACAGGCTGGAGGTGGATTCCCCGGGCTCATAGTCCAGCCGGTACTCGCGGCCATCCAGGCGCATTACCAGCGGATGCTTCTCGTGATAGCGCGACACGGCCCTGATCCCGTAGGGCGAGAGGAACTCGT
>CAZWUN010000169.1:0-11072 GCA_964637145.1 uncultured Burkholderiales bacterium
TATCCCGATCGCTGGTGGCGTCTGGTGGCCCGCTACGGCATCACCGTGCTCTACTCGACTCCCACCGCTATCCGCGGCCTGATGCGCTTCGGCGAGGCCTGGCCCGACCGGCACGACCTCTCCAGCCTGCGCCTGCTGGGCTCGGTGGGCGAGCCCATCAACCCGGAGGCCTGGCGCTGGTATCACCGGGTCATCGGCAAGGAGCGCTGCCCGATCATGGACACCTGGTGGCAGACCGAGACGGGAGGCTTCATGATCTCCCCGATGCCGTGCGTGGCCCTCAAGCCGGGCACAGCCACGCGGCCCCTGTTCGGCATCGAGGTGGACGTGGTGGACGATCACGGTCAGTCGGTCGAGCCAGGTCAGGACGGGCTTCTGGTCATCAAGAAGCCCTGGCCGGGAATGCTGCGCACGCTCTACAAGAACCCAGAGCTTTACAAAGAGGTCTATTGGAGCCGCTTCGAGGGACGCTACTACTCGGCCGGCGACTCGGCGCGCAAGGACAAGGACGGCTATATCTGGGTGGTGGGCCGGGTAGACGATGTGATCAAGGTGAGCGGCTATCGCCTGGGCACGGCCGAGGTGGAGAGTGCGCTCGTGAGCCACCCGGCCGTGGCGGAGGCAGCCTGCATCGGCAAGCCGCACCCGGTCAAGGGCAATTCAATCAAAGCCTTCGTGGTGTTCGTGGCTGGCTTCACACCTGACGACAACACGGCCGAGGAGTTGCGAGAGCATGTGGGCAAGGAGCTGGGTAAGATTGCACGTCCAGACGAGATCGACTTCGTCAGCGGCCTGCCCAAGACGCGCAGCGGCAAGATCATGCGCCGGCTGCTCAAAGCCCAGGAACTCGGTCTGCCGATCGGGGACACCTCGACGCTGGAGGAATGAGCGCCTGACGGAGGCGAGCGATTCCTGTTTGCGAACGCCCTTCAAGCCTGGTATACTGGATGTTGGCGCGGCTTGCGATGAGCAAAGTTCACCCCGCGCACAAAAGGGGGAGCCGCATTGGCGATCGGTACTCGCTCCACCTCACAGACCACGGACACGTCGAAGGTCATCACCACGCACGAAGACCCGGTGACGGGGATCAAAATGCGGACCGACAAGTTCCAGGCGTTCTCCTGGGCCTGGGTCTGGATGAGTCTGGGATCGTTCCTGGTGGCCCAGAGCCTGCTCTCTCTGCTTTACATGCGGATGAAGACCATCCACGGCTCCATCCTGGCCGAGGCGGTGTTCAACATCATCACCTACTACCTGGGCGGTTTCATCGTGGGCGTGGTGTCTCCCAAAGTTCGCGTCATGGAGCCAGCCGTGGGTGCGGTGCTGGCGATGATTCTGGTGCACAGCGTGGGTATGTGGATGCCGGTCAGTTTCATCCACTTCAATGTCGGCAAGGTCGTGGTGATGGGCATCCTGGTCTTCTGTCTGGCCTGGGCCGGTGCCGTTCACGGCGAGAAGTTTACTCGCCAGGCCTGAGAACTGCCGGTCAATCTGGCCCCCGAAATCGGGGGCCTTTTGTTTCTCAGAAGCCGCGCCCGATGATGCCCACCAGTTGGGGCGAAAAGAGCAGCGTGGAAGGATCCACCCTCCGGTTGGACCACTCCTCCAGCAGTGTCTGCCATTCAATTTCCTCGAGCAACTCCTGGGAGACCAGGCGCGGGCCCACATCCAGCAGGAATCGCTCCACCCAACGATAGGTGGGCGTTCCAGGGACCTCAGCCTTCTGACGCGGCCAGGCCCCTTCCAGCAAGAATCCCGAGGAGACCAGGGCGGCTGGCAGCTGGCCCATCAGCCAGAAGTTCTGACCGACCTGGGAGGCTGCCACAAGAACCCTCTCCAGAGCCGGTGCCTCCGGGAAGAGGCGCAGGCCCCCCGGATAGAGGTCGAGTACGCCCAATCGACCTGCGCCGCTGATGCGCTGACGCAACTGGCGCAAGAGGGAAGGCACGTTGTCAATCTGGGCCAGGAACCACGAACTGAAGATCACGTCGAAAGGGCCCGGGGGGAGGGCAGCCATCACCATGCCGCTCAGTACCCTCACATTACGCAAGCGTAGGGAGTCGACCAGAAGCTGACTTTCGAACGCCAACCGGGGATCGGGCTCGAGTGCACACACTTCGCCCTGGGGACCGACGCGACGGGATAGCCGCGGCAGGTCGAAGCCCAGGCCGCAGCCGAGAGCCAGCACACGTTGCCCGGGGCCCACCAGCAGACGATCCAGAAACTCCTCGGTTTCGGTGCCCCAGACTTCTTCTCGTAAGACCAGGCCGTCACGATCGATTGGAGGTGGAGTCAGCACCTCCGCCAAGTTGTGGGCGGTGGTCAGGGCTGGAGTCTCGGGCTCCTGCGGTTCGAAAAGCTCCACTGTTCTCCTGGGCTTGCTCTGGCAAGCTTTGGGGAACTTCTGCCTTAAAAACGCCTTACCCTGCGTGGTCTGTGATCTTTGCCCCACGGGAGGACAGCAGCTCTTGATACCAGCTTGTGGCCAGTCCTGTCTGGAGGGCGGTTTCGGTGCTGCCCCAGACCACCGACAAAGTGCGCAGGGTGTGCGGGTTGGTTTTGGTGCGCTGAGAGTCTTTGACCGGGCTACCGCAGGGGCCCTGCGAGTCGAACAGGCAGAGCAGCCCGGTTAGCTCGAGCTCCTGTCCGGATGGATTGAAGACGTAGCTCGCTTTGGGCTCGGCCAGGGCCAGGCGGACGGGGGGGCGGGCGAGATCCAGGTCCACCACGCTGATGGGGATTCCGCTGTGCAGCGAAACCACGTTGCACACGTCCACTGCCAGGTTGATGGAGCCAAGAATCCCCTCCCCGCAAGCGCGCAAGAGATACTCTGAAGCGGGCTTGCTGCGCCCGCTGGGTTTGAAGCCACCCTCGCGCAGCAATGCCCGAATGGCGCTCCGGATACCGTCGCTGGAGGCCAGCGGGGCAGCGGTGTCAGGGCGCAGCCAGGCGATCAGCTCCGGGTCAGGCTCATAGGAGCCCAGTGGCTGCGGGAACTCGGTTTCGAAGATACGCGCCTGGAGCAGGCTCACGGTGAGGGAGCCGGCATGGGCACCGGCGAGAAGGGGTCCGGGACATCCGGGGTTTCAGGCGAGGCGGAGGGCGCCGACAGAGGGAGCGGGCTGGCGCTGGGCGAGATAAGGATGCTCGGCGAAGGGGTTGCCGAGGGCTCGGGAGCGGGAGCGGGAGCGGGAGCCGGAACCACAGGGGCTTGAACGGTCCCCAGCATGCTCTGCTCGAGCTCAGCCTCGAAACTATCCGGTTTGTGGGCATTGAGGGCACCGCTCAGAGACCAGAAGCTAGCCAGCTGGTCAAGCTGGGGAACCAGGACCTGGGCATTGAGCGCTTGCGACTCTTGCAGCGACAAGAACTCCAGACCCACGAAAGCCTTCTCGACTTCGCTCACCTGGGTATCGTTACCGCGGGCGATGGCTCCCAGGGCAAGACCCGGCTGCTGGCGCAACTCGGAGACGAGTACGAACCATGCCCCGGCCACCTCCTCCAGGTCGGCCCTCGAAACGCGGGGATTGCGCTCGTTGCGGAGGGCCTGCCTGGAAGCTACCCAGACGTGGGTGATGGGGGCCTGGCTGGAGGTCTGGATCAGGATCTGGTCGCCACGTTTCAGGTAATCGGCCAGCGCCGGCTGGCAAACCGCCAGGGCCTGAACAGCCCCCTGCTCGTACCACTCGCTGGCCACAGCTAGAGTCGGAGCCGGGATAGGCAGCACGACCCGGTCGGTTTCCTGAGCCACCAGGCGAGCCACCAGAAATTCGCCTGGAGAACCGCTCACGAAGGCTACCCGAAGCACTTGAGTCTCGGGCGTATCGGCCCTGGCTACCACGGCGTCAGAGCCCACGGACAAGGAGGTGGCGAACAGAACCTGGCCAGGATTGAAGCGAGGCACGGCCAGCGCAAACTCGTCCAGACTGGCCAGCACCAGGTCTATCTCACCTGACGCCAACCGGCGCCATCGCTCGCCCGGATCCGGGAACTGGTCAATATCCAGGCTCACCTGGCTCGCACTCTCGGCCTTGCTCAATAGCGCGTGTAATGCATACAGGGGCAGTTCGGAGGGGCGACCCTCTACGGCCACGCGCACGGTGTGAGGGGTCAGAGTCAATGGGCGAGGAAGGGGCTGTTGCTCAGAGCGAGCTTTCCAAAAGAACAGCACGCCAAGGCAAACCCCGGCCAGGAGAAGAAATCTGATGAAGAATCGTGCCATTCGCCCTATTCGGCAGACGGTTCACCGGCTGCCCAGAAACTCGCTGGATACCCCGAAGGTTAAATTCCGCTCGATGGCGGCTTACTCCTCTGGGATGGCGGGCGGAAGCAGTTCCCCTCGACGCAAAGCACGCAACCGGTTAAAGGCGTTCTCGACGCGCAAGGCTTTCTCGCGCAGGCGCATGCCGCTTCGGCGCTCGTGGGGCACGTTGCGGGTCTCGTTATGAAGTTCGTTGAGCGCTCGACGGGCAGACAAGATGGCGTCGGCCAGGAGTGCCTCTTCCAGAGCGCGCTCGAGTAACTCGGCATCGGTGTCGAGCTTTTTGCGCCCGGCATCGCTAAGAACCTGCAAACCGACATTGTTCTTCGAAGAACTCTTTCTGGTTTCGGCGGTTGTGGTCGCCTTCTGCTGAACCTTGGGCTTGGGCTTGGTCTTGGTCTGGCCCATACGGGTCCCCTTTCCATCCGAAAGTGGCATTCAGGCCTCCCAGGTTCGCCCTGACTACCCGGCAACTCCTACTGCCGGACCACTTTGAAGGAGAACGCCGTCGAATCGGCAAGTAGGCGGTTGTGAGCCAGGAGACCCGATGCGAACGCTTGCGAGCTGCGCGCTACCCGCCCTCGTTTGCTGGTGCTCGATACGCTACCCGGGAGGGGAGGGCATGACTCGGTGGACCAGCCTTTCGCACTGGTGGCCGCTCTGGTAAGCCGGCCCCGCGTGACCGACGTACGTCCAGGTCAGGCCCTCTCCGTTTGCTGGGAGTGCGGCCAACTGCCCGCGGCCTGGGCGGCCAACCATGTGCAGCCCAAGTTTGTCGGCATCATCGAGCGGCCCCATGAAGTTCTCCGGGACCGTTGTCGCACTCGCCTTACGCAAGGACCCCTCTGAGCTGGCGATGGGGGCCCAGTTGGCGGCGGCTCTTGCACTCAGCGCGTATCTCCTGAGTCGACCTCGGGCTCCCCTGACGGCCCTGGAGCCGGCCCTGCTGGTGGCGGCCCTGATCCTGGAAGCAACTGCCCTGCGCCTGCCAGGTATCGGCTTTTTCAGCCTGTCTCCGACAATTTACCTGGGTGCCGGGCTGGTGGGCGGTCCTGCCTGGGCGGCCGTGATGGCGGTTGCTTGCCTCGCGGTGCGCACGCTCCTGCGGGGTGACCCGCGGCCCGTCTGGCGCCTGCGAGAGGGCCTGGTCGAACTGATCCCGGTGCTTGCCGCACTGGCCGTGATCACGGTGATCCCGGGACTCGTTTGGCAGGTCGTGGTATCGAGTCAGGTCTACCTGGTGTTCGCGGTCCTCCTGCGCCGAACGCTGAGCCCGGCCTTATCTGAGCCGGCCGGATGGGAGCGGGCGGCTGCCCGGCTGACTCCGGTGTTGCTGGTGGTGGCCCTGTCTGGAGGACTCCTCTGGCAATTGCTCCAGGTTTCTCCCTGGGCCGCCTTGTGGCTTGTCCCGGTTCTGGTCGGGTTGCGCTTTCTCGTGGGTGAGGCTGGTTTCGGAGCCCAGCTCTCGGACTACAATGAGTTGAGCCGTCGTCTGGTCACCAGCAGGGTCTCCCAGGACCGGTTGTCGGAGGAACTGGCCGAGACCCGCCAGGGTCTGCAGCGCAAGGTGGATGAATATCTTACCCTGGAGGAGCTCTCGTCCTCTCTGCATCGGGCCGCGAGCGTGCAAGACTGCCTGGACGTGCTTTTGGCCATGGTGGATCGGCTCGTCAGCGCCCAGAGCGTGGCCCTGTTCGTGCGCGAGTCAGATGGTTTTCTGTGTCCGCGCAACTTCCGAAGCCCTTATCGCGACACGTTGTCCATTGCCAGCACCAACCGCCTGCGCGACCCTCGGGTGGAAGAGGCCGTCGGCCGTTCGCCGCAGGGCCCCCGGCTATTCTCGGATGAGGAGCAGACCATTGCCCTCCCTCTTGGCGAGCAGGGAGTTCTCTACGTAGGACGACCGCGCGAGCCGTTCAGCGACATGGACCGCCAGTTGCTCTCCATCGTGTCGGCTCAGGGGGCGGCTGCCCTGACCAGGCTCGAGCAGAAACCTCCCCAGCCCACCGGGGTCCGACCCGAGCCGGGCACGGTGCTGCAAGAACGCTATCGGATTGTCCGTGCCCTCACCAAAGGGGGTATGGGCGCGGTTTACCTGGCCGAGGACGCCCACCTCGACGGAGCTTCCTGCGCTATCAAAGAGATGCTCGAGCAGCATCTTGGCACGGGTGACGAAGCGCTGATCCAACGAAAATTCCAGGAAGAGAAGGCTTTGTTAGCCCGGCTCAATCACCCTGGCATTCCTCGGGTGCGCGACTTTTTTCGCATTGGCGGGCTGTGCTACATCGTCATGGATTACATCCACGGGGCCAACATGGATGAGGAGCTGCGTGACTGTATCGCCCTCACCGGCCATCCTTTCGTGTCTGAGGTCCTGGCCAAGGATATGGTTCAGGTGCTCGATATTCTCGTTCATCTGCATGAGCTCGATCCCCCCGTGGTGCACCGGGACATCAAGCCCGCCAACCTGATCCGCGAGTTCAAGAGCGGTCGCGTGATGCTGGTGGATTTTGGTCTGGCCCGCCCGGTGGAGCAGACCGGAGTCACCCAGACGGCGGTGGGAACCCTGGGATACTCATCTCTGGAGCAGATTCAGGGCCGCGCCGAGGTGCGCTCGGACCTTTATTCGCTGGGGGTCACGATGGCCCAACTCCTGTCCGGACACGGCCCGATTCCGCTTCAGTTTCGTCCGGTGCGCCAACTTGAGCCGAGCGTGGACGAAGACCTGGCCGCCATCGTCGACCGGGCCTCGGCCCTCGACCCTTCCGCTCGCTATCCCTCGGCTCGAGCCATGCGAGAAGACCTGCGGGCCTGGGTCCGCCTCAAAGGCCGGTGAGGACCTGGACCAGGGGCAGGTAAGCAGAGATCAGGATGGCTCCCACCATGACGCCGATGAAAGCCATGATCAGCGGCTCGAGCAAGGCCATCATCGTCTCGAGCATCAGGCCTGCTTCAAGGTCTAGCAGGGCTGAGGCCCGTCGGAGGATGGGCACCATATGCCCGGTCTCCTCGGCGCAGCGCACCATTTGGGCCGAGGCACCCTGGAAGACCTCGTTGGCCTCGAACAGGTCGGCCAGCGTTTCAGCCCGGCCCAGGTGGAGGTCAGCCCGGGCCTGCTGGAGGCGCTGGCGCGTCAGAGGATCATCGGTAGCATCCTGAAGTACCGATAATGCTTCAGGGAAGGGCAGCCCGGACTCGAGCAGCAGACCCAGAGCATCCAGGGTGCGGGCCTGGGTCTGGAGGCGCCTCAATCGCCCAATCACAGGCAGGCGGTCAAGCAGCTCCGCGCGCCTGAGCATCAGGGTGTCTACTCGCTCAACATCGCGGGAGATCATCAGCCAGGTTGGATAGAACAGCGCCAGCACAAGCCACGTCAGAGGGCTAGTCAGGAATTTCGTCGCTTCCACCAGCAAACGGGTCGGCCATGGCAAAGGGACGCCCAGGTGCGTCAAGAGCGGTTCCAACTGAGGCACGACGAACGTCACCAGCAGGCCCAGCACGACCACCGCTGCCAGCAACTGCATGGCCGGATAATAGAGCGCAGTCTGGAGACGCTCGCGCTGGCGAGCATTGGACTCGAGGTAGCCGGCAAGCTGCTCCAGGACGCGGTCGAGCGAGCCGGTCGCCTCTCCCAATCGGACGAGTTGCACATAGAACGGCGAGAACAGCGTGGGATGGCGACTGAGAGATCGGGAGAGCGACTCGCCTCGAGTGACCCCCGCGGCCACATCGGTCAGGGCCTGGTTCATAGTCTTGTCCGGCCCTCCGGCCATGACAGACAGGGCCCGAACGACCGATACGCCGGATGTGAACAGCGCGGAGAACTGACGCGTGTAGAGAGCCAGGGTGGTGAGGCGCACGGCGCGCGGAGACTATTCTTGGCCCCAGTTGAGGCGACGGTAAACGTGGGGAAGCAAGGGAGCTCTCAGAACGGCATCGTCATAGTTCAGAATGCGGGTCGCGGGCGGCACGTAGTAAGGCGAAAAGGCCGGATTGGGAGCATAGCTGACGCTGTTGACCACACGGTCTCCCCCCAGGACCCAGGCGCTTACCCCAGGTGTCGCGTCGGCGTTCGTTTCAGCGTTGGTTGCCATGCGGGCGTTCTGCAGCCCGATCATACAGCCGTACAGCTCGAGGCTTAATCCGCTCATGTCCTCCAGATTCAACATGGCCACCGAGCCATCTCCTGGCCGCGATCCCTGTACAATGCCCGCATGGATCTCCAGGCGACTGTCGGAGTCAGCGGCCATTGGGGGAGCCGCGTTGGCAATGGGATCGGCGAAGGCAGAGCTGAGAAACCAGACTCGATCGGTGGTCAGCAGCGCGGCTCCCCGAATCGGGGCCAAGCAATTGAAGTCCCCCCGAACGTACAGGGTGGACTGGCTGGCCACGGTCAGGTTCCCCGGTAATGGTGTGCCGTTCACCAGTCGGAGGGGCACGTGGCTGTAGATGACAAGCTCGCCAGAGGCGAACGGGACTGCCGAAAGATCGATCTCCTTGACGGCCACCAGTCTCCCCTCGCCGCGATTGAAAAAGGTACGGTCCGAACACCAGCCGGCAACCGTGCCAGCATCAATGACAAGATCGGCATTCTGCTCGTAGTAGCCTCCTGGCTCAAGGCTCTGAATTTTTGGGGGGGCAAGGTAGGAGGCTCCCAGATGGGCGTCGAGCACCCGTGAATTAAAGCGTGCCACCGCCCCGGCTGGGCCGGGGTCGTCCCAAAGGGGGTTGAGAGAGTCAAAGGCAGTACCCGGGTAACCTCCTGCCAGTTCGACTCCGTTGATGTAAACCTCGCCAGTCGCCGGCCCTCCACCCCGGAGAATGCGCCCTGCCGAGAAGACTGACCCAAGAATGTCCAGACGGCTCCCGACAGGGCGCAGAGAGAGGTCGTCATTGGCGTGAATGATACCGTTGACGGTGGCATCGGCCGCGCCATCGAAGTCGTCCTTGCCGTCGGCATAAGATACATATTTGAAGGCTGGCTCGAGAAGCGCATGCACACGGTGGGTGGTGCGCCTGCGACCGATGAACGCCTGGCACTCGATGTCAAAAGTGCGCTCAGCCTGCCGTTGGACCCGAAACATGAACTTTTGCGGGCGTTGTCCGAGCCCGTAGCTCCCGTCTGAATCACTTCCGGTTCCCGGGGCCCAGACAAAGACATAGTTACCTGTTGCGTCTTGCACAGCCACGTCCGTGGCGATCCCCAGTGGATTGATCTGAGGGGTCCTGCTTCCATCCGAGTTATGGGTAAAGGCGGTGAAGTTGCTGCGTGCAAAGGCATTCTCCGCGATGGCGATTCCGGATTCAGCCATGTAGAAAAGTTCGGCATCAGTTCTCGCGTCGAGAGCGAAGCGATTGTCGTGTACTACGTTCGAGATGAGAGTCATCACCGCCAGGAAACAGAGAGGGGTGAGCAGGACTGCGAGCACCATCAGAAAACCGCGTTGTCTCATTGGTTCCTCAGGAAGACTTCAGTGGAGTAACTTTCTCGAGCCCTTGGCCCCCGAGGCATGTCCCGCTCGAACACGACACTCATGCTGACTCTGTCGCGGTGAGGGCTCAGGACATTGAACTCAAGAGCGTCCAGGTAAGTGTCAAAGACCCGCATCCCTCCGGGCGGTAGGGCTGCAAAGTCAATGGAGGCCGGCAACCCTGCAGAGGTAGGCTGCACTCCATTCACTGTGTGGATGACCACCTGGAGGACGTGGGGGTTGGCCGGGTCGACAGGCTGTCGTGGCCGGGCGTAGACTCCCACGACCGAGTAGAGTCCGAACCTGGGGTCATCGTCCTCAGGCACGATCGCAACCAGGGACCTTCCGGGGGTTTCAAGGCGGGGGATATCGCTATAGTCGTGACCGCCAAACGTTACCGGATCGGCGCAAATGTAGGAGGCTCGGCGCAGGGTGGTCGAGAGACGGTCGAGCAGGGCGCGGTTGGCTTTGCGTGGGTCGAGCCTGGACTCGGCTCCGGCTCGCGCTCTGCTGGCCAGTTCCAGGGCGCCGAACGCGATGCTGACGATCAGGCTGAAAAGGGCACATGCCACCAGCAACTCGACAAGGCTATGGCCCTGTGCTCTTCTCATCGCTGGCTAACCACGGTGCTGAATCGGACCAGAGGTGAACCGAGCGGCTGTGGTGTATTCGAGTCCGGGTCGCTAGCTTCCCAGACGGCCACCGAGAGGCGTTTGAGGCCGGGCTCGGTGGGGGTGATGACATCCAGTCGGTAGACCAGGTCACGGGCATCGCCATAAGCGTAGGCACCCGGCGAGAAGGAGGCCAGGGCAGAGAAGCTTGCTCTGTCACGGGCTTTGAAGCAGCGCTGTTCCATGACTTTTTGCCCCAGGAAGGTGGCGGCCGAGAGCTTGCGGTCGGTTTCGGTCAAACGAGTGCTGTTGATCACAGCAGCCACCAGGCCAAGGGCCAGAGCGGCCACCATGGCGAGCGCAACCAAAACTTCCGCCAGAGAAACACCCCGCTGCATGCCTAAGCCTATTGTTGCACAAGAAGAGCCACTTGGCAGGGGGTCCACTTTCAGAGCTTCTGAATGTCGAACAGAGTTTTCAGGGTTGACAGCCCGTGGAGGCCATGGTAATCTACCGACTGCGCCCCACATGTGGGGCTGTTTGCTGGTCTTTGACAACTGGATAACGGTTTTTGTGAAGTGCACCTGTTGATTGAAAGTTGCAACCGGCGGGGAAACCCGCTGTAAGCAGCACGAGTGAAGCGCGCAGCCTGGCTGCGAGCTGATCTCAAAAATTGTACTCAAATGAGAGCTTCTTCAAGCGATCTTTTGAATAGTTGCCGGTGAACAA
>CAZWUN010000170.1:0-11036 GCA_964637145.1 uncultured Burkholderiales bacterium
GGCTCTCAGGAAGGCCAGATAGCGCCTCAACTGGCCCCTTCGTACAGTCCCCGCTCGCAGCCCACCACGAAGCGCTCGGCGGCCGTCTTAAGCTGCTCCCACTCCGAGCGGATGCGGGCTGCCTCCTCGGGGCTGATGGCGCTGTCGGTGGTGTAACTTTCCGAGACCGCCTGCAAAAGCTCGGAGAACTCGCGCAGAAGCTGCTGGGTCGCCAGCAGCACCGGGCTGGAAGGCGCGTTGGCCGGCATCGGGTTGGAAACGTAAAACCCGTCGCACTGCTGGCAGAGCCAGTGCAGGGGCTGGGGATCGCCGGTCAGCTTGACGAGTTGCAAGACCCGCTCGAGGGGGTTCTCGGCCCTGGCGTCCTCGTCGGCATCGCGGGGCTGGCACCACTTGTAGAGCAGCGACCGGGTCAGCTTCATCTCGGCCGCTGCCCGCTTGAACCCGTACTCGCTGAGAACGCTCTTGAGAACCTGACTCGACTCCACGGCCGGTGCGCTTAGGCGGGCCGCCCAGGAAGTCCTGCCCTGACGCGAGAAGGCAGCGACAACAGGAGCGGTCAACCACCATGTCCGATGCCGACCAGACTCTGGCGCAGAGCGAGCAAGACCTGGCCGAGGGGCGCCAGCAGTCGCAGGCCGAGGGCGCTCCCAGCCTGCCCGGCTACCGGCTCGAGCGCCCCCTGGGAGCGGGCACCTTCGGCACCGTCTGGTCGGGGGTGCAGCTCTCCACCGGCCAGCGGGTGGCGGTCAAGGTGCTGAAGGCCGCCCATCTCGACCTGACCGGATTTCGCCGCGAGGTGGAGCGGCTGCGCGAGGTATCCGAGCATCCCCACGTCATCACCCTGCTCGATGCCGACCTGGGCCACGATCCACCTTTCTTTGTGATGCCATGGCTCACGCGCGGCTCGCTGGCCGGGGTCAAGCAGCCCTCGGTCAGCCAGGCCGCGGCCTGGCTCGAGCAGATCGCCGAGGGCCTCCAGTTCACCCACGAAAAGGGCCTGCTGCACTGCGACCTCAAGCCCTCCAACCTGCTGCTCGACGAGCAGGGGCGCATCCGCCTGGTCGACTTCGGGCAGGCTTATGCCCGCGGCGAGGCGCGCGGGGCCCTGGGAACGCTGGGCTTCATGGCCCCCGAGCAGGCCCTGCTCGGATCCGAGCAGGCCGGCTCCACCCCCGGAGCGCGCTGGGACGTCTACGCGCTGGGCGCCACGCTCTACTACCTGCTCACCGGACGCTGCCCGCGCCTCTCCGAAGAGCAGCGCACCGCTCTGAGCACCTTGCACAGCGCCGCCGCGCTGCAGGCCTATCGCCAGCACCTGGAGCAGAATCCTCTCCTTCCCCTGCGCCGACTCAACCCGGCCGTGGACCGCGATCTGGCCGCCATCATCGAGTCCTGTCTGGCCCTCGACCCCAAAGAGCGCACCCCCACCGCCGCCCAGGTGCTGCAAGACCTGGAGCTGCGGCGTCGGCTCGAGCCGCTCTTGTGCCGTCGGCCCTGGTCGCTCACCTACCGTCTCTCTCGCCTGGTGCGAAAGCCAGCCGTGGCCGTGGCCCTGATCTGCCTGCTGGCCCTGAGCGCCCTGGCGGCCGTGTCCTACCAGCGTATCGTGCGCAGCAACGCCGCCCTCAAGGTCTCCGAGCAGCGCTCGGAGGATCTGGTGGTGCAGCTCATGACCGACCGGGGCCTGACGGCCGAGCAACAGGATGACCCCTCCCTGGCCTGCCTCTGGTGGGCGGCGGCCCTGGTGCGGCGCCCCGAGGATGCGCGCCTGCGCCTGCTGCTGGCCACCCACCCGCTCGATCGTCTGGTGTGGCGCCAGGAAATCGGCGAGAATCCGGGCCTGACGCTCTTCTCGCCCGATGGCGAGCGTCTGCTGGTCAGCCAGAACCTGGCCACCCGCCTGCTCGAGCGAGCCACCGGACGGGAGTTGGCGGCGCTTCCCAGCGGGGTCTCCCGAGCAGCCTTCAGCCCGGACGGAAAGCTCTTGATCACTCTGGACCAGGGGCTCGAAGTGCGAGCTTTGCCCGACGGCAAGCCGATCAGCCTGCCCGTCGCCGACCGGGTCGCGGCCTGGACCTTCCGAGAGGGCGAGCTGGTGATCCTGGAACGCACCGGTCGACTGGCCTTCTGGCAGCTTCCCGCCGGCCCTCTGCGCGAGCAGCGTCAGCTCGAGCCCTGCGACGAAGCCTTCTTCAGCGGTGAGCAGGTGGCCCTGCTCAGCAGCCAGGGCCTGAGCCTGCGCGGGCTCGACGGGCGCAAGCTGGGAAGCGTGCGGCACGGTTTCACCAGCTGGAACGCGGTATCTTCCGAGGCGAATCGGGCCGTGCTGGGGGCCACCTGGCTCGAGCTCCCGTCCGGAAAGACGCTCCCCGCGCCCTGGGGCACGCTGGCGATCAGCCATCCGGTCTTCAGCCCCGATGGTCGCTTCCTGGCCGTGGGCGCCGAGGGAGGACAGCTCAAGGTCTATGCTTGCCAGGATGGAGCCGAGCTCGCTTCCGTGTCGGCCGGCTCGCAGGTCAGCCGGCTGGTCTTCTCGGGCCCTTCCCTCTGGGCCGGCACCGAGACGGGCACGGTGCTGCGAGTGGGCCTTCCGGGCGGCAAGGTGGAGTCGCGCACGCAGCTTGGCGATCGTCTGCGCGATCTGGCCGTCAGCCCCGACGGGCGCTGGCTGGCAGCCACCACCCTCTCGGGAGTGGAGCTGCGGGAGGTGCAGCGCTTCAAGCCCCGACTCGAGCTTCAGCTCGACCACCTGGCCCGGGGCCTGGCCTTCACTTCCGATGCTCGCCTGCTGGCGGCCTCCCGCAACACTTTGCTGGTGCTGGATCAACAACGCCTCAGGCCGCTTGCTCGCCTGCAGGCCGCCGAGCTCGACCTGCTGCAGACCAGCGCCGACGGCCAGCAGGTGGCAGTCAACGCCGAGCGCTGGGGACTGCTCTACAGCCTCAAAGCCGAGAAGGCGGTGTTTGAGTCGCCGCGCGGCCCGCTCCTGTTGGGGCCGGACGGTTTCCTGGTCCTGGAAGGGGGAGGCGAGCTGCATCGAGATGGGCGGACCAAGCTCCTGAACCGCACCGTGGAGGTCCTGTGGGGCGCTTTCAGCCCGCCAGGGGACCGACTGGCCCTGTCGCTGCGCACCAACCCCCGCGCCGGAGGCCAGCTGCAGGTCTGGAGCGGAGACGGCTTCCAGCTCTTGAGCGTGCTGGACCTGCCCAGCCACGCCCTGTGGCCTGCCTGGTCGCCAGACGGCAAATGGCTCGCCTGTACCTCCGAGCAGGGCGAGCTGGGGGTGTGGGATCGGGACGGCAAATCCGTGCTGCTGAGGAAGCTGGGCCCAGGACCGGGCAACTTCCCGGTCTTCAGTCCCGATGGGGAGCGACTGGCCGTGAGCTGCGAGGACGGGCTGGTGCACGTGCTCGAGCTGCCCGAAGGGGAGGAGGCCTTCCCGGCCCTGCCCCACCAGTCGGGGCTGGTGAGCGCCGCCTGGCGAGGAGGGCGCCTGGTCACCTGCGCTTACAGCTCGGGCCAGGTGCGGGTTTGGGACGGGGATGCCGGCACTCCCCTGACCCCCTGGATCGCAGCCGGCCCCGGAGCCTTCGCCAGCCTGAGCCCGGACGGCAAGACTCTGGCCACGGCCGGATCAGACCGGCTGCAACTGTGGGAGCTGACCTTCAATCCAGCCCTTTCGGCCCGGGCGATTCAAGAGGAGGTGGAGCAGTCCACGGGCATGCAGCTCGACCCGGCCAGCTTTACGGTGCGCTCAAGCGCTCGCTGACGGCTCGCGTCGACGCAGCACGACGCCGGCCACGGTGAGGCCGGACTTGCTCTCGGCCAGGCCGACCGGCGCGGGGGGCTCGGCCATGGCGGCCAGCTGGCGGTTGCCTTCCAAGCTCTCCCGGGTGCTCTGAAGCTCGCGTTCCACCTCGGTCTTCTGGCCGTCCAGGGCCCGGGTGGTCTGCTGGTGCTGCTCGAACTTCTGGCCCATCTCCTGGATGTGGTCCTGAGAAGATTCCACGAACGCGGCCGAGACGACCGTCCCCAGCAAGCCGGCCAGTCCGACGTACATCAGCGCGGGCTGCTGGGTGATGAGACCTCCCACCATGCCGCCAACGAACGTGGCAAAGCTCCCGATCAGGAAGGGCAGAGCTTTGTTCTTGCCATGCTCGAGTTTGCGTCCGCTCGTCTGGAGCGCCTTCATCTGGTCGCGATGAGCCCGGGCCTGCTCGTCGAGCTCGCTCTCGCGCTCGCGCAGGTCCGACTCGCGCGACTGGAGCTCGCTGTCGTGCTCCGAGAGCGCCGAGGCGACGGTGGGGCGCGCCAGCGTCAGGGCGGACAGGATCTGCATGAAACCATGCTAGCCTGGCGGGCTGAAAGAAACCTCTACCAGGCCAGCGAGGCCCAACAGACCATGTCCTGTCCGGACCTGTGCCATACCGGCTCCACCAGTCGGGGCCCCTCGGCAGGGGACAGGCCGCTCCGTCCCCCCACCAGGCGAGGGGCAATGCGCACCACGGCGGCGTGGGCCAGTCGCTCGCGCAAAAAGGCGTTGAGCACCGTGGTTCCGCCCTCCACCAGCAGGCGGCGGATGCCGCGCTGGTACAGGGCCCGCAGCAGGGCGGTCAGATCGACCCCATAGCCGCCGTTTCGAGGAAGCTCCAGCACGACCGCTCCCTTCTCCTCCAGGGCCCGGCGTTTACCCGGGTCGGCGTCCACGCCGCCCGCGATCAAGAGGCCGCCAGGGTTGGACCAGAGGCTGGCCTCCAGCGGCAGGCGCAACCGGCTGTCAGCCACGATCCGAACCGGCGTGGGGGTCAGCCGGGGATCGTCCTGCAGCACCGTGCCGATCCCCACCAGCACGCCGTCATGCCAGCGCCTGAGACGGTGAGCCATCAGCTGAGACTCGTCGCTCGCCTCGTGCTGCCCGGCGATGCTCCCATCCAGGCTCTGGGCGTAGCTCACCGTGACGTGGGGCCGATCCGAGGGGAGCGCCTGACGGTGCAACCACTCGTCCAGGGGATCATTTTCGAGCTGGAGCAGGTGGTTCATCCGCTGCACCTTGGTGTCCAGGTAGGCGCGGTTCTCCGGGTTGACGGCCAGCTTGGTGGGGATCCGGGTGCGCACGCGCAACCCCATCTCCTCCAGGGCCTGGATCTTGGAAGGGTTGTTGGTGATCAGGTCCACCGAATCCACCCCCAGATCCCGGAGCATCAAGACGGCGTCGGTGTACTCGCGGGCATCCGGCTCATGGCCGAGCTGGGCGTTGGCGTCCACGGTGTCGTAGCCCTGGTCTTGCAGGTTGTAGGCCCGCAGCTTATCCGCCAGACCGATGCCGCGCCCCTCCTGGCGCAGGTACAGCAAAACCCCCCGGCCCGCCTGGGCGATGAGGCCCAGGGACGCCTCCAGTTGGGCTCCGCAGTCACAGCGCAGCGAGCCCAGCACGTCCCCGGTAAAGCACTCCGAATGGATGCGGGTGAGCACTCCCTGCTGTCCCCGCACGTCGCCGTGGACCAGCATGACGTGGTCGCAGCCGTCCAGGCTGCGATAGAGGCTGAGGCGGAACTGGCCGTCCTCGGTGGGCAACCTGGTGCTGACGAGTTTTTCGAGTCGGTGGGCAATCATGGGCGCAGGGGCCTTTCTCTTCACCCCCCCCGGATGCCTCCAGCCCCGAGGTTCAGCCCCTTTTCAGTCCCCGGCGGTAAAGTGTGCTTGATGAACCTGCAAGTCACCAGCTTCAGCCAGATCGCCAGCCTCTCGGCGGGTCGCCCGCAGGCCGCCTCGGCGGGTCCGAGCGACCGTTTCGAGAGCGCCGTCCAGGACCCGATCGGGGCCCGGCGCCGCGAGCTGGTGGAGATGATGCTCGACCAGGGCAGCACCCGCCCCGAAGACCGGGTCGGCCTGGAGCGCGAGCTCTCCAAGGTGGGCACCGGGGCCCTGCGACTGGCCCAGCAGGAGGGGTTGCGCTTCGTCACCCTGCACCCGGGCGACCACCTGGGCGAGGTGGGCCTGCTGCGCAACCAGAGCCTTTCGGACTACCAGGCCCGGCTGGGCGATCTGAGCGAGAAGGCCGCCGCCCTGCACGAGATGCGCTCGGAGTGGCGAGGCCAGCTGGCCGGCGCCGAGAAACCCGAGCAGGGCGCCGAGCTGCGCCGCCAGAACCGCAACTGGCTGGCCTCGGTCCTGACCCAGAACCAGATCCCCCTGACGGTCTACAACGCCCATCCCCACCGGGCCCTCTACCCCGGAGCCCCGGTGGACTCGGCCCTCAACCGCGACTCGGTCAGCCTCGAGGGCATGGCCATCGTGCACGGAGCCCGCACCCCGGAAGAGAAGCAGACGTTCTACGAGCTGGTGGGGGCCATCAACGGGCCGCGCCTGCTGGAAGCCCAGAACGAGGCGCGTGAGGACCTTCCCGACAGCCTGCGGCCCGAGCGGACCGAGCAGCTGGCCATCGACCCCCTCAAGCACACCATCCTGGTTCCCGCCCTCTACTTCTATGGCAGCGACGAAAACCGGCAACTGCTCGACGAGCACGATGTGGGGAGCCTGTTCTTCTGGCACCAGGACGCGGGCCGGGTCACCGACCTGAACAGCTCCGAAGACGAGCAGTTCAACGGCCAGCTGTTCTACGACGCCAACGCGGTCGCCGTTCGCGATCGGGCCACCGGCAGCAAGACCCCGGTGCACGAGCTGGGGCACGCCCTGGAGATCTTCCTGGCGCGCCGCGCCCCCGAGTGGTACGAGAGCTTCAAGACCCGACTCGACCGGGCATACCACACCGCCCCTCAGGCCATCAGCAACTACTCTCGGGCCAACCTCAAGGAGTACCTGGCCGAGGGTTTCGCCTACTTCCACCTGCAGCCCGACCGCCTGCAGGCGCAGGATCCGCCGCTCTTCAAGCTGATGAGCGAGATGGTGGAGGTGGCCGGGCAGCTTGGAGGGATCAACCCCCAGCTCGAGCAGGCCGGCATGAAGCACCTGACGGGTACCCACGAGCAGCTCACCAACGTGCTCAAGCAGGCAAAAGGCTCCCCCGAGCAGTCGGTCAAAGAGCTCTCCCAGGCGGCCGGGCAGCTACGGGCCGGAATCGCCCCGGCGCTCGGCAAGGTAGGCCTGGAGACGGCCGTGCAGGTTCTTCAGTTCGGAATGCTGGCCGGAGCGGTGGACGCCGTGCTGGTGCACACCCTCAAGCAGCCGGCCGGCGAGAATGCCGCCCTGCTCGAGAAGGCCCGCCAGCTCGAGCCGGCCCCCCAGGCCCAGCTGGCCAGCGAGGCGGGCCAGGCCGCACTGCGGGGCGAGAGGGCGGATCTACGGGCCCAGTTCGAGCAGTCCTACCTGGCGGGCGCGGCGCTGGCCTTCAAGATGGCTGGCTGAAGCTTACCGGGACGCGCCAGCGGGGAGTGCGCCGGCGCTGCCGGCGCCCGCGGGCCTCGAGATCGCTGCCGAGGGTGCTGCGCAGAGCCTCGATGAACTGCAGGGAGGCTCCGCCCTCGACCGAGGAGAGAGCCTCCTCGGAGAGCAGGCTGTGATCGCATCGGCCCCAGACCCGCCGGGCCTGGTCGGAGGCCAGCACGCCGTGGCTCGACATGCGTACATTGGTAACTTTCTGGCTGCCCACCAGGGCAACCAGCTCAACAGGTTCGTGCATTTCGTTCCTCGCTTGAAGGGACAGTTTCTTGCCCCCACTCAAGCACGACGGCGTGACCAGGTTGTTACAGGAGGATGAACTAGCTGGATGAGCGTTTGATCCAGACTCCCCCCACCTGGACCCGGTCCTCCTCCTCCACCACCCCGGTGCCGGCCGGCTGGCTGCCCGCAGCCATCTCCACCACCTGGCGCCGGGTCGGGTCGGTGGCGGGAGGCTTGAGCTCGTAGTCCGGGCAGTAAGGCGCCCACCACTGTTCCTTGACCTGCTCGCGGTGAGCCTCCCAGCGGCGCATTCTGGGAACCAGCATCGGCCCGGCCACGGCTCCGGCCAGCGCGCTCAAGCTGCTGGCGGCGGCCAGGCCCACCAGGCCGGCCTGACCGAGCACCACCGTGCCCGCGGTGGCGGCCACTCCGGTGGCTGCTCCCACCCAGAACCCCTTGCGCCCGGCCACCCTCTTGCCCACTCCGGAAGCCACGCTGGTGGGCAGGAAGACGCCCGCCAGGGGAATCAGGGTGCTGACCGGCAGAGCGGCCCCCGCCGCCGCTCCCGCCAGGCAGTCTTGCCAGACCGGCCAGGGATCGACCTCGGGCTCGGGCGGCTGCTCGGCCGCCTGGTAGAGCGTCAGGTCGACCAGCTCCGGGCTCTTCTCGGGGGCGAAGAACAGGTGCCCGGCAACCCCCCTCAGAGATCCCGGGACCGCTGATGTGTCGGTGTCAGGCTGGTCTTGGAAGTGGTAGGTGGCGGCGGCGCCCTCGGGCAGGTCGGCCGCCAGCAGCTCGGCGGTGGAGTCGAAGCGGCGGCCGTCCGACTGCCACCATTCGTTCAGGGGTCGATAACGGATTGCGTCCATGGGAGGCAGTCAACCACGCGGAGGTCTCCGCGCCGTCTTGGAGGTGTCATGGAAGGAAGGCGCAGGTTGCCGGCAGACGACTCTTCAGACATCCTTCAGCCCCACCCCCTAGCCTGAGAAGGATGCTGCCCATCTGCGCCTCCTTCCAGGGAACAGCCCACTACCTCCTGGGCGGGGATTATCCTCGCCTGGAGCCGGCCGAGAGCCATCCCGGGCCGGCTCGAGCCAGGCTGGCGACCGGACCGGACGGGTCCACCGTCGCCCTGGAGCCGGACGGCACTCTGAGCGCGCGCCGCAGCGACGGCACGCTGCGCTGGACGCACAAGCTGGAGGGCGAGCTGCACCCGCCCCTGCTGGACCCCGAGGGCAATGTCTATCTGGCCGCGCGCGAGGGTCGGGTGACGAGCCTGGACCCCGAGGGCAACGTGCGCTGGGAGCGCGAGGTGCGAGGACGATTGTCGGATCCGCCCACCCTGGCCGGCAACCACACGCTGGGCCTGATCAGCCGCCACGAGATCGGGCTGGTCGTGAACCTGGACAGCCGCACCGGGGTTTCGCGCTTCGAGCGTCCCCTGATGGGCCAGGTGATCATTCGCGGACCGCTGGGGGGAGGGCCGGAGGGCAATCTCTACTTCTTCAACGGCAACGACCACGTGCTGCACTGCTATGAGCCGGACGGCAAGAGCCCCTGGCGCTACCCGGTGGGCGACTACCTCGGTCAGCTGGCCACCAGCCCCGAGGGCACCGTGTTCGTGCCCCGCATGTTCGGCGACGTGCTGGCCCTGGACCCGAAGACCGGGGGCAAGCTCTGGAGCCACCGTCCCGGCAGCGTCACGCCCCAGATCAACCCGGAGGGCGTGGTGCGCTCGGGGGAGACCGTGCTGCGCCTGGACGCAGAAGGACAGCCGGTCTGGAGCCGCAGGCTGCCCGAGAAGCTGGCCACTCCTCCCGTCAGCGATACCAGCGGGGCAACCTTCCTGGCCAGCCAGAGCACGGTCTACGCCCTCAGCACCGAGGCCGGCCAGCCCCAGGCCAGCTTCCAGCCCGGGCCGGGTCTGGCCCCGCCCCTGGCCCTGGAGGAAGGAGCGCTGGTGGCCGATGAGAACGGCGGTATGCACCGCCTGACGCTGACGCCCTCTTCCCTTCCAGCCAACCCGTCGGCCCAGGTGGTGACCGAGGGAGAGCGCGTGGTGGTGGGCGGCGTGGCTCTGCCCAGGCGGCAGCCGTGACCGTGCGCTGAAGGGAAGCACATCATGGCTCGATTCAAATACAAGGCGGTGGACGCCCAGGGAAAACCCCAGCAAGGGGAGACCAGCGCCCACGACCACCATGCCCTTCTCGCGGACCTGAAGTCCAAAGGCCTGACGGTGCTGGAGGTGGCCGAGGTAGAAGCCTCGCGAAAGGGCGAGGAGAAGCAGCTCGGCTTCGACTTCGGCGTCTCGCAGAAGACCCTGATGATCTTCACCCGCCAGCTGGCCACCACCCTGGCGGCCGGTTTGTCGCTCTTGCGCATCATTCACGTGCTGCGTCGGCGCAACTCGAGCCCGAGCCTGCGCAAGGTGCTCGACCAGGTGAGCCAGGATCTGCAGAAGGGCGCCCGCTTCAGCGAGGCCCTGGCCAACCATCCCCGGGTGTTCGACGAGATGTATCTCAACCTGGTGCGGGTGGGCGAGGCGGGCGGCAACCTGCCCGAGACGGTGGCCCGCCTGGCCCTGATGATGGAGAAGGAAGCGGCCGTGCGGCGCAAGATCGCCTCGGCGCTGGCCTATCCGATGTTCATCTTGATCTTCACCAGCGTGCTCTCCTATGGCCTGGTGGCCTTCCTGATGCCCCTCTTCACGCCCATGTTCGAGGACTCCAAGCTCAACATCGCGGCCGATTACCCCCTCACCCACCTCTTGATGCAGGCCTCGAAGTTCGTCTCCTCGGGCCAGAACATCGCCCTCACGCTGGTGGGCGTGTTGGCGCTGGGAGTGGGCTTCCACTTCTTCCGCAAGACCCCCACCGGGCGCTATGCGATCGATTACTGCAAGTACTACGTGCCTTTCTTCCACGACCTGGTGCAACAGGGGGCCTCGGCCCGCTTTGCCCGGGCCTTCTCCGAGCTGCTCAAATCGGGCGTTCCGCTCTTGCAGAGCCTGTCGCTGGTGGCTGGCTCGGCCGGCAACCTGGTCGTGGCCCGCTCGCTGTCGGTGGTGGCCAGCCGCATTCAGGATGGCGACCGCATCTCGGACACGCTCGAGTCGGTCAAGATCTTCCCCGACCTGATGGTGCAGATGGCGGCCATCGGGGAGGAGGCAGGCTCTCTGCCCGAGATGTTCGAAAGGGTGGCCGACTACTACGAAGCCGAGATCGACGCCACCATCGCCGCCATGACGGCGGTGCTCGAGCCGGCCATGATGGTGGTCGTGGGCGGCGTGGTCGGGATGTTCGTGATGGGCGTGTTGTTGCCCATCCTGGGCATCTCGACGGGCCAGCAAGCCCAGATGTAAGTGAAGTGCTGAAGGTTTTGCAGTAACTTGCGCCGACAGACTTGTATGGAGG
>CAZWUN010000171.1:0-11022 GCA_964637145.1 uncultured Burkholderiales bacterium
TCATCCGCCGGGTGCTCGAGAAGCAGCAAAAGCCGATGTCCCTGGAAGAGCTGACCATGCACGTGATGGAGTCGTGGGGGCGCGACTTCCCGAACAACCCCTATGAGGACGTGAGCTTGATCTACAAGCTGGCCACGCGCGTCCTGCGGTGCCAGGTGTTCTTCGACGAGACGGGGGGCGAGCCGCCCACCGTCCAGGCCGAGGACGCCCGGCCCGAGCCGATGAACCAGGTGCCTTTCCTGACCTCGACCCAGCTCAACGTGATCCTGGACCAGCTCCGTCACGTCAAGCTTTCGCTGGCCGAAGTCCCGGCTCCGACCGGCAACGGCAAGAAGAAGTAAACTTCCAGCGACGACAGGAGCGGTCGACCAATCCAGCGACGACAGGAGCGGCGGACCTGATTCTCGAGCGTATTCTTCGTCGCCTGGAGGGTCGCCCTCTGGTCGAGGCCCTGGCCGGACTTCCGGCCAGCGACTTCGATTCTCTCATGCTGGCCGTTTTCGATCAGCGCGCTCGGGAGGGCCAACCGGTCGAGCTGCTGCGCCGTTTCGAAAGCAAGCAGGCCAGTCGGGTCCTGAGTCTGGACGCTCGTCGCCTGCATGCCGCTGAAGGAGCTTTGCTGGAGGCGGCTGAGGCTTTCGAAGCGCTGGGCCTGGGCCCGGCCCTGCCGTTCGGGGCCACTCGAACCCTGGGTGGCATCCACCAGAACAACATTCTAAGCGCCGCTCGGGGGCTCGAGGTGGTGGGCGACCCCAGCCTGGCCCTGGCGCTCGAGGCGGCCCGGCGCCGGCGTCGCGCGCGCTCTGAGCCGACCAGGCTGTGTGCCTGCCAGCGCGTGATCCGCATGCAGCCGCTGCCAGACCCCTCCCTGTTGCCTCACTTTCAGCTCTTTGCCGCTGTCACCGCCAGTCGAGGCGGTGGCCCGCTCGAGGCTTTGCGCGAGCAGGCCCGCCTCTATCTAAGAGTGCTCTCTCCTCGGGCCGAGCGGGTGGTGCTGGAGGTCAGCGACACCCGTCGCGTATTGCGCCTGCTGGCTGAGCACGGGGTCGAGGTCCAGGGACAGTTCAAAGCTCACGACCTGGCGGCCTCGACCGCTTATCTGGCCGAGCACGGCGTTCACCTGCCTCGCGGCCGGGGCCTGGACGCTCGCCTCGAGTCGGAGATTCTCGAGCCTCTGGAGAGGGAGTTCCCTGCCCTGGAGTTGGCCGTCGATCTGGGGCGCTGCGAGGGTCTGTCCTATTACTCGGGTCCGGTGCTGCGCATTCTGGCTGGTCCAAAGGATGGCCCTTTGCTGCACCTGGTCGATGGGGGGCAACTGGACTGGACCGCGCGCCTGCTTGCGGACCGGTCCGAGTGGCTCGTGGCCAGTGGCATCGGCGTCGATCGGTTGGCGCAGTTTTTCTGAGGAGTTTCCGTGAACTGGATCACGGAAGTCCTGCTCGATGCCTGCTATAGTCAAGGGACTAAGGTCCATTTTAGAAGGCGCCGGCCCCCAGGGGGGAACCGGCGCCTTCTCTCATTGTCGACCGCGGGCTCTACCGGCGTAAGCGGCTGCAAAACTTTCGCTATGTTTGTACGGTGTTCGGGAGGATCCCCGGAAGGCAGAACGAAATTCAACTTCAGACCCGGCTTAGACGGGCGCAAAGAGGTGTTGCAACGCGAGTCAACAGCGTTTGTTCGTTGCTATCGAGTTGGCCTCGGTTTCTCGCCAGGTGGAAGAGATTCAATCTCTTCTTCGTGCGGTAGCCACCGATGTCAACTGGGTTCGACCTGAAAATTTCCATCTCACCCTGAAGTTTCTGGGGGCCACTCCCAGCGAGCGCATCGAGTCGATCCAACAGGCTCTCTCCCGGGCCGTGAGCGGGATGGAGCCTTTCGAGGTCGAGTTGAGCCGGGTCGGCGCGTTTCCTTCGCCTTCCCGGGCCCGCGTGGTCTGGGTCGGGCTGGCCCCCGAGGGCCCGCTGGTGCAACTGGCCGGGCGCCTGGAGGATGAGCTGGAAGGGTTGGGGGTGGCCCGCGAGGAGCGGCCATTCGCGGCCCACGTCACGCTGGGAAGGCGACGCAGTCCGCGTCGCGACGAGGCGTTGCAAAAGAAGCTGGGTGAGCTGACCGTGGCCAGCGGTGCCCGCTCTCGGGTGGCAGAGGCGGTTCTGATGCAGAGCCAGCTGCGACCGGGCGGACCGACCTATACGCCGGTGGCCCGGTTCCCTTTCAAAGGTTGATCCGTCGCACGGAGCGCGCAAAAGTTTCAGGGTCGCGCGCGCTGGGAAAGCCCGGTCGCACCGGGACAACAGATGAGGTGCAACTGCAATGGATAAAGCAAAAGCTCTGGACATGGCCCTGTCGCAGATCGAGCGACAGTTTGGAAAAGGCTCCATCATGAAACTGGGTGATGCCTCGGCGCGCTACGAGGTGCCGGCCATCCCCACAGGCTCTCTGGCCATCGACGTGGCCCTCGGCATCGGAGGCATCCCTCGCGGCCGGGTGACCGAGATTTTCGGCCCCGAGTCCTCGGGCAAGACCACCCTGGCCCTGCAGGTGGTGGGTGAAGCCCAGAAGCTGGGTGGAATCGCAGCCTTCATCGACGTCGAGCACGCCCTCGACCCGCATTATGCGCGCAATCTCGGGGTGGACCTCGATAACCTCTACGTGGCCCAGCCGGATACCGGCGAGCAGGGCCTGGAAATCGTCGAGACGCTGGTGCGCTCCAACGCGGTGGACGTGGTGGTGATCGACTCGGTGGCCGCCATGGTGCCCAAGGCTGAGATCGAGGGCGAGATGGGCGACTCCCACGTGGGCCTGCAGGCCCGCCTGATGTCGCAGGCCCTGCGCAAGCTCACCGGAACAATCTCCAAGACCAAGACCGCGGTCATCTTCATCAACCAGATCCGCGAGAAGATCGGCGTCATGTTCGGCAGTCCCGAGACCACTCCCGGCGGTCGGGCGCTCAAGTTCTACTCCTCGGTGCGCATCGACGTGCGCCGCATGGATACCATCAAGCAGAACGGCGAGATGACCGGCAATCGGGCCAAGATCAAGGTGGTCAAGAACAAGCTGGCACCGCCTTTCCGCTCGGCCGAGTTCGACATTCTGTTCGGCAAGGGCATCTCGCGTGAATCGAGCCTCATCGACGTGGGTCTCGAGGCTGGGGTGCTCTCCAAGTCGGGCACCTGGTACTCCTACGGCGAGGTGCGCCTCGGGCAGGGCAAGGAGAACTCGCGCGCCTTCCTGGAAGAGCATGGTCAGGTGGCAGACGAGATCGAGCGCACCGTGCGCGGCATGCAGGCCTTCAATTATCGCACCAACGGCGAAGCCGTGGAAGTCGAGGTCTAGTTGGACGGCCGCAGAGCCTCCGCGTGGGCCCGACCGGCCCGCTCGGAGGCGGCGGCTCGTTCTCCTGAAGCCGAGCTCAGGTCCCTGCGAGAGCGCGCTTACGCCATCCTGGCCCAACGCGACCACTCGCGCGCCGAGCTGGCCCGCAAGCTCGGCCTCGAGCTCGATGCCCCCTTGCTCGACGAGTTACAGCAGGCCGGCTATCTGGACGAGCGGCGCTTTGCCGAATCTTTTGCGCGTTCGCGCCGGCAACGCGGCCTGGGTCGGGAGCGCATTCTGGCCGAGCTGCGCCAGCGGGGGGTGGAGCGAGAGCTGGCCTTTCAGGCCACCGAAGAAGACGACTTCGAGCAGGCTTGCGAGCTGGCGCGGAATCGCGTGGCTCGTGGCAAGAGTGCTGAACAGGTCATGCGGTTTCTACTCCAGCGCGGTTTCGGCTCTTCTCTGGCCAGGAAGGCCGTTCGGGCGACCCGCCCCGAGGAACCCCCTGCCAGGGCTGGTCACGATTCGGATGAGCGCCAGGCAAGCAATCGGCGCTAAACGCCGATCCCCCCCACGAGATCGTTCCCATGGCCAACTACTCTTCCAGGCCGAACTCCCGAAGCCGCTCGCGCAGTCTAGCTGTCTCGCGCTCGGCTTGCTGGGCCTTCTGTTCGGCTTGCTGGGCCTTCTGCTCGGCTTGCCGGGCCTTCGAACGCTCTTGCTCGGCGCGCTCTGCGGCCGTCGGCAACAGGTTGCCATCGAGATCGCACCATCGCAGCCAGGTGGAGTGGCACTCTTCGAAAGCGCCTTCCCAGAGCGTCAACCCCAGCTCGAGAGCAGGAAACCTGGGCTTGACCATCTCCACATACTGGCTGCCGTGCAGTTCGAGGCAACGCAGGACCCGGTCACTCAATAGTCTCTGGGGGTCGAAAATTACGTAGTAGGCCACCCGAATCTCGGCATAGCGTTTGCACTTGACGTCTGCCTCGCCGCCTTCTTTGTTGGAGACGACCTCGATGACCAGATCGGGAGGCTTTCCGTGCTCCCAGATGAGGTAGGAGCGGTTCTTCTTCTCCCACAGGTCGTCAGGAGTCTCGATGTCGAGACTGACCATCACGTCAGGCACGATGGCGGGCTGGTGCGGCGTGAAGAACAGGCCCACGTTGGCCAGGGCCACGAACTTCCGGGCCGTGTAGGAGGTATACAGCACGTGCGGCAAGAGCCTCTGCTGCTTCTCGGAGAACCAGTTGTCCACGGGCTGATCGTCCTCCGTGATCAGGTGGGAGATGTCAGGCTCGGGAGCTCCGTAGTCGAGTGGATCGAGCATCCGGTCACCATTCGCTGCCCGGAGAGCCAACCCCCCCAACAACAGCCGGGAGCCGGATGTGCTGACGCGACAAGTTCTGGCTACGGACGAACAGGACCGCCTGGAGGGGCCCGCGGATTTCATCGTCGAGGTGCTCTGAACCAGGGGGGGGCGACCGCATCCCTGGCCGATTTCTTGCCGAGCTCAGCTGGTCTGGGCCAGGCTGAGCACCATCGCGGTGGCCAGGTTGAAGGCCAGCACCCCGGCCAGAATCAGTCCGAAGCTGAACAGGAGGGGGCGGACTCGCAGCCAGAGGGGTCGATAGGACGAGTACTGCAACACCAGGTCGGGCAGGTAGGCTGTGGAGTAGCACAGGTTGGCCAGTACCGCCAGCAGGACCAGCGGGAGCAACTGGTAGCGGATCAGTGCCCCCCGGGTGGGCGCAAGCAGGTCCACCCCCAGTACGATGGCGAGCAGCACCAGGTTGTAGGCGAGGCGCCGGAACTCCCAGTAGGCCAGGCTGTTGTCCAGCACCGCCCGAAAACCGGGCGCAGGGGAGCCGGCTCGCTCGAGCAGGCCTTGCTGGCGGGCCGAGTCAGCTGAAATGAACTCGCTTTGCCTCATGGATTTTGTTGTAGCAGGCTTACGGGTGATTTTCCCGTCGCTCGGGGTCGGTGCGCACCACGCGGCGCAGCACCACGCCTCCGATGGCGACCGACTGGTCGGTCTCCCGGACCCCCGAGAAACTCTCCGGGGGGGTGACCAGTTGGCGCACGCTCAGGGCTCCCTGCTCCATCTCCTCGCGCAGGACGCCGGCTCGGCGTTCGAGGTCGGGAAACAGTCGCCAGGAGTCGCGGAAGAGGAAACTGTTCAGCTGAGGGCTGGTGGCGCATCGCATCGCCAGCCAGAGGCCGCTGAAGAATCCCTGCTCTTGAATGCGCTGGCGCAAGGGGGTCTTGTCGGGCCCGATCTGCAAACGTTTGCCATCGAAGTTGGCCTGCATGGGCAAGGTCGAATCCCCCTGGAGCAGCGAGCCCTTCACCTCCCCGCTGGGGCTGGCTTCCGCTCGGTAGAGCTTGCCGCCGCTGGCGCACTGGAAGAGCCAGCTCCCGTCGGCGCGGTAGCCCTCGCGGTGTGAGCCCAGCTGGACGCCGTACTCCAGGCTCTCGGGGTGAAAGACGGCCTCGGCCCGACTGCCTGATTGCAGCGCGATGGCGATGCTGCCGTCGCTCTCGCGCCGGCATGGGAACACGAAGTTCTTGTCCAGAGGGGCTTCGAGGTGGGCGCTCAGGCCCTGTTCGGTCTGCTCGATCACCACGGGCTCAGGCAGGTAGGTGCCGGCCGGCAGGATTGCCCGCCAGTTCTGTCCGCCGCCTTCGAACCGCACGCCGCTGGGAGTTACCATGACGGCTCCATGCCACCATGAGGGCCTGAAATATCCCTGCAGGGCCGGTCCCCCACAAGACGAACCGGCCCGCCATGGAGATTCGGATCGATCGCAGCTGCCAGGTCTTGCGTCTCGAGGTCCCCGTAGCCAAAGGCTCGAGCCGTGAGGAGGAGGTCGAGCTGCTTCCCGACCTGAGCCAGCTCGCCGAAGGCGGCCACATGGTTTCAGCGGCGGTGCTGGCGGCCAAGGCCAAAGCCTTCGATGATGGCTTGATGGCGGCCGTCGAGCTGGCCGCCGACCGGGGCGCAGGACGTCTGAGGGGGAAGAACGAGCTTCTGGCCGGTTGGCTGGAACGCTCGATGGTCACACCCGAAGCCGCCTCTCACCTGTGGGCGGGCCTGCGACTGCGCGGCCTGCAGCCTTCTGTGCCGCCCGAGGTCGAGCAGCTCGGACTTCCTGCCATGGCCGAGTTTCTGGGGGCTCGCGAGCGCTCGCACCCGCTGGCGTTCTACTCCTGGAGCCCAGAGCTGGTGGGCATCTTCCGCCGCGACCGTTTTCTGCAGTCTCCCCTCGAGTCGGGTCGGGCTCAGTCACTCCTCGACAGCCTCGGCCCCGGTCGAGAGACCTACGAGACTCACCTGCGCCTGGCCGCCCGGCTGACCAATACCCTGGTGGAAGAGCCAGCCGCCCTGGGGCGGCCCGGCGCGAGTTGGGCCGTCTTCCCTCCCTCGCGAGCGGTGGAGACCGACCTGGCCCGACAGTTACTGGGCCAGAACCCTATCCCGGAAGGCTTCGACCTCATCGACGAGCTCATGCGGCGGGTGGAGCAGGGCCAGTTGAGCCTGGCCCCCGGCCCCGAGGACGGCTGGTACACCCACCAGCAGTGGTGCCTCGAGCCCCTCCTGAGGCCCGACCAGGCGCTGGAGAGTCCCAGGGTGGAGCGAGGCAAGGGTTACCAGGCCTGCCTGCGCGAGCTGTGTCGGGCAGTCCTGGCCATGACTCGAGAGACCCACGTCAAGCAACTCGAGCTCCCCCGCCTCGGTTGCGCCGCCTGGCGCGAGAGGCTGGAGGTGCGCCCCTCGCTGAGCCTCGAGCCATTGGTGACCTACTACCAGCGCCGGGCCGAGAGCTATGCCTTCGCACGCCAGGTGTTGGAGGAAGCGTTCGGTCGCCAGGCCCTCTCGGGGCTGATGGCGCGCCAGACCCGGGAAGGCCCGGTCGAGTTGCCCCTGAGCCAGGAGCTCGATTTCATGGAGGCTCTGTTTCGCGGCTGCGCGTCTCAGTCCGCCTTCGAGATCGGCTTGCCCTGGCCGGTGGCCGACCGCCGGGTGGCTCAGGGCTGGGTGAAGAATCTGGCCGGTGACCCGGATGTTGGCCAGGACGTACGCTGCCTGGTGCCGCTCTACTTCGACGAGCAGCGTCGCTGCCTGAAGGTGCTGGCGGTTTTGGGCTACGCCTATCGGCCACTGGATGTCTCCTATGTTCGCCCGCCGGCCGTCCCTGAGGGTGTTGAGGTGGCCTTTGCCACCGATCACGAGCCCCTCTTCTATCCGGTAGCCATTGAGGTCCACTGCCGTCGATTGCTCGACTGGGATGAGTTTCGCAGCCTGTGCGATCGGCATCCTCCCACCCTTTCTGCCCTGAGGGCCGCGCTCGAATCTCTTTGAGCGGAAGGAACTGATGCGGGTAAGCCGAAGGGCGCGGCGCCAATTCGGAGGTTGCTCATGCTCAAGAAATCCCTTCCCTGGCCCGAACAGGAGTTGCTGTTGGAGAAGCGGTCCGCCCCCAGGCGCCCGGCCGAGCGGCAGCTGACCGTCAGGGCCGGTGAGACTGCCTATCCGGCCCGCTGCCTGGACGTCTCGCCCGGCGGCCTGCGCTATGAGTGCGATCCCGACCACCCGGTCGAGGTGGGCAGCTTGCTCGAGGTCGTCTCGCTGGAGCCCGATCTCAGCTTCGAGGGACGGGTGGCCTGGACGTCTGTTGGCCCGGAAGGTCGTCAGCACGTCGGGGTGGAGCGCCAGGAGGCCATCTTGTTCTCGCTCGAGCGGCGCCGTTACGTGCGTGTGTCGGCCCCCGACCTGACCGCCAGCTGCGGCCTGCAGAGCCTGAAGGTGCTGGATGTCAGCCTGCGCGGGCTGCGAGTCGAGATGCCCTTCCCCCTGCCGGCCAGCGACGAGCCCATCGGGGTGGACCTGCATCTGCCCGAGCAGACCTTGACCTTCTCGGCGGTGGTATTGGAGTCGCGCGGCTCCATCGCGCGACTGGTCATCCCAGAGCTCGACCCGGAGGCTCACCAGCTACTCGGCCGCTACCTGGCGGCCGCCTTGTGCTCCTCCAGTCAGAACTGAGTCTGGACCGGTCAGGCTCCCCGGGCCAGATACTCGCGGTAGGCGGCCACGAAGGCCGGGTCGCGGCGGGCCAGGCTGCTGTCATCGAGGCGGGAGCTCCGCGTCATGGCCTCGTAGGCGAACGGCAGCGGCTCGAGGTGCATCAGTTGGCGGGCGTTCTCGAACCAGTGCCGGCTCAACTCCGAGATGGTCTGATACTCCTCCACCTGGGGCTGCCGGGCCGCCTGGAAGGCTGGCAGGGCATCCTCCACCCGCGGATGGGCGCGGAACGCCTCCCACAGCCCGATCGAATCCTCCAACGCCAGCTTGGTGCCCGATCCAATGGAGAAGTGCGCGGTGTGCAGGGCATCTCCCAGCAGAACGACGTTGCGGTAGAACCATTGCCGATTCTTGACCACGGTGAAGCGGATCCAGCGGGAAAAATTGCTCAGCAGGGGATGGCCCCCCAGATCGTCTGCGAAGACTCGCTCCAGCAGGCTGTGGAAGGCCGGCTCCTCCAGCTCTTCGATGTTGCGCCAGGTGGGCTCGTCCACCTCCACGATGAAGGTGCTGAGATCCTCGCTGTACTTGTAGCTGTGAGCCATGAAGAGACCCTCCCGGGTGGGCCGGAAGGTCAGAGTCAGTCCCCCGAAGGGCTGGGCCGTGCCGTACCAGATGTAGCGGTTGTTGCCCAGTTCCAGGGAGGGCTCGAAATGCTCGGCCAGGCGGGCGCGCACCAGGCTGTTGACCCCGTCGGCCCCCACGATCAGGTCGGCTGAGAGCTCCAGCGGATCGGATACCTCGCGCTCGAAGTGGAGCGCGACCCCCAGCTCGGAGGCGCGTTTTTGCAAGACTTCCAGCAGTGCGATGCGGGCGATGCCCGAGAAGCGGTTCCCGGCTACCGAGATCAGCTCCCCCCGGTGAACGATATCCACGTTCTCCCAGGTGCGCAGGTGCTCGAGCAAGAGGCGGTGGGTCTCCGGGTCGGGCTCGGCCAGGTAGCGCATGGTTTTGTCGCTGAACACTACTCCCCAGCCGAAGGTCGCATCTCGGGCATTGCGCTCGAAAACCTCCACCTCGTGGCCCAGTTGGCGCATTAGGATGGCGAAGTAGAGCCCGGCGGGCCCCCCTCCGATGACGGAGATCTTCATGGCGTCCACCTCGGGGCCGTCAGGCGGCGCTTGCCGTCCTGGGCCAGTTTCAAGCCGGGCTCGTCCAGACCCAGGCGATCCCACAGCTGGCAGGTCACCTGCTTGTGTTTCTGGTCGAGCCCCTCGCAGTAGTTGGTGTACTTGCAGCGGCGCACTTCCTCGCCTCGTCCGAGCTGCATCTTGAGGAACCAGTCGGGATCGGCCAGGCTCTGCCGGGCGGCCCCAATGATGTCGGCACTGCCGTCGCCGAGCAGCCCTTCGGCCTGGGCGAAGCTGCAGATGCCTCCGGTGACCACCACCGGCGTGTCCAGCCCCTGATCGCGCAGTGCCTGACGGATGGGGAGGGCGCTCTCCACGTTGCGTCCGAAGGGCCCTTTCTGGTCGGAAAGGACGGTGGGCATGCACTCATAGCCGCTCGGTCCGGTATAGGGATAGACGGCCCAGCCCACCGGGGGCTGCTTGGCGTCCTCGAACTTGCCCCCCCGCGACAGCGAGAGAAAGTCCATGCCGGCGCGGGCCATTTCCTGGCCGTAGAAGGCGGCGTCCTCGAGGGAGTAGCCGCCCTCGATGCCCTCGTGGGCCAGATAGCGGCAGCCCACCACGAAGTCGGAGCCCACCGCCTGGCGCACCGCCCGGTAGACTTCCAGGGGCAGACGGATGCGGCCCTGGCGGGTCTGGCCGTAGCCATCCGGGCGATCGTTTCGCCCCGACAGAAAGCTGGCCATGGTGTAGGCATGGGCGTAGTGCAGCTCGATGCCGTCGAAGCCCGCCTCCCGCGCTCGCCGGGCGGCCCGGGCGAAAATGTCGGGCAGCACCCGGGGCAGCTCCAGGATGTGGGGCTTGTCCAGGTCCATGATGCGCTCGCGCCAGCCGAAGCGCAGCGACTCTAACTCGCGCTCGTCGAGATAGCGGTCGAGCTCGGGATCGGGAAGACCGGCGAGATGCTCGCGGATGGCCTCGTCGGTCAGACCCGGGAAGTGGGAGCGGTGGCGCTCGGTCAGCTCCAGGAAGCGGGCGAAGAACTTGCCGGGCTCGGGTCGGCGACGGATGGCCAGAAAGTCGATCAGCTGGATGAAGAGCCTGGTGTGGCCCTGGCTCGCTTCCCGCACTGCCTGGACCAGCTCTTTGAGACCCTCCAGGAAGCGGTCGTGGCCGATGCGCAGCAGTGGCCCGCTGGGGATGTCGCGCACGCCGGTGGCTTCCACCACCAGCGCTCCCGGCCGTCCGGCCGCAAAGCGGGCGTACCAATCGATCACGTCGGGGGTGACGAAGCCTTCCTCGGTGGCTCGCCAGGGCACCATGGCCGGTACCCAGGTTCGCTGCTCGAGCTGGATCGGACCCACCTGGACGGGAGAAAACAGCCGGGCCGAGGCGGCCGTTTGGGCGTCGGGCCAGCCTCCCTCGGGCTTCTCGTGCTTGATGCGCTCAGGCGGGGTCCACATCTTTACACAGCTCCCGGGCCAGAATGAGGTGTTGGAGCTCGGTGGTGCCCTCGTCGATCCGCAGGCTGCGAAAGGCCCGAGAGAGGCGTGCGACGGG
>CAZWUN010000172.1:0-10902 GCA_964637145.1 uncultured Burkholderiales bacterium
CCGGACAGACTCCAGCCCGCTGTCCGGGTCAGAGGCACTCACAAAGAGAAGCCCACTGTTCTTCCCGAGCACGGCCGAAGGCGCGGGCGTGACCGCCCCAGCAAGTGGTGGAGTCTGGTCGCAAATCAAAGACTTTTCGAGAACCGTCTCGTTGCCGGCAGGGTCAGCCGCGGTCAAAACCAGGGCATTGGTACCGTCCTCGAGTTGGAGGTCGGCCACGAAGTTGCCCTGCTCGTCAACCACGGCATCCACTTCCTGCTCGCCCAGGCGCACGCTCAGTCGGGCTCCCGGCTCGGTCTGACCGGTCAGGTGCAAAGCGGTCTCGGGCACGATCGAAGGGGTGCTCAAGGTCAGAGGGGGAGCCTCGGAATCCAGTCGCACCGTCCAGACCCTCTCCACGAAGCGCACCGGAATGAGCGGATACAACTTGATGCGCACCTGGTTCTGGCCCTCTTGCAGTTGAGCTGGCCGGCCCGACTCGATGGCCGCCTGCCCCCAGAGGATACGGGGAGGCAGCAACCGGTCGTTGACTCGAATCTCGGCCCGCGACGGGATTCCAAAAAAGCCCACCCGTATCACGGCATCGCTCTGGTGGGTTACAGGGCCGGGCTCGAGCCCTCCCAGACGTAAAGTAAGAAGACCCAGGCACGACTCCAGGGCGATCAGCGCCAGGACCAGGACCAGGACCAGTATTTTTGCTCCCAGATGCTTCATTGTTGTGCCATGGCTTACCCGCATGCGTCCAGGATGTCAAGAAAATATTCGCTACGCTGGCGGGCCTGTTCGATTGTAGCATATCTGCGAAAGATATTCACCAACCTGTCCAGGAGAGCGAGAGATTTCGGGGAATGGAGGCGCATGCCAAGCCGTGGCTACGTGCTCTACCTGGCCCTGGGTGACAGCCTCAGCATCGACAAGTTTGCCGGCCCGGGGCTGGGGGCAGCCTCCCTCTTGCACCGCAACCAAGACCAGTTTCACGCCGAGTTCGTCGGGCGCGACCTGGTGCACCTGAACCCTGCCTGCCGGCTGTTGAACCGAGCTGAAGACGGGCAGACCAGCGAAGGGGTGCTCGACCAGCTCGATCATCTTCCCCGCGAGCCCGGTTCGACCCTGATCAGTCTGACGGTTGGGGGCAACGACCTGATCGCTCTGTTGAACCACGGCTCGCGTGATTTGACCGAAGTTCTGGCTCGAATCGAGTCCATCGTACGCTTCTTGAAGGGCTACTACCCGGACTCCACCGTCTTGCTCGGCAACGTCTACGACCCCAGCGACGGAACCGGCCGCGTGCAGAGTGGTCACGACCGATTCACTCCTGGCCTGCCAGTCCTGGGCCAGCTCAACGGCAACCTGCGAGAGCTGGCGGCTGCGACAGGCGCCCGCCTGATCGACATTCACGGCCACTTTCTCGGCCACGGGATGCGCCACGCCGACCGTGGCTACGCCCACTATCGACCCGACGACCCGACGGGCTGGATCTGTTTCGACATCGAGCCAAATGTGCGAGGGTCCTCGGAGATCCGTCGACTGTTCTGGGAGGCCCTGCCATGAAAGAAAAGCTCGAGCGGCTTCGCAGCCGACTCCCGAACATGCAGCCGACCCGCCTGGAGACCTCGGACTTTCTCTGGGATCTGAGCGAGGAGGACATCATCCGAACCCTGGTGCGCAACGAGCATTCCGGCCTGCTCTTTGGCCGTTTCGCCCCCGAGAAGGTGCTCGAGGAGCTCGAGGAAGTCAGCATTCTGAGCGCCCTGCGCCAGCGCGGATATCACCACTTTGAGGCCTACTGCGGGTCGGCTCCCGGAATGCCGCCTCTGACCCTTTTCGAGGATCGGTTCACGGTGTTTGGAACGGCCGAGGGACAGCGATACCTGCTGGTGGAGCTCAAGACCCACTGGGGGACGCTGCTCTTCCCACCGGATGGAACCTCCATTCGCGCGCTCATCTGGGACTGGGTGAGTTTTCAGCACCCTCTGGGCCAATTCACCCCTGATCGGCCTCCCCTGCCCGGTCAGGATCATCCCGGACTGGGAGTTTTTCGACGCTCGCTCGACCTGTTGCTGAACTGGTCCAAACGGATGGAATTGGACGCCGTGGTCAACATCCCCGAGTATTTTCACAACGGCGTGCTCTATTCGTCTCACTTTCACTTCGTCACCCCTCAGTTGGAAGGTCGACTGAGAGCCCTCTGCCGCGACTTGCTGCCACGCGGCCTGGTGGCCGCCTCCTGGGCTCTGGCCGAAGGCAGAGTACTCGACCAGGAGGGCGAGGTCGTGCGCTGGGCCCCGGCCGAGCAAGTCTTCGCGATGCAGGGGAAGGTAGCCGACTACTTTCATACACCAGCATACAAAGAGACGGTGGCTGAAACCACCGCCTCTTTGAGCTACCATTACGTGGATGAGAAAGGAGTTTAGAACGGGGAGTCTTCGCCCATTCCTCCACCCCCGGCCAGCTTCATGGCCAGTTGGAGCTTGAGCATCTCCTGCATCTCAGGAGTGATGCGAATTTGCTTCTGGCTGGAGAAAGTTCCATCGGCGTGGGCGATCGCGATCTCCCGCCAGGTGCCCTGGGTGCGCGAGTATTCCGTGTCGCCATCCTCTTTGACGATGGCCAGTTCTTGCTCATCGCCTTCACGAACGACTCGCTGGCGAAACTCCTGTAATTCTCCGCTGGTGGTGTCGAAACGGAGGAATGCGTCATGCGACTCGGTCACCTGGCTGTTGAATCCCAGGCCCGGCCCGGCCACTTGGCGGTTCGCGTAACCGGCCTGGCCCTTCTCCGGGAAGAGGTCGTCCTGGCCGCTTTCGTCCAGTTTCTTGAGGTCGGCCACGATCGGGGCTGCTTTGGCCTCTACCTCGGCGATCAGCTTCATCGCATTGGAGCGCTCTCGTAGCTTGTCCCACTCGGTCTTCTCGGCCGGGGTCGGTAGCGTCGTCACCTCTTCCTCTGCTGCCGCCTGTGGGAATGCCTTCCGCGGCAACAAGAGTCCCCCACCCTGGCCAGGAATCAAGATCCGCTGCATACTTCATCGCCCCAATCTGATATTTAGTTGTAACCACACCATGGCACGGGCGCGTTAAAGAATTCTGAAATTGGGGGCTTCACAGGTGATGCGTCTGGAGATTCTTCCGGTGGCTTCAGCCAGACCTTCCAGACAATTCCAGCGACGACAGGCGCGGTCGATTATTCCTAGAGATTTCCCAGATCGCCATCCTGAACGGTCTCTTCCACCCGGCCACGGAACTTTGGTGCAGAATCGTCGTAAGGCGTACCGGTAAGCTGCTCCTTAGCCCGCCCGAGTGAGCGATGCAGGTCCTCGGTCAGAGAGATCGCCGCCTTCTTCGAGCTTCCGGAGGCACTCACGTAATCGGCAACGATCAGGGGCTTGCCCACGATGACGTGAGCAATCTCGCGAGTTCGCCAGGCATTGGCCACCGCCAGCGTCGCCAGGCCACCCGAAGCAGCCAGCGCCACTCCGGCGTGCGGGATCAGGGCGGCAGCGATGCCGCCGGCCACTCCCCCGCCCAGTGCTCCCAGAGCCGCCCCTTTGAGCATGGCCATATACTGGGGCGCCTGGTTGTAAGCTTTGGTAGGTGGATTGTCGTGCCACTGCTTGCGACCGTAAAGATAGCCACCTGTGATGGCCCCCGCCGCCGCGCCCGCTATGATTCGCGTAAGAGGTCCGGAGAAAGAAGCCAGAGCGGTGCCCACGGCCACGCCCGCCGCGGCCAGAGCTCCTACCACGGCCTCGCCCGGGCGCGACTTGTCGTCAGGATGGTAATGCATGGCGATCGGTATGATCGACTCGGCCCCGCCGTTGACGGCAGCCGAGGCGACCCCCTTCTTCAGAGGGCCGACGGTGCCCCGAGCTTCCTCATCGGCGATGCCGCCCTCTGGATAGATGCACAGGCCCACTCCCGACTTGAGGATCTCGTTGCAGTGCCGGATCGTGGTGGAAGAAGCGTTGGCGCGATCGACCGGGAAAGCACCCGACCAGGTCATCAGCTTACCGTTGAAGCCCTTCATCGTGCGAATGTTGGCCATGGACCGCACGTCGCGGTCGAGCACAGCCGCAACCACAGGGGGGTCAAAAATCGTGGGGTGAGTCGGGGCATAGACGTGGGCTCCCCCGGCGGGAAGATTCTCGCGCCCCTCGACCTCGAGGCGATAGCGACCGGCCACCAGGGCTTTCGTCAGGGGGCGGAGGATGGCGCCATAGCGAGGTGCCGAGCGGCCGTCTGCAGGGCCGGTATAACCGGGGATATCAGCTCCGACGTTCTTCTCGGGTTGGTGGGACTGGGCTGAGCTGGCCGGGATGGGCCGCAAGGCCGTGGAGACGACATTCATGACAAACCCTCTTTGTGAGCTTTCTTTCAGTATCACCTGGCAAACTGAAGCAAAGCTGAAAGGAGCCAGGCGCTTGCAGGTCGGGCCCATCCTCGCAAGGGTGAGTTGGGGAGCAGTCACAAGCAGCTCCGCGCCTGCCCCTGCGCCCGATTGCGCCCCCCAGGATACTTTTTCCACCCGCACCACGGCCCACAAGCTCTTTGCACGGCCTGAAGTGCGCGAGTGCTGGAGCGTCTCTCTGGGTGCACCGGTCGAGTTTCCCCTGGTCCCAAGCGAGGGCGGCTTTCTGGCAGTGTTGCGCGAGCCGAAGACGACCGTCGAGCATCCTGGCGTGCAGCGCCTGGTGCGCCTTGTTCCGGGACAAGAGCCCCAGCCCGTCGCCACCTCTGAAGGCCGATTCCAGGCTCCCGGGGCCGAAGGCCTCGAGGTCATCTGGTCCACAACGGGCAAGTACATTTTCGATCCGATGATGCCCTCGGTGGACCACAGGCACGAGAATATCGAAGTCCGCGCTCCGGGCTGGAGCCGGCAACTGGAGGAGCGAACCAACTCGTTGTCGGCTCCCTTGCTCTGGACACCTGTGACCGTGAGTGGCCGCACCCTCTTGCAAGTGGACGAGCGCACCATCGAGTGCCTGGATCAGAGTGGCCAGGTCGTGTTTCGCCATGAGGGCTCCCGCTGGGCCAATCTACAGGTTCCCCCGGCCCTGAGTGAATGCGGTCGGGCGATCCTCTGCGACGACAACCACGGGACGCTGACCGCCTATCGACCGGATGGCTCTCAGGCCTGGGAGAAAACCACCTTCCGCACCATTCGCTGCAGCCCGCTGCTCCTGGCGGACGGCCAGTCCTTGCTGGCCATCCGGGGCGAGGAATCGGGCACAACGACCCTCAGACGGCTGGATGACGCTGGCAAGACGGTCAGCGAGTGGACGATTGCCGGCTCTCTGGTCTCGGGCATGGCTCAGGCTCCCGACGGCACCCTGCTGGTGGCAGCCAACGACCCGCCCCGCCTGGCAGGCTATGACACAGCCGGACAGCTTCGCTGGGAGCATCCGCTGAGCGAGCCCAGCCTGGGACCTCCAAACCTGCTGGAAGACGGCTCAATCATGATCGTGGGCCGGGAAGGCCGGGTAAGCGCCGTGCAGGCGATCGATCCACGCACCAGCCAAGACGCGCGGGCGGCTCAGGAAAGTGCCGGCGCCATCCACGAGGGCTCAGAATTCGTGACCCTGGCCGGCGTGCGCGTCCGCCGCAAGTAACCCCTCTCCCCCGTTCTTCTGTTCACAACCCGGCAAACTCATGAGTCGCCCGGCTGACTAGATTATGGGCAACAACTCGCACTGAAAAATTCCTGAAACGAGGTTGCCCCACGTGAACACCCTGTCCAGCATCAACGCCAACTACAACACCCTGGCAATGCCAGGCCGAAGCTCTGCCCCGCAGACCGCCTGTAACTGCGGCTCCAAGGACAGCGTGGTTCTTTCGGGTACCCGTCAGCGGGACGAAGAGCCCCCCACTCCCCCGACTCCTCCCGCTCCCGAGCCCCCCGCTCCTGAGCCCCCGCCCACTCCCGAGCCTCCGCCCGAGCCCCCGCCCGCGCCGGTGACCAAGAAGTGGACTGTGATGGTCTATTCCGCCTCGGACAACAACCTCTACCGCTTCATGCAGTCCGACCTGGACGAGGCCGAGCGGGTGGGAACGACCGACACGATGTATGTCATCGCTCAGACCGATCACGGCCCTCGCAATGGAACCGCTCAGCGCATCGAGCTGGTGCCCGACCAGACCCCGGGCCTCAAGGCCCCCGTCAAGCAGGACCTGGGCAGCTACAACACGGCCACCCCGGAAGCCCTGGCCGACTTCGTCAAGTGGGGTATGAAAGAGTATCCGGCCGAGAACTACATGCTGATCATCTCCGACCACGGCGACGGCTGGAAGGGCGCTGCCCAGGATTGGAGCCACAACGGATGGATGAGCACCCCGGACATCGAGGCCGGCCTCAAACTGGCTCGCGAAGAGACCGGCAAGAAAATCGACGTGCTCGGCTTTGATGCGTGCCTGATGGCCTCGGCCGAAGTGGCTTACCAGCTCAAGGACGAGATCAACTACCTGGTCGCCTCCCAGGAAGTCGAGGGCGGCGCGGGCTGGGAGTACAACCGCGTGCTCTCCGAAGGCACCCTCAAGAGCCTCGACCAGAAGCTGTCTGCTACCCGTTTCAACATGGATCCCAAGCAGGTGGCCACCCACGTCGTCATCTGCGCCCAGGGCAACCAGGACGACCTGCCCACCATGTCGGCCATCGAGACCGCCAAGATGCCCGCTGTGAAGCGTGCTCTGGACAACTTTGCCGACGCGATGGCTACCTCCCAGGTCAGCAAGGATACCTTCACGACCGCGGCCGAGAACACTCAGGGCTTCTACGACTACAAGGACCTGTCCGACTTCGCCAATCAGGTGAAAACCGGCGTGCAAGCCCAGGACTGCTACCTGGCCGGCGCCGCCGACCGCCTGATGGCCGCCGTAAGCAACGCCGTGGTGGCCGAGCAGCACTCGGACAACTATCCGGGAGCCAGGGGAATGAGCATCGAGCTGCACAACACCAGCTCGTCCGACTACGCCAACCTCAAGCTCTCCCAGGACACCCAGTGGGACGAAGCGGTCGCCCAGATGCACAGCTAAAGTTTAGTCTGGTGGTGGTACAAAGGGCGTCCCTTCGGGGGGCGCCCTCTTCTTTTTCTGGCGAAGGAGCCTGAAAATTGAGCGCTGGCTGCAGGGCGCCCTGCGCAGGAGGAGAACTGGCGAGCGTGAGATTCCTGATCGTGGACGGCTATCCAGCCGCATCGCGAGATGAGCTGTGCTGCGCCGGCGTGGCGCCGGCTCACGAGCTGTTTGCCGGAATGCTGCAAGACTATCTGCCCGGGGCGACCAGCGAGGTGGTGTTCCCCTCCGACCCCGAGGTAAGCCTGCCCGATTTAGACGGCTTTACCGGAGTGCTCTGGACCGGCTGTAACTTGACCCTGCACGACACCTCCGACCAACGCCTGGCAGCTCACCTCGAGCTGGCTCGACGCGGCTTCGAGCAGGGTGTTGCCAGCTTCGGGAGTTGCTGGGCCTTGCAGGTGGCCGCCGTGGTCGCCGGGGGCGAGGTCAAAGCCCATCCTGGCGGTCGCGAGATCGGAGTGAGTCGGAAGATCCGCCTGACCCCGGCCGGACAGGCGCACCCGATGTTCACGGGCAAGCCGCCGGTGTTCGACAGCTTCACCAGCCACCTGGACGAGGTCACCCGCTTGCCCTCCGACTCGTTGCTCCTGGCCGAGAGCGAGTTCACCCGTATCCAGGCGGCGGTGATCCGCCACCTGAAAGGAAGCTTCTGGGCCGTTCAGTATCACCCCGAGTTCACCATCCAATCCATGGCCCGGCTGATGGCGGCCCGCCAGGCGGTCCTGCTGCGGGAGGGGTTCTTCGCCAGCCCGGAGGAAGCGCAATCCTACGTGGCCAGCTACGAGGCCCTGGCCGAGCAACCCGACAACCGGGCCCTGCGATTTCGTCTGGGCCTGGATGACGACGTGCTCGACCCCGACCTGCGCCGACTCGAGTTCGTCAACTGGCTGCGCCACGAGTTGAAGGTCGCCTGATGGAAGACGAGGAGTTCCTGGGGTCTTTGACCTCGGCCTGGCTGGGAGAAGAGCGACGGTCCGCTCCACGGGAGACACTGCTCGAGCAGATCTCCCGCCGGGGGCCTGAAGCCATGCGAGCCGAGATCGAGCCCCTGGTGGACTACTACGATGAGCTCGCCCACTATCTGCCCGAGGCGGCCGAGATCGCCGAAGCGCTGGTCGAGTTGCTCGACAGCCTGGCCAGTGACCCGGAGCCGGCTTGCGCTCGGCTACAAGAGCTGCACGCTCGCCACGCCGAGGTTCTGAGGGTCGAGCTGGGGTGCCTGGAAGTGCGGCCGAGCTACTCGCCCTGGGTCGACAGCCTGCGGGCCCAGCTGCAAGCCTTCGTGCGCGGGCAACAGACCCGGGCGCCGATCTACGAGCAATTGGCCGAGCTCGAGCAGCTTTTCAGCACTTCTCTGGGGCAGAACCGGGCCAACGCCCGTCAGCTCGGCTCACGCGCCAACGAGGCCGCCCGCAAAGTGCTGGAGCTGAGCGAACAGGGCTATGCCCGAGGGCAGGCGGCTACTCGAGCGCTGGTAAGCTCCCTGGAGCGGCGCGACCTGGAGGCAGTCGGGGAGAACCTGCGCTCGCTCAACCAGGCCTTCTCCTATCTGACCCAGGCGCGCGAGCTATGCGAGTTGGAGGGCCGACAGTACAGCTAAACTTCTTGCTAGGCGATGCCGCCCATCAGGCCGCCCAGGGGCGAGGCGAGGTTGCCGGCGCCCAGTCCGGTCGGGTCCAGCGTTGGAGTGATTCCGGGGACAGCAGGCGTGGCTCCCAGGCCCGGGGTCGTGCCCAGTCCACCCAGGCCAGGCGTGGCTCCCAGGCCCGGGGTCGTGCCCAGCCCGGGAGTGGCTCCCAGGCCGCCGGTGGGATCGAGTCCCGCGGCGCCAGGCAGTCCGCCCTGATTGGCCAATGGCCCGCCCCCGGTCACCGGCCCGAGCATGTTGTTGGCCAGATTCTCAAAGCCGGTGGGCCCCCCGAGCTTGCCGACCCCGCCCGTGATCTGGTCGAGCTGGGCCTGGCTCTGGGCGATCATCTGCTGGTTCTGGATGGCCGTCTGCTGCATGATCTGCTGACTGGCCGCCACCAGCTGCGCCTGGGCCTGGGGAGAAAGGGTTCCGCCGCCGCCGCCGGCGCCGCCAGTCTTAGGAATCGAGGTGGCCATGCGAGTCCTCCCGAGCGAAGTGTCTTGGACTCAGGATAGCCCCCCTGCCTACCTCGACTGTTGCGGACGGGTTAACAGCATGTAACAATCCTTTCGGATATGTTTCTGGCTCCCCCCAGTTTGTTCATAAAACTCAGGGCAGCAGCTCAACCATCACCCTGGTCAGCCCGCTGCCGGTGCGCCCCCCGGAAACGACCTGGTTAAAGCCAGCGTAGATGTCGTAGTTGACCGGTCCCTCCTTGTCCGGCTGGCCTGCCAGGGCGAAGAGAGCCGGGTGCTGCCAGGCGGCCTTTCCGGCCGTGACCCTGCCGTCGGAGACTTCCACAACTACGGTGCCAGAAGCGAAGTCGCGCAGGTCGTAAAGCTTGTGGGTGGGCTGGCCGATCATCTGGTCGTTCCCCCAGACCGAGAGGTCGCGCCCCACAATCTGCACTTCGGCGTCGTTGGATTGAGTCGCGCCGTCCCCCCCGTAGCCGTTGCAGGAGGACGAATCGGCGATGTTCAGGGTCCAACCCTCGGGTTGCGCTCCATAGGTCAGGGTAAAGCGAGCCTTGCGATATTGATGGAGCGTCAGTTTCAAGACGGCGCGCCCTTGCGAGGGCTCCTGCACCCAGCTCATGGGAGCCCCAGGGGACATCTCATAGCGGTTGGTGGTCAGGTCCACTCGGCAGACAGCGTGCCGGTCCTTCTCTTGAGAGCCAAGGGGGGAGAGCAGGGCCGCCAGGGCGACCAGGGAGCCGAGCCACAGGAGATTCTTGCGCATGTTCTCTCTGGCGCCGGTCGGGCCAAAATCTTCCCAGCGGGGCAGGACCCTGCCTGGAAGGATCCAGCCAGGGTCCTGCGCGGATCAGTGGGAGGAGCCAGGCACGCAGGCCACGCTCATCGGAGCGCGCTGCAGCACGGCCATGGAGACCGAGCCCTTCCAGAGCCGCTCCAAACCGGAGCGAAGATGGGTGCCCATCACGAGCAGGTCGACCTGCTCGCGCTCGGCCAGAGTGATCAGGTGCTCCTCCACGGGCCACTGGGCCACCTCCACCTGGCATTGCGCCCGGGGAAGGCCCGTATAGGCCTGCAGCCGACCGGTCTCCTCCTCCAACCACCGCTCGTCCAGGTTGGCTCCGCCCGAGACCTGCACGGCAAATCTCTCGATCGGACCCACCCGCTCGAGCGACTCCAGCCATTTGAGCGCGCCGAGCACCGAGCCGTCCAGGCTGACGGCGAGCATCACCTTCAAAGGGCGCTCTCCTTTGAGCCAGGAAGCCAATCGCTCAGGCTGTCGCACGACCAGGCTGGGGACCGGGCAGCTGCGCACCACTCGCTCGGCGGTGCTGCCCAGCAACCAGTCGGACAGGCTGCGCCGGCCCAGCGAGCCTACCACTAGCAATTGGGCGTTCAAAGCTCGGGCGCGCTCGACCAGCACTTCGTCGGGATGGCCGGCCAGCACTTCAGCCTGCACCTGGTCGCCCAGTTCGGCCGCGGCAGATTGCAGCCGAGCGCGGCTGGCGTCCGGCTCGTCGGCCACATGGACGAGGTGGAGTTGAGCGCCCAGCTTCGTCGCCAGGCTCAGGGTCAGGCGCGCGGTTTCCTGCGCCAGGGGGGAAAAGTCGGTTCCACACAGTACAACCTCAGACACGGATAAAGTTCTCCTTCAAAATTCTGACGAATGTGTTAAGCGTTACGTGCTGAAGGTTTTGCCTATCCTTCGGGGGCGCCTCCATACAAGTCT
>CAZWUN010000173.1:0-10888 GCA_964637145.1 uncultured Burkholderiales bacterium
GGCGCGATTTCCGCGAGTTGCCCGAGCTGGCCGAGGAGCTTCGCCAGGCCCGGCTCGACGTGCTCTCGAGCCTGGTGGCCCTGGCCGAGAAAGAGCGCGTGGAGGCCATGGTGCTGGTGGGCAACACCCTGGCCGACAACCGCATCCACCACCGCACTCTGATGGACGTGGCCCGCCTGCTCGGTCAAAGCCCCGTGCCGGTGCTGATCCTGCCGGGCGAGACCGATCCCCTGACACCCGACAGCCCCTATGAGCTGCGCGCCGACCTGTTCCAGGAGCCCGTTCGGATCCTGCGCCGAGCCGAGCCCCTCGAGCTCAAGCCCGGCCTGACCTTCTATCCATGCCCCATCACCCGCCGCCAGGGAACCTCCGACCTTTCCTGGATCCCCCCTCGGGCCGGCGATTCCGGGCTGCGGGTCGGCTTGGCGGTGGGCGATCAGGCCTCCCACGACCTGGACTACCTGGCTCTGGGGGGCAGCCTCGACCGCATGGACGGCTACAGCGGAACGCCGGAGCCGGTGGACTATGAGGGCGAGAGCGGCTACGCCCTCATCGTCGAGCTCGCGCCCGTCAACGCGCGCCCGGTGCGCGTGGCCCGCTGGTCATGGCAATCGTTGGAGCTTCAGGTGGACAGTCCCCCCAACCTGCAGCACCCGGGCGGAAAGAACGTTCTGCTGCGCCTGCGACTCACCGGCAGCCTGCCCGAGGCGGAGCTGGGCGAGCTCAACAAGCAGCTCGAGCGCCTTGCCTCCAGGTGTCGCCACCTCACCGTCATCAACCAGGTCGGGGTGGCTCCCCGAATCGGCTACCGCCATCCCCTGCTGCATCGAATGGCCGCCACCCTCCAGGCTCAGGCGGCCTCGGTCGAGATGGACCCCACCGAGCTGCCCCACTCTTCCGAGGTGGCCCGCCAGGCGCTGCTCCTCCTGCGCACCTTCATCGCCCGTTCAGGACAAGGAGATCTGCAATGAAAATCAAGCGCCTGCGCATCGACGGTTGGAAGGGCCTGGGCCAGGTCAAGCTGGACTTCGAGGACGGCCTGAACCTCATCCACGGCCCCAATGAGTCCGGCAAGACCTCCCTGCGCGAAGCCATTCGCTGCGTCTTGCTCGAGCCGCCCACCAGACGGGGGAAGGGTGGCCTGCAGAGCGCCCGTCCCTGGGGCACCTCCACCAATCCGCTGGTGGAGGCGGTGTTCGAGCTCGGCGGGCAAGAGTACGAGGTGAGCAAGCGCTTTCTGGCCCGCACCGGCTCGTGGCTCAAGTGCGCCGGCAAGCTGGTGTCCCAGGACGAGGGATTGCAGGACCAGCTCGATGCCCTGTTGCCCGTCGAGAGCCTGGCCAGCCTGTGGGCCCTCCAGGGCGATACCGTCCTGCCTAACGTGCCCCTGTCCGTGCGCGCCCAGTTGGCCAGCCTGGAGGCGGTCACGCCCGGAGTGAGCTGGCTGGAAGCCACGCTCAAGGACGAGATGGACAGCTGGTGGACCGACAAGCGGGCCATGGCCAACAGCCGCCTCAAGGCCATCCGAGACAGCACCCTGCAGAGCGAAAACCGCGTCAGCGAGCACGAGACCGAGCTGGCCGAGTGCGACCGCCTGAGCGAGCAGGTGCAGGACCTGGCGCAAGACGTCGCGGCCCTGGAGACGGAGGCGCTGGAGCTGCAGGCCCGGCTCGACCGCGAGCAGGAAGCCCTGGGCGCGTGGGACCTGTATGAGCGCGAGCTGCAAACCTGCAAGGCCCTCGAGCAGGAGAAGAAGGCCCTGGAATCGTGGCAGGCCACCTGGGCCCGCAACGTGGCCAGCCTGCGCGCGCTCGAGCTGGCGTGCTCGGACTACGAAGCCCGCTTGACGGCCCTGAGAGAGCGCTCTGGCTCCCCGCCCGACCGAAAGCACGTGGACGAGCTGCGGGCCCTGCAAGCCAACCTTCAGGGGCGCGTGCGAGCCCTGCTCACCCGCGCCCTGGAGCAGGTGGGCGCCCCCAGCAAGGAAGAGCTGGCCCGGCTGAGCAAGCTGGAAACCAGCATCGCCGGCCAGGAGGCGGCCCTGGAATCGGGAGCAGCCAGCCTCGTCCTCACCGCCGAGGCCCCCCTGACGAGCCGCGCCGTGCTGGACGGAGAGAGCCAGAGCTCCAGCCTGGCGCCGGGCGAGAGCCAGAGCTATCGGGTGCGCAACGCTCTCTCGTTGGAGCTACCGGGGGTGGCGCGTCTGACAGTCGAGAGCGGTAACCCGGAAGGCAAGTGGGAGGCTCTGACCGCCCTGAAGCAAGAGCGCTCACGCCTGCTGGGGGTGCTGCGGGCCAACACCACGCAAGAAGCCGAGGAGCGCTTTCAGCGCGCTCAGGAGCTCAGCGCCCGCGTGAGCGCCTTCAACGCCTTCGAGCCGGTGGAGCCCGACGCGGGGGATCAGATCGAAGACCTCGAGCGCGATCTGGCGGCCCTGCCGGCCGCCATCGAGCAGGCCGAGACGGCCTGCAAAGAAGCCGAGCAGCGCTACCGCGCCTGTCAGAGCGAGCTCGAGACCCTGCTGCGCGACGACCCCGAGAGTCGCTGGAAGACCGTCCACGAGCTGCTGGTCTCCCAGGCCGCCGAGCGCCCCGACCTGAAACTCGTGCAGCCCTTCCCCGATAAGCCTGTCCAGGACGCCATCACCCAACTGGAAAACAGTCTGGCCGAGAAGCAGGCCGCCCTGGTGCCCCCCTCGGGCACGCCCGTGACCCGCGAGGGGCTGGCGGCACTGCGCTCCCGGCTCGAGGACCTGCGCTCCGATCGCGATCGAATGGCCGCCGAGATGCAGCAGAAGATCGGCGCCGTGGCTCGCTTCAAAGGGCTCTACGAGAAGCTCGCCAGCGCCCAGGAAGAGTGGGGCAGGGCCTTCCAGCAAGAGCGCCGGATCGAGCTCGAGGCCCAGGCCGTGCGCCTGCTGCGCGAAACCCTCCAGCAGGCCAAGTCCGAGTTGCAAGATGACCTGGTCGGCCCCCTGCAGACCCGCCTGAGCCAGCGCCTCGCCGAGCTGACCTCGTCGCGCTACCGGGGCGTGGTGCTCAAGGGCGACTTCCAGCCCCAGGCGGTGGTGGCCGCCTACACCGACCACCAGCCCGAAGTGGGCGAGCTCTCCTTCGGCACCCGCGAGCAGCTCTCGTTCCTGGCCCGCGTGTGCCTGGCCGAGCTTCTCTCCGACCGGGGCGAAGCTCAGGTGCTGATGCTGGATGACAGCCTGGTCCACACCGACCAGGAGCGCATGGAGCGGGCCTGCTCGCTCTTGAAGGAGGTGTCCGGGAGGCTGCAGGTCTTGCTGTTCACCTGCCATCCGGAGCGATTCGAGAGGCTGCGGGCGGTCGGGCGGGTGCATCGGTTGTGAGGGAGCCTGGGACCAGAGGGATCTCTGGCCTCGCGAGTGCCTGGCCTTCCTCAAGCAGGTCTGGGCCCATCCCGAGCTTCAGGAGAGGCTGCGCCGGCTCGAGCAGCTCGAGCAGGAGCTCGCGCAGTCGGACCGCGGCCCGGGACGAGCCGAAGCCCTGGCCCGGCTGGGAGCATTCAGGGGCGAGCTCTTCCCCGAGCAGCTCAGGGCGACGTTCGCCAGGACTTTCGAAAAATCTGAGTAGAATTCAAGCACCATGCAGGAAACCATTCACGCGGTCTACCTCGAGCCAGGCCTGACCCGGAAAGCCCGTTCCATCCTGGGACCGACGACACTACCTGTCACCCCCACCGGATAGACTGATCCCATGTCAACCAAACGCTACCACGTCTTCTCCCACTGCACCGCCGATCGAGCTGCGAGCTACCGGCAGGTGCTGTCGGCCTTCACCCGGGCGAAAGAGTGCTTCGTGCTCCACCTTCGCTCGCTCGAGCTGGCCAACCAGCTCGAGATGAGCGAGCAGGAGGTGCAGAGCCTGCTCCGGCAGCTGCTGGAGTGGGGCAATCTGACCTCTCTCAACGACACCACCGAAGTGGCCACCGTCGAGGAGTTCTACCAGCCCCGCTATCTCTACCAGCTCAGCGCCGACGGCGAGGCGGCCGAGCGGGCCCTGGCGGTGTTCGAGGAGGCTCTCGAGCAGCCCGGGGAGCTGCAGGCCACCGCCCTGCTCGACATCCGCGACCTGTTGCGCCAGCTCGGACGCGAGGAAGACCCGGCCCGCATCTCGCTCACTCTGGCCAGCCTGCGCGAGCGCTTCGAGCAGCTGACCGCTCGGGCCCAGGTTTTCATGGGCAGCCTGCAGCGCAGCCTCGATCTCTTCTCGCTCTCGGAAGAGGGCCTGATCGGCTACAAGGAGCTGCTTGTCGACTACCTGGAGCGCTTCGTCAGCCAGCTGGTAACCACCAGCGCGGAGATCGCCCGCGAGCTCGAGCAGCTTTCCATCGGGCCCCTGCTCGAGGTGGCCGCCCGCCGCGAGGCCGAGGACGCGCTCGACAAACAGGCCGCCTTCGAGCGCGTCTGCTTGCAGTGGAGCCAGCGCTGGGCGGGCCTGCGCTCCTGGTTCCTGGGAGGTTCGCAGGGGCCGGCCCAGTCCGAGGTGCTGCGCAACCGGGCGCGCACGGCGGTGACCAGCCTGCTGGCGGCCATCACCACGGTGAACGATCGGCGCTCCAACAAGAGCGATCGGTTTTCCGACTACTGCACGCTGGCCCGCTGGTTCGCCCAGGCCGACAGCCGCCAGGCTCACCGGCTCTGGCGCTCTGCCTTCGGGCTGTCGCCGGCACGCCATCTGTACATCGATGAGGCCACCTTGAGCGAGCGCAGCACGGACCCCATCTCGCCCCAGACGCGCTGGGCCGAGGCGCCTCCCCTGCAGATCTCGGTGCGCTTTCGCAAGACCGGAACCCACGCCAAGCGCGGGCGCCAGAGCGCGGTGACCGACCGCTCCCAGCACAAGCTCCTGCTGGCCGAGTTGGCGCGGGCCGAGACCGAGGAGCTCGAGCGAGCCCGCCTGCGCCTGGCCGATGGACAGCGGCGCCGGCTCAGCCAGCTCCACCGGCTCGACCCGGCCGAGCTCGACCTCTTGCTCGACGCTCTCGGCACTGCCCTGTCCGAGCGAGGAGCTGAGGATGAGCCGGTGGAGGCGGTGTCCACCGACGGCAGCCTGCACATCCGCCTCGAGCCCGCTGAAGGCCAGGCCGAGATTCAATCCAGCCTGGGAGTGCTCGCCGGCCGCGATCACTACCTCACTTTGAGCCCCCGATGAGCCGATTCGGCGAGCGGTCGCTCCTCGAGGAGAGGCGCAATGCGCTGCGCGCTCTCTTGATGCGCCCTTTGCTGACGGCTGGATCGGAGGAGCTGGCGCTGGTCAAGCGCCACGAGCAGGAGCTGCGCAGATGGCTGCAGCGCAACACCGGCTGGCGGCTGGTGGTGCGCTCCGAGCTGGCCCGGCTCTACAAAACCCGCTCGGATACCAGCGACGCCACCCGTGGCTTGCCCTTCAGCCCCCACCGCTATGCCCTGCTCTGTCTGGCCCTGGCGGCCCTCGAGCGCTCCGAGCGCCAGACCACACTGGGCAGTCTGGCCACCGAGGTGGGGCGGCTGGCTGCGGCCGACCCCGAGCTGGAGAAGTCCGGCTTCAGCTTCGACCTCAGCCAGCGCTCGCAGCGCAGCGACCTGGTCACGGTGGTGCGCTACCTGCTCGAGCTCCGCCTGCTGGAGCGGATTCACGGCGACGAGCAACAGTACCTGACCAGCCAGGGCGACGCGCTCTACAACATCAACCGCCCCGGGCTGTCGGCGCTTCTCTGTGCCCAGCGCGGCCCGTCCACGCTCGAGCAGGAAGACTTCGAGACCCGCCTCAGCCGCCTCACCGAAGAGCCCTGGCCCGAGTCGGGCGAGGCCCGCAACCAGCGAATTCGCTGGCACATGGTGCGGCGACTCCTGGACGATCCGGTGCTCTACGCGGCTGACCTCGACTCTGAGTGCGAGGCCTACCTGACCTCGCAGAAGGCTCACATGACGCGCGAGGTGCACGAGGCGACGGGGCTGGTGGCCGAGATTCGGGCCGAGGGCATCGCCATGGTCGACCCCGAGGAAGAGCTGAGCGACGAGGCCCTTCCCGAGGAAGGCACCGATGGGCACCTCACGCTGCTCGTGGCCGAGTACCTGGCCCGCGCCGGCCAGCGCCTGGTCGGGCGGGCCGAGCTCGAGGCCCACGTGGCCGGCCTGATCCGTCGCTATCGCAAGAATTGGGCCAAACGAGTCAGCGAGCCGCAGGCCGAGGTGAGACTCTGCCAGGAGGCCCTCGAGCGCCTCGAGGCACTGTCGCTGGTGCAGTGCGCCCCCGAGGGGATCATGCCCCGCCCGGCGCTGGCTCGCTATGCCATGGTCAAGCTGCCCGACCCGTCCGAGGGACTGGAGTCGGACCTGTTGGAGGCTCTGTCGTGAGAGAACGCTGGCAACCCGTGCGTTGCGGGATCATCAACCTCTATCGTTTCGATGCCGAGGAGTTCCACTTCCACCGCGGACGGCTGATGCTGCGCGGAAACAATGGCACCGGCAAGTCGCGCGTGCTGGCTCTCACGCTTCCCTTCCTGCTCGATGGGGAGGTGGCCTTGCACCGTCTCGAGCCCGACGGCGATCCGGCCAAGCGAGCCGAGTGGAACCTCTTGATGGGCCAGCTGGAGGATCGGCTGGGCTACACCTGGATCGAGTTCGGCCGCCGGACCCCTGAGGGAGAGCAGCGCTGGCTGACTCTGGGATGCGGTCTTTCGGCCACGAAGGGCAAGCCGGGCGTGACCCGCTGGTTTTTCATCACCCGCATGCGGGTGGGCCATGAGCTCTTCTTGATGACGCCGTCCCGCACGCCCCTCAAGAAGGACCGGCTGGTGGAGGCGCTGGCCGAGCGCGGCACGGTCTACAACAATGCTCGCGACTACCGCCGGGCGGTAGATGCCGAGCTCTTCCAGATGGGCCCCGACCGCTATTCGGCCTTCGTCGACCTGTTGATCGGCCTGCGCCAACCCCAGCTGTCCCGCTCGCTGGACGAAAGGGGGCTGGACCGCACCCTGAGCCAGGCTCTGCCGCGCATTCCCGACGGTGTGCTGGGCGAGGTGGCCGAAGCCTTTCGCTCGCTGGAGAATGACCGCCGTACCCTTTCCGAGCTGAGCGAGACTCGGACCGGCCTGGAGAGGTTTCTCAGCCGCTACGGCCACTACCTCAAGGTGGCCACGCGCCGCCGCACGGTGGCGGTGCGCGAGGCCCAGAGCCGCTATGAGAATTGTCAGCGCAGGCTGCGCGAGAGCGGCGAGGAGCTGCAGGCTACCCAGAAGAGGCAAGCCGAGCTGACGGCCGAGACGCGTGCGCTCGAGCAGCAGGATGCGGCCCTGGAGGAGGCGATCCGGGTCCTCCAGCAGAGCCCGGAGATGCGCAGTGCCCGGGCCCTGGACGAGGCCCGGCAGGCGGTGGAGAAAGGCAAGCTCGAGCTGAGCCGTTGCCAGGAAGAGACCCGCCAGGCAGCCGGCCAGCGTCAAGCGCTCGAGGAGTCCGAGCTGCAGGCCCGCCAGCACGTGGCCACGCAGACCGAGGCAGCTCGCCAGGCCAGGGAGGCCCTGCAGGCGATGCTGCTCCAGGTCGGCCTGCCTGAGGAGGCCGACCAGCGGGCCCTGGAGGACCGTCGCCGCCAGGCCGAGCTCGTGCTTCAGCGCAATCGCGAGCTGGAGAAGGCCGAGGCGGCGCTGGCCCAGGCCCGTCGCTCGCAGGAAGAGCGTCAGAGCGATCTCGAGCGCATCCAGGAGCGTCAGCGCGAAGCCCACTCCGAGCTGCGCCAGGCGGCCCGAGCCCTGGGGCAGGCCGTGGAGACCTGGATGGCGGGGCTGAAGGAGCTGAAGCTCGAGCCCGAGGTGCTGGAGGAGTTGCTCGAGTGGGCCGAGGACCCCGAGGCGGAAGCCGATTCCGAACCCCTGACCCCGGCCTTGAGCCAGGCCAGCGAGTCGGCTAGCCGACCGCTCCTCGAGCAAGTGCAGGAGTTGCGCGGCCTGCTCAAGAGCTCTCAGGAGCGCCGCGCCGAGCTCGAGCAAGAGCGCTCGAGGCTGCAAGAGGGGCGTCACATCCCGCCCCCGCTGGCTCCCACTCGCGAGCGGTCTCAGCCCCGAGCCGGGGCCCCGCTCTACCTGCTGTGCGACTTCGCCCCGGATGTCTCGCCGGCCGAGCAGGCCGGTCTGGAGGCTGCGCTCGAGGGTGCCGGATTGTTGGACGCCTGGGTGACCCCGGAGGGCGGTCTGCTGCCCGCGGGAGAGCGGGATGCGGTGCTGGTGGCCGGTCGCAGCCCCCGCCCCGAGCGCCACCTGGGCGAGCGGCTGCGGCCTTGCCAGGGGCCCGTGCCGACGGCGGTGGTGGAGGCTCTGCTGGAGCACATCGGCCTCGAGAGTGGAGCGGTCTGGGTGAGCGGAGACGGGAGCTGGCAGCTCGGTCCTCTGCACGGCCGCTGGAGTCGCGAGCGGGCCGAGCACATCGGCGAGGGGGCCCGCGAGGCGCTGCGGCGCAAACGCCTGGAAGAGCTGGCTCGCGAGCTGGAAGAGCTGGCCCAGCGGGCCGAAGCGCTGCGCGGGAACCTGGCGGATGTGGAGGCCCGCCAGCTACAGCTCAAACGCGAGGCCAGCTCGGTCCCTTCGCGCGAAGGGGTGAATGCGGCCCGAGCGGCCATCCGCGAGGTGGAACGTCAGGTGGACGCAGCCAGAGCCCGCCTGGCCGATGCCGAGCGGGTCAGCGAAGAGCGCCGTCAGGCTGCCGACGAGCGCCGGCAGCAGCGCGACCGGGACGCGCGAGACACCGGGTTGACCTCCTGGGTGGAACGCCTGGAAGAGCTGAAGGAGCTGCTGCGCGAGTGCCAGACGGCCTGGGAGAAAGCCCGCCTGTTCCACGACTTCGCCCTCCGAGCCGAGGATGCGGCCCGACGGGCAGCCGAGCAACTGGCGGGGTCCCGGGCCACCGAGCAGGCCCGGCTCGAGCGCCAGAGTCAGGCTGAGCGCGAGCAGGTGGAGGCCAGCGCGCGATTGCGCACTCTGGAAGAGACGGTGGGTCAGGCCGTGGAGGCGGTGTTGCAGCGACTGGCTCAGGCCCGTCAGGAGCGGACCCGCGTGCATAGCGAAAGGGCGCGCCTGGGCGAGGAGAGCAAGGGCCTCGAGCGCCAGCTCGGCCGGCTGGAATCGGAGGTGCGCCAGGCTCAGGAGGATCTTTCCAGCGCCACCGACACCCGCCAGACATCGGTGGAGAGCTTCAGCGGACTGGCCAGCAAGGGGGTGCTGAAGCTGGTGACCCCCACCATCAGCTCGCTGGATCTGGACCGCTCGCTGACCAGAGCAGTTGAGGTGGCGCGCGAGGTGGATCAGGCTCTGGGGTCGGTAGACTGCGGCGAGGAGGCCTGGAAGCGGGCCCAGGGCCCGGTCTACAACCACTTCGAGCAGCTCAAGAGCGACCTGCCCTCCCAGGACTATCGCCCCGAGGCCTGCACCGAGCAGGAGCTGTTCATGGTCTACGTGCTGCACCAGGGGCAGCGGCTCGCTCTGAACGCAGTGCTCGAGAGCCTGACCGCCGAGCTCGAGCAGCGCCAGCGGCTGCTCACTGCCCGCGAGCGCGAGGTGATCGAGAACCACCTGCTCAGCGAGATCGCCGAGCACCTCCATCAGCTCTTGTTCCGCGCCGAGATGTGGGTGGACCAGGTCAACGAGGAGCTCATGCAACGCCCCACCAGCTCGGGCATGCGGTTCAAGTTCCGCTGGCTCGCCCGAGCTGATGGGCCAACCGGCCTCGAAGACGCCCGGCGCCGCCTGATGCGGGCCAGCGCCACCTGGAGCCGGGAGGAGCGCGAGCAAGTAGGCGAGTTCCTCCAGCGCCAGATCGAGGATGCTCGCAAGCTCACCCCCGAGGGGGGCTGGGTCGAGCACCTCACGGTGGGGCTCGATTACCGCAGCTGGCACCAGTTCCAGGTGCACCGCGAGCAGAACGGAGTCTGGACCCGGCTGACCAAACGCACCCACGGAACCGGATCGGGCGGCGAGAAAGCCTTCGCGCTCACCGTGCCCCAGTTTGCCGCGGCAGCCGCCTACTACAAGAGCGCCTGCCCCGAGGCTCCCCGGCTGATCCTGCTCGACGAGGCCTTCGTGGGGGTGGACGCCAAGATGCGGGGACAATGCATGGGCATGCTGGAGGCCTTCGATCTGGACTTCATCATGACCAGCGAGCGTGAGTGGGGCAATTTCGCAGAGCTGCGAGGGGCGGCCATCTACCAGATGTCGGCCCGTCCAGGGATCGATGCCGTGCATTCCTCGCGCTGGGTGTGGAACGGCTCGCGCCTGGCTCTCGAGCCCGTCGAGAGCACTCCCCTGTTTGCCGAGGCGGCGGTGTGAGCCGTCCAACCCGGGCAAGCGAGCCATGCGACGAGAAGAGATTGCGCGAGGTGCTGGGCCAGCCCGAACTCTCGCGTCTGCTCGGGCGCCTGCGCCGTCGCCTGCTTTCTGGCCAGGGCCTGGATGGACGGCTCTCGCTGGCGCGTCCGACCGAAGCAGAGCGCGAGGCCGTCTACCGGTTGCTGGGCATCCCCCGGCGCAAGTCTGCAAGCCTGTCGGTCAGCCTGCCCGATCTGGACCAACTCCTGCGCGAGGCCGAGCTATGCTCGGGATTGGAAAGGGCTGTCGAGCTTCTCACCGGTCCGCTCGAGAACCCCCGCGCCCGGCGCCGGGCCGCTTGGGACCAGATCGAGCGGGAGCTGAGCTCCGCGCTACCCTCTCTTTCGGACTTCCTGCGCTCGAGCTGGGGACGACGCTGGCTTCGACGCGGCGACCCCGAGCGGGTTCAGACCATGATTCCCGCGCTGAGGAGCCTGGCCGCCCGCCTTCCGGCCGGGGGCATCACCCTGGCCGAGCTGGCGGCCCGGGTTACGGGGGACGCCCACGGATTCGACCTGCACCGCCC
>CAZWUN010000174.1:0-10881 GCA_964637145.1 uncultured Burkholderiales bacterium
AGCTCACCGACATCCCCCCGGCCCCGCGCGGAGTGCCCCAGGTCGAGGTGACCTTCGACATCGACTCCAACGGCATCCTGAACGTGACCGCCAAGGACAAGGCCACTGGAAAGTCGCAGAAGATCACCATCACGGCCAGCACCAACCTGTCCAAGGACGACGTGGATCGCATGGTGCGCGAGGCCGACACCAACGCTCAGGAAGACAAACGTCGCCGGGAGGAGATCGAGCTGAAGAACCAGGCCGACAGCCTCATCTACAGCTCGGAGAAGACCCTCAAGGACGCCGGCGACAAGGTGACGCCGGACCTGCGGTCCAAAGTGGAGACGGCCCGCGAGAAGCTCAAGAGTGCGGTGGAGTCTTCCAGCATCGATCTGGCCCAGGTCAAAGCCGGCCTGGAGGAGCTGACCAACGCTATCTATGAGGTTTCCAAGATGCTCTACGGCCAGCAGGGCGAGCCCGGACCGCACGGCGGGCCTGGCCCCAATGGCGCCCAGGCATCCGAGAGCGGCGGCGCAAACGAGGGCGACGTCGTGGATGCCGAATACGAGGTAAAGGACTGAGCCGACTCCTCGATGGAGTTCAAAGATTACTATAAGACGCTGGGCGTCTCCAAGACAGCCAGCGAAAAAGAGATCAAGCAAGCTTACCGCAAGCTTGCTCGCGAGAACCATCCCGACGTCAAGAAGGGCGACCGGGACGCCGAGGTCAAGTTCCGCGAGATCAACGAGGCCTACGAGGTGCTCTCCGACGCCGAGAAGCGTCAGAAGTACGACCAGCTCGGAATGTACTGGAACCAGCCCCAGGGGGGACCACGTGGGGGCGGGGGTCAGTGGTCGGGCGCTCAGGGATTTGACTTCCAGGATCTCGGCGACCTCTTTGGTGGAGCGGGCGGCGGCTCAGGCTTCTCGAGCTTCTTCGAGCACTTCTTTGGTGGCCAGATGGGTGGCGGTGGCGGTCGAGGCCGCGGTCGCGGACCGCAAAAACCCCCCGAAAGCGAGGCTGAGATCGAGGTCTCTTTGGAGGAAGCCATCCAGGGGAGCTCGCGCACCCTGACCCTGGACCAGCGCGAGGCCTGCCCCCAGTGCCAAGGCTCGGGTTTGATCGACCAGGGCATCTGCCCCACCTGTCGCGGCCAGGGCCAGTTGCGCCGCCCCCAGACGCTGGAAGTCAAAATCCCGGCTGGCGTCAAGGACGGCTCCAAGATTCGCCTGCGCGAGCACAACCTGGTGCTGGTCATGCGCCTCAGGCCCGATCCGGTCTACGAGGTGAAGGGTCACGACCTGCACCGCGAGGTGCCGGTGCCTGTCTACACCGCCGTGCTGGGTGGCAAGGTGAACTTCCGCACCCCCCGCGGCCAGGTGGACCTGAAGATCCCACCCCGCACCCAGGCCGGCCGGCAGTTCCGGTTGACCGGCCAGGGGCTGCCTCGCATGAAAGGCGAGCCGGCCGGCGATCTCTACGCCCGCGTCAAGCTCGACGTGCCCGGCGACCTCTCCAGCGAGGAGCTCGAGCTGATCGAGCGCTGGAAAGCCCTGCGCAACGGGAACTAACCCGGCCGCTCAGGAGTCTTTGGAAACGAACTTCTGAAACCGGAGGTGGAGCACTCTTGAATCGCTTTCAAAGAGGCCGCCTGGTGGCCTCGACACTCAGTTTTGCATTGATTGTAGCGCTCATGCTGGGCGCCTTCCAGTTGGGGGCACGCTATGCCGTCGCCCAGCCGGAGGATGAGACTCAAGCCCAGGTGCAACGGGAACTGGGCACCTTCGCCAAGCTGGCCAGGCGGCTCAAGCCTTCGGTGGTCAACATCTCGGTCGTCCAACAGCGGCGATTTGCTCTGGAAAACCCCTTCCTGGACGCAGAGCCCAATGCGGGCCAGGGGAGCGGGGTGATCATCAGCCCCGATGGCTACGTGCTGACGAATAACCACGTGGTGGCAGGGCGCGGTGAGGTGCGAGTGACCCTGATGGACGATACCGAGCTGACAGCCACCCTGGTAGGCACCGATCCCAATACCGACCTGGCTCTGCTCAAGCTGAACACGGACAAGCCTCTTCCAGCCGCTCGTCTGGGCAACTCCAAGGCCCTGGAAGTAGGCGACTGGGTCATGGCCATCGGCAACCCCTTTGGCCTGGAGGCCACCGTGACGGTGGGTGTCCTGAGCGGCACCGGTCGTACGATCGGGGCCAGCCCCTACGACGATTTCCTGCAGACCGATGCGGCCATCAATCCAGGCAACTCGGGCGGCCCGCTCTTCAACACGGCTGGCGAAGTGGTCGGGATCAACACGGCTATCTTGCCGGCCGGCCAGGGCATCGGCTTTGCGGTGCCCATCAACCTGGCCAGAGAGGTGGTCGAGCAGCTCAAGCAGCAGGGCAAGGTGGTGCGCGGATTCGTGGGAATCGGCATCGCCCCCGTCACGGCAAAGGTGCGCGAGAAGCTCAACCTGGCTCCCGACCAGCGGGGCGCCCTGGTGGCCAGCGTCATCCCGGGCGGGCCAGCCGAGCAGGCCGGGGCCCGGGTGCAGGACGTGGTGACCGGCATCAACGGGCGCGCGGTGGAGTCGGATCGCGACCTGCTCAACCAGATCGCGGCCACCCCGGTTGGCTCCACGGCCGACCTCAACGTGTTGCGCGATGGCAGGCAGGTCACCCTGAAGGTCAGTGTGGCCGAGCGTCCCGAGCAGGTGCGCAACAGAGTCCGAGTGCCTCGCTAACCTGGAGGCGGCGCGCTCGAAATTCAATCTCGAGTCGAGCAGGCGAAGGCTCTCCGGGGGCTAAACTCCCGCCCATGCCCCCGCGCCGCCCTCTCCCCTCGCACGAGCCCTCCCTGTTCGACTCGAGCTTCGACCCCAAGGCCCCGCTGGCCGCCCGCATGCGACCTCGCAACCTGGACGAGTACGTGGGCCAACAGCACCTGCTGGGGCCGGGCAAGATGCTGCGCAGGGCCATCGAGCAAGACAACCTGCACAGCTCGATGATCCTGTATGGCCCTCCCGGCACCGGCAAGACCAGTCTGGCCCGGGTCATCTCCCTGCACACTCGGGCCGAGTTCTTTACCTTGAGCGCGGTCCTCTCGGGCGTGGCCGACCTTCGCCGCGAGGTGGCCCGGGCGGCCGAGCTCAAGCGGTCGGGGCGGCGGAGCATCCTGCTCGTAGACGAGATCCACCGCTTCAACAAAGCCCAGCAGGACGCGCTGCTCCCCCATGTGGAGGACGGAACCATCCTGCTCATCGGGGCCACCACCGAAAACCCGTTCTTCGAGGTGATCGGGGCCCTGGTGAGCCGCAGCCGCATCTTCCGTCTGCAGGCTCTGACCGAGTCCGACCTGGAGGAGATGCTGCGCCGCGCCCTGACCGACGAGCGAGGCTACGGCGGGCGCGGTGTGGAGGCTCAGGACGAAGCCCTCCGGTTCCTGGCCGAGATGGCCGGCGGCGACGCCCGCACGGCCCTGAACGCGTTGGAGCTGGCGGTGGAATCAGCCCCCGGAGAGCCGGTCACGCTGGAGAGAGCCCAGGAGGCCCTGCAGCGTAAAGCCTTGCGCTACGACGCCAGCGGCGATCAGCACTACGACACCGTCTCGGCCTTCATCAAGTCGGTGCGCGGCTCGGATGTAGACGCTTCCCTCTTCTACCTGGCCCGAATGGTGGAAGCGGGAGAAGATCCTCGCTTCATCATGCGGCGTCTCTTTATCCTGGCGGGCGAGGACATCGGCCTGGCCGACCCCCACGGAGTCGTGGTGGTGGCCTCGTGCGCCCGGGCCTTGGAGTGGTGCGGACTGCCCGAGGCCAAATACCACCTGGCAATGGCCACCGCCTACCTGGCCGCCGCGCCCAAGTCCAACAGCATGATGGCCTATTTCGCGGCCGAGGCCGCCGCCCTCGAGCACCCCGACGCCCCCGTACCGGTCCACCTGCGCGATGCCCACTACAAGGGCGCCGCAAGGCTTGGACACGGCAAGGGCTACCGCTACCCGCACGACTTTCCAGGCCACTGGACGGCCCAGCAGTACCTGCCCGACAAGCTCGTCGGCCGGCAGTTCTACCAGCCCGGCCCGCTTGGCTACGAGCAGAAGATCGCCCAGCGACTTCAGGTCTACCGTCCCTCCCAAGAAGGAAGCATGGGCGGGCCGGGTGGAAGTTCACCCCAACCAGGATAAAGGAGCCCGCAGCCCTGTATAACATCGCTTCTCGGCTGAACCAGATCCGCCAGGCCATCGACCAGGTGCTCTCGGGCGAAATGAGCCCGGAAGCTTTCCGCGACTTTCTGAACACCACCCACGAAGCTCTGCTCGAGAAAGGCCGCGCCAACCGCGAATGGCTCGAGGAAAGCGGCTACGCCGCCTCGGCCCCGGCCGAGGCCGAGCAGGCCTATGCCGCCATGGACCTCTACGAGGAAGGCATGACCGAAATCCGCCGTTACCTCGACGACCAGAACCCACAACACCTCGAGAACGGCTTCAACCTCTGCAAAGAGGGCAACACCAAGATGAACAAGGCCATGACCATCAACCGGGATAGCTACGAGGAGCTGGAAATCAACTTCCAGATGTAGCCCCTGGACCTCACCCGCGAACCGCTTCAGCGGGCTCTACTGCGCCTATCGCTCCCGATCATGGGAGCGATGTTGCTCGAGACCCTGTTCAATCTGCTCAACGCCTTCTGGGTCGGCAAGCTGGGCACGCTGGCCTTCGCCGCCGTCAACCTGGCCAGCTTTACCGTCTGGCTCCTGTTTGCCCTGGCGGCCATCATCACCACCGGCACCAACTCCGTGGTGGCCCAGCGCATCGGAGCCGGCGATCCGGTGCAGGCGCGGCGGGCCGCCCACGTTGGCATCCTCACCTCCTTTTGTCTGGGCGTGGTGGTGGCATTTCCCGTGCTGCTCTTCTCCGACGACCTGCTGGCCTGGATGGCCGGGAACACGCCGGAGGGCCGCGAAGCGGTCCGCATCGGCACGGGCTATCTTTGCCTTATCTTCCTCTGGGCTCCCATCCATTGCCTCAACGACACCCTGTCGGCTATTTTCCGAGCCGCGGGCGACACGCGCACCCCTCTGCGGGTCTACGCGGTCGGCTTTGCGGTCAACTTCGTGCTCGACCCCCTGCTGATCTTCGGGCCGGGCCCATTTCCCCGGCTGGAAGTGCTGGGCGCAGCCCTGGCCACCAATCTCTCCTTCACTCTGGTCACCATCCTCTACGTGACCAGGCTCAAGGACCTCCCCTTCCAACTCGGGCGCCGTCCCGGCGAGGATCTGCGCAAGGTGTTCAGTCGCCACTGGCTCTACGAGATCTTGCGCATCGGTATTCCCCCCTCCATTGCGTTTGTGACCTTCTGCCTGGTCTACATGCTGATCGCTCCCATCGTGGGCGCCTTCGGACCCGCGGCCCTGGCCGCGCTGGGCATCGGTCATCGCTGCGAGAGCCTGTCTTACCTGATCTGCCACGGCCTATCGCTGGCCACCATCACGCTGGTGGGCCAGAACATCGGCGCCGGGGAGATGGAGCGAGCTCGCCGGGCGGCCTGGGTGGGGGTGCGCATCGTCATGCTGGCCAGCCTGGGCACGACCACTCTCTACCTGGTGGGAGCACCTCTCTGGGTGAGCCTGTTCTCGAGCGACCCCCAGGTGCTGGCCGTGGGTGTGCCCTACCTTCACATCATGGCCTTCGCCCAACTGCCCATGGGGGTGGCCATGGTCCTGCAGGGCGCCTTCTCGGGGGCGGGCGTGACCGTGCCGCCCACCATCGTGGCCACCACCTCGGCCCTGCTGCGCGTCCCCCTGGCGCGCTGGCTGGCCCTCACCAACGGGCTGGGGCTGAACAGCATCTGGTGGGCCATCGTGGGCCTCACCTCGGTGCAGAGCCTGGTGATGGCCGCCCTGTTCCATGCCGGCCTCTGGAGGAAAGGGGGGAAGCGGCTTGAACCGCCCACCAACCCAACCGGAGGAACGCCATGAAGACCTTATTCGGCCGACACTTTCTCAGCTTCGACGAGCTGAGCTTCGATCAGATCATGCAGCTTTTCAAGACCGCCGAGCTGCTCAAGGCCGAGACCCGCATGCGACGCTTTCAGCCCCTGCTGGCCAATCGCACGCTGGGCATGATCTTCGAGCAGACCTCCACCCGCACGCGGGTCAGCTTCGAGGTGGGCATGCGCCAGCTGGGCGGACACGCGCTCTTCCTGTCGGCCAATGACCTCAAGCTGGCCAAGGGCGAGCCGATCTCAGACACTTCCCGGGTGCTCTCGCGCATGCTGGACGCCATCATGGCTCGCATCTTCAGCCAGGCCAACCTGGAGACGCTGGCCGCCTATTCCAGCGTGCCGGTCATCAATGCCATGACCGACATGTATCATCCCTGCCAGGCGCTGGCCGACATCTTCACCATCTGGGAGAAGAAGGGCAAGCTCGAGGGGCTCAAGTTCGCCTACCTGGGCGATGGCAACAACGTGTGCCACACGGCCCTGATCAGCTGCGCCAAGGTGGGCATGAATGTCTACAGCGCCAGCCCCGAAGGGCACGATCCCGACCCGGCTGTGGTGGAGCGCTGCCGCGAGTATGCCCGGGCCTGGGGCTCGGAAGTCAAGCTCACCCGCGATCCCAAAGAGGCCTTCCAGGATGCCGACGTCATCTACACCGACGTCTGGCTCAGCCCCGGCCAGCAAGGCAGCGAGGAGGAGCGCAAGGCCAAATTCATGCCTTACCAGGTCAACAAGGCGGCCATGCAGCTGGCTCATCCCAAATGCCTGTTCATGCACTGCCTGCCGGCCAAACGCGAGCTGGAAGTGACCGAGGAGGTCTTCGAAAGCGAGAACTCGGTGGTGTTCGAGGAGGCGGAGAACCGACTGCACGCCCAGAAGGCGCTGCTGGTTCACCTCATTCCCTAAGGTTTCACCGCCAGGGCCACCAGCGAAAGGCCAATAGGAAGCCCCGGACCGAGCACCACCGGCACCTCAGCGTAACAAAGCTGCGTCAGAGCCCAGTTCACCGGTCGGGAGGGGATGCTCATCTCCACGTGGGGCCGGCGCGGCATCAGGGCCACCGCCAGGCGCACCCCGATGACCATCGGCAACACCAGCATGTTGACGTAGGAAGCGTGCAGCAACCGGAAGCCCGCACGCTGGATGCGCTGCACCAGCTGGCCCTTGTAGTAGCGGCGCTGGTGCTGCACGATGCGGTCGTGCTCGCCATAAAGCCAGGGCAGAGCCGGGGTGTAGATCAACAGCGTGCCCGAGGGGGCAAGCACCCGGTTCCACTCGCGCAGCGCCCCCTCGTCGTCGGCGATGTGCTCGATCACGTCGAAGGCTGTCACCAGGCCGAAGTGTCGGTCGGGGAAGGGGAGTTTCTCAGCGCTGGCTTCCTGCACCCGCTGGGAACCTCGCTTGCGACAGTAGTCCAGAGCCTCGGGAGAGGGATCCACCCCGAAGGTCTCGCCGAATTCCTCCAGGAGCTTGAGGTTGTATCCCGTGCCGCAGCCCACGTCCAGCACCCGTCCTCGAGGGGCGTGACGGCGCAAGAGCTCGAAGCAGACTGCGCGGCGGCCGCGATACCACCACATGTCCTGCTCGATCTCCCAGATCCGGTCGTAGGCGATCGCTTCCATGCGTTACTCCATCCAGCGTTCGTGCCACAGCTGGAACATCAACATGGTCCAGAGGGGCTTGCGGTGGTCCACCTTCCCGGCCAGGTGCTGCTGCACCATCCGGCCCAGGAAGGCGGGGTCGAACAATCCCTGGCGGCGTAGCCGCTCGGGCTCCAGGCAGCGGTCGAGCAGCGGCTTGAGGTCGGTCTTGAGCCACTGGGCCACGGGAATGCCGAAGCCCTTCTTGGGGCGCTTGAGGATGCTGGCCGGGAGGCTGTCTTTCATGGCTTGCTTGAGCAGCCGCTTGCCGCTCATCCCTCGCAACTTCAGCGGCATGGGCACGCGGGCCAGCAGCTCGACCAGGGTGTGATCCAGGTAGGGCACGCGCCCCTCCAGCGAGACCGCCATGGTAGCCCGGTCGAGCTTGACCAGCAGGTCGTCGGGCAGATAGAAGTGGAGGTCCAGGTGCTGGATGCCCTCCACCAGGTCGAGCCCGGCCAGCTCGGCCCGATGCTCCTCCAGCGGACGCCAGGTGGCCTCGTGAGGGAGGCTGGCCTGAAAGGACGAGGTGTACATCCGGCGCTTGTCCTCGGCCGTGAACGAGCCCATCCAGTGGAAGTGGCGCGGCATCGCAGGCTCTGTGGCGTGCCGAAAGAATCGCTTGAGCTTGAAGTCCAGGCTCAGGTAGCTGGTCGAAACGGGCATCCGATTGACCATCCAGGAGGCGACCCGGGCCAGAGGTCGGGGCAGCCGGGCGGCCACGGCGTGGGCCGGGTAGGTGGGATAGCCTGCCAACAGCTCGTCGGCCCCCTCCCCGGTCAGCACCACCGTGACCGACTGGCGCGCGTAGCGGCTCAGCAGGTAGGTGGGCAGAATGGCGGCATCGCCCAGCGGCTCGTCGAGCTGGTCCACCACCGGGTCGAGCACCTCCAGCGAGGCGCGCGGGTCGAGCAACTCCTCGTGGTGCTCGGTGCCCAGCTCCCTGGCCACCAGGCGGGCGTGGGAGGACTCATCGTAAGTGCGATCCTGAAAGCCGATGGAGAAGGTCTTGACCCGACCGGTGGCCTCTCGGGCCAGGGCGGCCACCGCCGAGGAGTCGATCCCGCCGGACAAGAACACGCCCAAAGGCACCTCGCTGATCAGCATCCGCTGCACCGACTGCTTGAGACTCTGGCGCAGCAGTCGCTGCCAGTCACGAGGCGACAGGCTGCGGTCTTGCTCACGGAGCTTCAGCTCCCAGTAACGTTGCACCAGGTTGGTGGCCGGATCGCGCACCAGGTAGTGGGCCGGGGGCAGCTTGGAGATGCCCTGCAGGATGCTCTCGGGGGCGGGCACGTACTCGAAGGTCAGGTACTGATCCAGCGCCACCGGATTGAGGCTCCTTGCGACCGTGGGGAGCTCGAGCAGGGCCTTGAGCTCGCTGGCAAAGGCGACCCCGCCAGGGATCTCGGCTGTGTAGAGGGGCTTGATTCCCAGCCGGTCGCGGGCCAGAAAGAGTCGCTCCCTTTTCCGGTCCCAGAGAGCCAGAGCGAACATCCCGTTGAGGCCCTCCAGGCACTCCTCCCCGCGCTCTTCGTAAAGATGCACGATCACCTCGCCATCGGCATGGGTGGCGAAGCGATGACCCCGCTCTTGCAGTCCGGCTCGCAACTCCTGGAAGTTGTAGATCTCCCCGTTGAAGACGCAGACCAGGTCGCCTGTCTCATTGCGATAGGGCTGGTGGCCCCCGGCCACGTCGATGATGCTGAGCCGCTGGATGGCCAGGGCGACCGGTCCCTCGGTAAAGAGCCCCTGCTCGTCAGGGCCACGGTGATGGATGCGGGCGGCCATGCGGGCCAGCAGCTCGCTCTGGGGAGGGTGGTGGCTGTACCAGCCGCAGATCCCGCACATGCTCTAGAGCCGCTCCAATAGTCTCTGGGCGGGCTCGAACCTCAGGCGGACTGCCTTTTCGGCTTCGCGCCGCGCATCGATGGGCTTGTTCAAGTTGAGATAGACGACCGCCAGGTTGTAGTGGGCTACCCCCGAGTCGGGCCGCAGCGCCACGGCTTGCTTCAAGTCTGACAGAGCCCCTCCTGCATCGCCCAGGCCCAGGCGCGCTTGGCCGCGACCGAGATAAGCCCCAAAATACTGTTGATCTAGCTCAAGCGCACGCGTATAGGCTTCCAACGCCGGTTGCCAGCGCTTCTCACGCCCCTCCAGCTGCCCCAGCATCCACCAGGCCAAGGCCGACCCCGGATCGTCACTCAGCTTCGTTTCGAGCTCGGGCCGAGCAGCCAGGGTTCCCCGTGGAAAGGGATCCATCAGGGCGGGATTTACAGCTCGGTAGGCTGGCAGACCCAGCGAACTGGGCACGTAGAGAACAGCCACATCGTCGAAGTAGGCCAGCGACCAGCGAGCATCTCGGGCCAGCCGGCTGGCCAGCCAGGAGTGGGCCTCGGAGGGGTCGGTGTAGTGCAGCAGGTAAGAGCCGATGGAGTACTTGTCCTCCACCTCCTCCTGACGAGCCGGATCTTGCAAAGCGGCCAGATAGTCACTCATCAGGCTGTCGGGGAAAGTGATGGTCATCCCGTGGATCAGGGCCGGAGCTCCCCGGAACACAAGGTATCCGCCCAGGTGGTAGCTGTTGAAGACGGTGCCGGGCACCCGATTTGCGCGCAGAACCTCCAGCGCCCCTTCCGGATAGAGTCGCCGCGAGAAGTCACGCCGATTCCAATCAGCCTCGCCGGGCCCGAGCAGCAAGACGCCAACCAACAAAAGGAGAGCCAGAAGGTTGAGGTTCTTGCGGTCGGGCAAGGAGGGTCCCCAGGCGTGCGCGATCAATCCGGTGGTGGCCGCGCCCAGCTCGCCCACGGCCCGATTGTGGCGCGCGGCGGTGAAGATCAGGCCAGCGCAGGCGAGCAGATGGCCCGCCCGAAAGCGACCGGCCTTCCAGGCGACCAGGAAGCCAGCCAGCATCACCAGCACGAAAAGACCCGCCGCGCCCAGCCAGGATTCCAAGGGCATGGGCAACCATTCCAGGTTATTCTGCATCATCGCTTTACGACCGGCGAAGTGGTCGTAGACGTAAACGTAGATCTGCCAGCTGTCGGGGCGTACCAGGGCGGCCAGAGCCGCGGTCAAGAGGCAGTACAGGTAGAGCTTGCGAAACTTCGAGCCCACCCAGAGGGCTCCCAGCACGGCCAGCCCGGCCACCAGCCCGCCATGAACATTGGTCCACAGGGCATACAAGAAGACCAGAGCCACGGGGAGAAAAACCCGCTGGCTGCGTTCCTGGCGCAGCACCAGCAGGGTCTGCAAGGCCAGCAA
>CAZWUN010000175.1:0-10879 GCA_964637145.1 uncultured Burkholderiales bacterium
TGGCCGGAGGTAGAGCGCACGAGAAGCCATAGGGATTGGAGTAGAAGCGCAGGTAGTCGACGATCTCCGGAGCCGCGGCTGCAAAGCCGCCACAGGACGAAAAGCCCTTGGAGAAGGTTCCGTACTGGATGCCCACCCTCTGGCCAGCCCCGAAGTGCTCCACGACCCCCCCGCCCCCGGGCCCGCAGCACAGGATGGAGTGGGCCTCATCCACCAGCATGCCGACGCGGTGGCTTTCGGCCACCTCGAGCAGGGCCGGCAGGTTCGCCAAATCGCCATCCATCGAGTAGATCCCCTCGACGATGACGAGCCGACGCTTGCCGCTCTCGCGCGTCAAAATGGCATCCAGGGAATGCGGGTCGTTGTGCTGGAAAAAGACCAACCTGGCGCCCGAAACCCGGACACCATCCACCAGCGACGTGTGGGAGCGCTCGTCCAGGACTGCGCAGTCCCCCTTTCGCAGCAGGCCGGCCACCGTCCCCAACGCGCCTGCAAATCCGCTGTTGTAAGTCAACACGCCCTCTTTGCCGGTGAGAAGCCGCAGACCGCTCTCCAGCTGGTCATGCAACGTGGTTCGGCCCGAGAGGATGGGAGAGCCGCAAGAGCCGGTGCCGAACTCATCGAGCGCGTCTTTGGCGGCCTGAAGGACCTTTGGGTGGCGCATCAACGCCAGGTAACCGTAGGAGGCCATGTTGATGAGCGGCCGGGAGCCCAGCTTACAAGTCGCTTCGGCGGCCGAGCCCAGGGAAGGCTCGTAGAGAGAGATGGCCCAGGCCACATCGCGCCGCCACTTGAGGTAGTCGGGCGGGGGAACGAGCGGATCGTCGGTCTCGGCCAGAAAAAAGTCTGCCAGGCTGAACTTGTCGGACTCGGACCTGGAGTTCATGGGCTCAGGAGGCCTGGGCTTGTTCCTTCTGAGCCAGGGTCTGGTGCAGAATGTCGACCAGGGCGTCCAGATTCGTGAGCTTGGAGAGCTCGGAGCGCGGAATCTTCACCTTCAGCTCCCGCATCGAGCAAGAGACGATCTCCACGATGTCCAGGCTGTTCAGGCCAAGGTCCTTCATGGATCGGGAGGGGTCGATCTGCGCCTCCTGGATCTCCTCAGAAATCTCCATGATGTGCTTGTTGATGACCGCTTGAATGGCTTCCCTCGTCATGCTCTGGAACCTCTCATTCTCGTCGCGGAACTTCAAAGGGTCGACTCGCCGTTCCTTCCGACCAACGGTCGACCCTGACCGCCGAAAGGAGGACGCCTCAAGCTCCCAACTCACGGTAGACAGCGGCATAACCCTCGCACATCCGCTCCACGCTGGCCTGCTCGAGCACGAAGCTCCGGGCCCGGGCGCCCATCTCGCCCAGACGCTCACGCTCGGACCGGGCCGCGCAGAAGGCCCCGGCCAGCGCCTGAGCGGTGGCCTCGCCCACCAGCCAGCCGGTGACACCGTCCTGGACGATCTCGGGAATCCCGCCCCCGGCGATGGCCACCACCGGCCGCTCCATGGCCAGAGACTCCAGCACCGAAAGGCCCAGCGGCTCGTCGCGCGACGCGCTCACCGTCAGGTCACATGCTCGCAAATGCGGTCGCGGGTCAGGGGCGTAGCCCACGAAGCTCACCCTCGCCTGGAGGCGTCTGGCCAGCGCCTCGAGCCGCCCACGCTCCTCGCCGTCTCCCACCACGACCAGGTCGACCCCGGCCAGCGCCGCCGCCTCGATGGCCAGCTCCACTCGCTTCCAGGCCACCAGACGGCAAACGAGTCCGATCCGAAACTCGCCCGGGGAGTTTTCAGCTACGACGGGAGCGGTCTCTCCCTGGCTCCAGTAGCTGGTGTCCACCCCATTGCGGACCACGGTCAGTCGAGCCGCCAGCGAGGGGGCCGTCTGAGCCACCACACGGGCGACATACTCGCTGACGGCTACCAGTCGGTCGGTGCGCGCCGCCGCCCAGCGCGTGAACATCCCGCAGCTCGGGTCGAAGTAGTGCATCGTGTGGTGCTCGGTTCGCAGCTGGGGCCTGAGCGTTCGTCGGGCGGCCCGGGTTCCCAGCACGTGGCTGGCAAAGGTGTGCGTGTGCAGGACCTGGGCTCTGGTCTGCTCCAGCAGTCGGGCCAGCCAGGCCAGATCACTCGGACCCAGGGAGCGCCACAGGTATGCCAGAGGATTCTCTCGTGCCGGGCCCCGGTCGTGGACCCGCAGGCCCGCCCGGGAAAAGTAGTCGGCCAGGGCCCGATTGGGGGTGATCAGGGCCACCTCGTGGTCGGCACCGGTAAGCTCTGGACGGGACGCCAGGTCGACCAGGAGGCGCTCGGCCCCGCCGATGTCGCCAGCCACGACCAGGTGCAGGACACGGATCCTCAAGCCAGCACCAGGTTCGTCGGCCCGGCAGGATCCCCTCGCTCCAGACCAAAGCCTGCCGGCATGCGCATCCTGGTCACCGGGGGGGGAGGGTTCATCGGCTCGGTGGTGGTCTTGAAACTGCTCGAGCAGGGCCACCAGGTGCGCTGCTATCTCCGCGATCCGGCTCGGGCCCAGCGATTGCAGGGCCTGGATTACGAAACTGCGCGGGGGGACATCATGGACCCCGCGGCCACGGGGAAGGCCCTGGAAGGCTGTGAAGCGGTGATCCACCTCGCCTGCATCTCGGACTGGAGCAACATTCGCTCGGGACAGATGGAGCAGGTCGTGGTGCAGGGCACCCGCAACGTGCTGGAGGCGGCTCGCCGGGCCGGTTGCCGCCGGGCCGTCTACGTTTCCTCCAGCCTGGCCGTGTGCTCCAGTGAGACGCCCCGAGTGTTCGATGAGTCCTCCCCCCCCTCGCCGCACCTCTCCAGCCTGGTCTACGCCCGGGCCAAGGTGGAGGCCGAAAGGCTGTGCCGCTCCTTCTGCCAGGACGGGCTGGAGGTCGTGATCGTGAACCCCTGCGAGGTGTACGGGCCCAGGGATGACCGACTGGTGACGGCCGGAAACCTGATCGATTTTGCCCGCAGCTCCCCGGTGCTGGTCTGCGACGGCGGGACGTCTGTCGTCTTCGTCGAGGATGTGGCCGAAGGGATCCTGGCCGCAATGCAGCGCGGCAAGGCTGGGGAGCGCTACATCCTGGGCGGAGACAATCTCACGGTGCGCCAGCTAGCGGAGCTCACCCTGGAGTTGCTGGGCCGCCAGCGGAAGATCGTCAAGATGCCGAACTTGCTGCTGCGGCCCCTCGCCTGGCTGGGCCGCACCGTGCGCCTTCCGCTGCCCTTCGAGCCGGAGGTGATCCCCTACGCCACGCTCTACTGGTTCATGGACAACAGCAAGGCCTGTCGGGAGTTGAGCGTGTCCTTTCGGTCGGCCCGGGAGACCCTCGCTCCCACCCTGCGCTGGCTGCAAGAGAGCGGCCACATCGGCTGAAGCGCACGGTGCATCAGTCTCCCCGAGTACCCAGCACCTGGGCGGGGTTGAGCCGGAAGATCTGGCGCAGTGGCAGGATGATCCCGGCCAGGCTGAGCACCAGGCTGATCCCGGCCACCTGGAGGAGCGTCTTCGGTTGCAGAGCAAAGCTCAACTGGATCAGGTCGCTCTGGTAGCTGTTCACCAGCCAGGCTCCCAGAGCCAGCCCGGCGGGGACTCCCACGGCCAGGCCGGAGAGCCACAGGAGCAGGGTCTCCACCATCAGCATCCTGGCCAGGATCTGGTAGCGCACCCCCAGCACCAGCATGGTCACCAGCTCGTTGGTTCGTTCGGACAAGTTCATGGTGGTGGTGCCCATGACCAGGGCCACCGCCAGGATGCCGGAGAAGGCAAACATCAGCCCTTCATAGCTGCTTAACATGCGCAGAAGGTCCGCGATGTCACCCACCATGTCGGCCAGATTGATCACCTGGGCTACCTGACCGTGCTCGAGAAGGCGCCGGGCCAGGGTTCTGGCCATGCCGGGCTGGCACCGAATGAGCAGTGTATTGATCCCGTCCGGGGGCATCCTCTCGGTCCGGGCCATCTGCTGCTGCAGCCGGGGCAAGGCCAGCTTGAACGGGTTGTTGAGCGGCTCGAGCAAGACAGGGCCGACGCTGTAAGTGACAGGACGAGCATCGCGGGGAGTGGTCATCTTCAGACGCACCCGATCCCCGGGACGAACTCCGAGCTGGCGGGCCAGGATGGGTCCCATGGTCAGCCGATCTCCCGGTCTGACTGGCCGGCCCTGACGGTCCAGGAGCTGCAGCAGTTGCGCATGCTCGGGCACACCCCAGACGCTCCGCTCCACGAAGGCGGAATCCGAATCGACCCGGGAATGGCAGCGCAGGTAATGCTCCACCCGCTCCACCCCCCTCCAGCGCGAAATCGCGGGCAGGTCGGCCGGGCTGTAAATTCCGCTCAGATTGACCTGGAGATCGTAACGATGCACCTGGCTGAGGTAATACTGTAAGGTGGAGGCCTGCCCGTCCAGAAAGGCCAGAGTCATCACGATCTGGGCCACCCCTGAGGCGATCCCCAGGACGCCGGCCAGAGTGCGCAGGGGGTGGCGCAAGAGGTTGCGCAGAGGAAGGCGGACGAGGTAGGGAAGACCGGCAAACCAGGCTCGACCCGTTCGGACGGGCTGGAATTCGGCTCGCAAGGCCTGGACCACCGGCAGGTTGACGACCCGGCGCGTGGCCAGCCACCCGGCCACGAGGCTGCAGCCGAGCGCCAGCAGAGCGGCCAGCAAATACCACCACGGATACAGGCTGGTCTGCACGAATGGGATGCCCAGAACGCCGGTATAGAGCCGGGTGCAGAAGTCGGCCAACCAGCAGCCGGTACCGATCCCCACCACTGCGGCCAGCAGGCCCAGACCGGCGCACATGCTGGCGTAGAGGCCCAGGCACTGCGACCGGGAGAATCCCAGGGCCATCAGAATGCCAAGCTGACGCCTTTGCTGGTTGACCACCTGCCAGAAGGCGACGAACAGAAACAGCGAGCTCAGGGTCAGAAACAGCGACGGGAACAGGACCGCCATGACAGCGAAGGCTTCCTGATCGCGGACCAGCATGGAATAGGAGGGCTGTTGCTCTCTCAAGACGGCAGGCCCGAAGAGATAGCGCTCGGCCACGGATTCGGCGGCCCTGGCCACGGCCTCCCGGTCGGCTCCCGGTCGAATGCGCACGTGAATCTGGTGGAATCCGGCCTGGTGAGACAGACCCTCCACCTCGCCCGGAGCCCCAAAGACGATGGCCAGGTTGCGAGCCGACGGAATGGGGTCCTGACGGTCCTCAGCCAGCCAGATGTATTCGGGCGTGCTGACCAGACCTACAACCCGAAAGGAGGCCCGGTCTCGGTCGCCCTCAAATCTCAAGACATCCCCCAGATGAATCCCGTGGGCCTCGGCAAAGCGACGCTCCAACAAGACCTCACCTCTCCCCAGACGAAGCAGTCGCCCCTGGTGGAGGTGAACCCGATTCACCTCGCCCGGACTACCCGGCGGCAAGCCGTGCAAGCGAGCCCGCGCATAGCGAAGGCGTCCTCTGGCGTCGCTGCCCACCACCACACGGCCGCCGATGACCTGCCGACCGGTGGCCACGGCCACGCCGGGCAGTTGCCGGATTCGCTCTAGCACGGCCAGCGGCGCACCCTCGACCTCCAGGGTGAAGTCCAGAAACGCCAATCGATGATAAGTCAGCTCGGTGGAGAGCCGGAGATTGAGAAAGGATGAGTAGAAGGCCACGAAAAGGCAGACGGCCATCGTGATGATCAGCCATGCCGCCCCAAAAGGCCGCCAGTGCTGGCGCAGGTCGCGCCAGCCCTTCAAGAGCAACCGAGGCAGCCTGATCAGTGGCTTTGAGAGCGCGCGCGCATCAGGTCCTGCAGGTCGCCGATGGTTCTCAGGTTATCCAGGTCGCTATGCTCGAGAGTGACCCCGAGAGTCTCCTCCAGGAGGATGACCATCTCCACCAGCGTGATCGAGTCCATGCCCAGATCTCGAATGGCGTGGCTCCTGGTCAGAGTGCCAACCTCCGGGATGGCGACATGCTTGAGGGCATCGCGCAAGGCGTCGAGAAACTGTGGGTCAAGGGGCTCCTCGCTCATGGAGACTGCGATTCTTGGCCGGGCAGGCTGCCCCCTCTTTGCCGTGCCCGACCCGGGTTCTCTAAAGTTGCCGCGTCCCTCCGAGCGATCAGAGAAGCGCAGGCTTCTCCAGCACGCGATAAACCTTGTAGCGGCGCCCCCCCAGAACTCGGGCCAGGCTGTTCATGGGCTGGTTGTCCTCCAGCACCCAGCTCACCTCGAGAGCCCGCCACTTCACGCGCACTCCCTCGCTCAACACGGCGTTGGCCAGGGCGCCGGCCACCATGGCTGTGGACAGATCGGCGCCGAGATCGCGCCGCACCCCCAGCGCATAGCCGCGGAAGCTATCAATGGATTTACGCCCCCAGAGGTAACGCAGCAGGAAGCCCGGTGTGAGGCGACCTCGGGCGGCCTTGATGAGCGGGTTGTAGTTGGGGAGCAAGAACAGGCTCCCCACGTCCCGGCCCCCATAGCTGGCCAGCCAGATCAGCTTCGGGTCGAGAAAGTAACGGGTCAGGAGCAGCAAGGCCTGCACCTGCTCCTCGTCGATCGGTTCGAATCCCCAGTTCCCGGACAGCGCGCTGTCGAAGACCTCAGCCATGCTGCGAACGTCCTGCGTGAGCCGCGAGCGTTTGAGCGTGCGCACCTCGACCCCGCACTGCTCGGCCCGCTGAGCCGCCTTTCGCGCCACGTCGAGCCGCGCGCTGTGAGGAAGGATCTCGTAGGCATAGAGGTCCTTGAGCTTGTGCATCCCGGCGTGCTCGAGATACTCGAGATAGTACACCGGGTTGTATGGCATCAGGAACTGAGGCTCGTATTCGAAGCCCTCCACCAGAAGGCCGCTGTAGGGCTCCTCCAGACGGAAGTGGTAAGGTCCCCGCATGGGAAGCTCAGGCGCCAGTTGGTGAGCCTCCTCCAGCAGCCGGGCCAGGGCTTCGCGGTGACCCTGGACGCACTCCACGAAGCCAAAGTGCAGCGCATCCCCGTGGATCTTGACTCCTACCCGGGCCACCGGCTCTCCGTCCTCCAGGGCCAGCAAGAAACGCCTCTCGGGGTCGCGCAGCCGGCCCATCAACTGGCGCAGGTGCATCCAGACCGGAGGGACCCAGAGCGTGGCCGGGTCGCTGTGGACTCGCCAGGAGAGGTCCATGAAGCGCCTCACCTGTGACTCTCGGACCACGGGCACGATCTTCAGCATGAAACGCCTCGCGCAACACGGGCATACTGATCCAGCAGGTCGCGGCACAGGTCGTCCCACTGCTGGGCCCTGGCAAAGGAGGCCGCCCGGCCGCCAAAGGTCTTGCGCCGCTCCGGTTTGTCCACCAGATCCTGAATTTTGGCGCAAAAGTCCTCCACGTCCCGGGGGGCGGCATGATAGCCGTCCACTCCGTCGTGCACAATGTCCCTGGGGCCCCCGCGGGCTGCAACCACGCAGGGAAGTCCGCTGGCCATAGCCTCCAGGACCACGTTGCTGAAGGTGTCGGTCAAGGAAGGCTGGACGAAGACGTCGGCCGAGGCATACATCCGGGCCAGCTCGGTCCCCACCAACCGGCCGGTGAAGACGGCCCGGGGCATCAGGCGCCGAAGCTCGAGCTCGCGTCTCCCGGTTCCGGTGATCACCAGGCGAATGTCCGGCCGCGTGGCCTGAAACCGTTCGTAAATGCCGACCAGGGTGCGCAACTCTTTCTCCCAGACCAACCGGCCCACGAAGAGCACTCTCCGGGTGGCCGGGCCGCACAGGTCATCGGCATACCCGGGGTCGCGCCGGTCGGGGTGGAAGAGCTCGGTATCGACTCCCCTCCCCCAGACCGCCAGGCGATCCGCCTCGATACCCAGCTCCACCAGCTCGGTGCGGATCGAGGGGGTGGGGACAAAAAGCCGATCGCAGCGATTGTAAAGCTTGCGCATGAACCACTCGAACAGGCTCTTCATGCGCCGTCCCAGCCGGGGCCAGTGCTCGAAGTAGTAGGGGAAGTAAGACAGGAAGTGGGTGTGGTAGATGGAGACCACCGGGATGCCTCTGCGTTTCCCATAGCTCAGGGCGTACCAGCCCAGGAAAGAGGGCGAGCTGAAGTGGATGAGGTCGGGGGCGAACGCATCCAGGCTCTGGCGCAGCCTGCGGCTAAAAAAGGGCCAGCTGAGAGGCGCATCGTCGTGAAAGGGGTTGATGAGGCGGGGCACGACCAGCAGCGGGAAGGGCAGTCTCACGCCTTGCGAGGGCGGGTAGCCGGTGACCAGCAGCAATTCGACGCTGTCGGCCGGTACCCGCCGGATGAGAGAGTGCAGGGTGTGGGTGACGCCATCCACGCCCTCCTTCAGGATATCCGAGAAAAGAACCAGTTTAAGCCGTTCTGACAAGCTGCTGCCTTCGAACGGCACCAGCGGCCTCCTGCAGGAGCGGTCCCCCGAAACGGGAAGCCAGCGTCCGTCTTGAAAGTCCTGGATATCACCGAGTTCTATTCCGAACGAGGGGGAGGAGTGCGCAGCCACCTGACGCTGCGGGGCCGCGCCCTGAGCGATCTGGGGGTGGAGCAGGTGGTGGTGGCGCCCGGGCCGCGGGAAGAGGAGGCTGGGGGCGGCGCAGGCTCGCGATTGATCCGGCTGCGCGGGCCGGCGCTTCCGTATGACCCGACTTATCATCTGCTCGTTCGCCTGGACCGGCTGCGACAGGTCGTCAAGCGTGAACGACCGGATGTGCTCGAGATTCACTCGCCCTATCTGGCAGCTCTGGCGGCGCTATCAATTCCCCGCGCCTATTTTGGAATTCGCACGTTCGTGTGGCACTCCGACTTCATCGACACGCACCTGGGCCCCTGGCTCTCTGGTCGATTTCCAGGTGGGCTGGTCAGAGCGCTCAGAGCCGCCATGTGGGCTCTGGTTCGCTCCATGGCGGCCCGCTGCGAGGCCACCTTTGTGGCCGGGCTTGGCCAGGCGGCCAAGCTGCGCGCCCACGGGGTACCCCGGGTGGTGCACCATCCTTTCGGGGTCGACCGGGCCACTTTCTCACCGGCGGCGCGAGACGAGGCCCTGAGGAGCGAGCTCCTGGAAGGGTCCCCCACCGGGTCGAAGCTGCTGGTCGGTGTCGGACGCTTTGCGGTGGAGAAGCAGTGGAACGTGGTCATGGAAGCTTTCGCTCGGGTCCGAGCCAGGCGTCCGGCCGTGCTGGTGCTCTTCGGCGACGGCCCGGAGCGCGCAGCGCTGGAGCTTCTCGCCCGGGACATAGCCGGGATTCGTTTTGCCGGTTTTTCGCAAGACCGTGCCCATCTGGCCGCCGCCCTGGCCAGCGCCGACCTCCTGGTCCACGGATGCCCCTTTGAGACTTTCGGACTGGCTGTGGCCGAGGCGCTGGCATGCGGCACGCCGGTGGTGGTCCCGGATCAGGGTGGAGCTCAAGAATCGTTGGAACTTGCCGGGGAGAGCGTCGGTGAGCGCTACCGGACAGGCAGCGCCGCGGCTTGCGCGGCGGCCATCGAGCGGATGCTGGAGCGCGACGAGGCAAGCCTGCGCCAGGCGGGAGTGATTGCTTCCCAGCGCATTCCGGAAGTGCGCGCTCAGAACATGCGGCAGCTGGAAACCTACCGCAGGCTGCTCGGGAAAGGCACCTAGCTTGCGCGTGCACGTCTCGCTGCACGACGTCTCCCCCGTCTTCGAGGCGGAGGTCGAAGCAGCTCTGGACCTCTGCCGGGAGGTCGGAGCGCGCCCAGCGCTGCTGGTGGTTCCCGACTATCATGGACGCGCGCCCCTGCGGGAGGCTCCGGCCTACTGCCAGCGACTCCGCTCGCTCCAGGCCGAAGGCCACGAGATCTACCTGCACGGATACCTGCACCGGTGCCGCAGCGAGGCAGGCGGGCCCGGCGATGGGCGGCCCGGGCGCTGGCGCCGCCTGATCGCCCAGCGAGTGGTCTCGGCCGGCGAGGCCGAGTTCAGCGACCTCAGCCGCCCGGAAGCCGCCGAGCGACTGGACCGGGGGCTTGCGCTCTTGCGGGAGTTGGGTCTTCGTGTCGACGGCTTCGTGCCTCCGGCCTGGTCGATGCCGGGCTGGGTGCAGGGACTTCTGGCCGAGCGGCAAGTCTGCTTCACCGAGGATCATTTCCGGGTGGTGGATCCGACCAGCGGCTCCACCCGATTGACCGTGCTGCTCAACTACGCCAGCCGGACCCGGCTTCGACTCTATTCCACCGTCTGCTACTGCCGTCTGGCCCGCTATGCTGGCTGGCTGCTGCCGGCGCGCATCGCCATTCATCCGCAGGACCTGCGTGTTCCCCTGCTACGGCGCGAGATTGTCGGTCTGCTCAACTGGGCGGCAGGCCGGCTGGTGCACCGAGGGCGTGACCTGCTGAGCGGCTGAGTTTGCGCTGCAGGCGCACCCAGAAGACGACGGCCACCACCAGGTGCACGAGCGAGGTCGAAAGCGCGATCCCAGCCAGGCCGAGTGGGCCGACCAGCAGCGCGTTGAGCAGCACGTTCAGCCCGGCGTTGAGCAGCCCCATGGAGACCATGATGCGGCTGTTCTGGAGAGCCACGTGGGCGCGCGCGAGGATGAGCAGGGCTCCGAAGGGAGGCACCCCGACCAGGGCCCAGGGCAAGATCGCAGCCATCTGCTCCACCCCGGTCGCGTCCATGTTCCCGTGCAGAAAAGCCAGACGCAGCAGCGGGTAGCGAAGCCAGAAGAGAGCCAGACTCGCGACCGTCAAGAGAGCGCAAACCGCCAGCAGCGACCGCCGCAGAGTTTGCTCGAAGCGTCCCAGGGAACGGTCGGCCACGCTGTGAGAAAGATGAGACAGCAGGACGGTCAGGACCGTGGCCTGGGCCAGGGAGTTCGGCACCGAGGCCACGTCGGTCGCATAGCGGAGCAGTGTGCCTC
>CAZWUN010000176.1:0-10600 GCA_964637145.1 uncultured Burkholderiales bacterium
GGAAGGCGGCTCGAGCCGGGAGAAAGAGCGCCGCCGAGGCGCCCAGCAGCATGGAGAGCAGCAGGCAGACCCAGAAGGGCGCCCGGGCTGCCAGCACTCCGAGGAGGGCCAGCAGGATGGTCACCCGGCCGATGTTGGCCGCCACCATCAGCGACTTCTGCTCCAGCCGGTCGGCCCAGTAGCCCGCGAACGGACTGAGCAGGGCGAAGGCCAGAATCTCGCCGCTGAAGGCCAGGCCCGTCAAGGTGACGTCGTGGGTGGCCTGGTGGATCAGCACCGGGAAGGCGATGAGGAGCAATCCGTGACCGAGCTGGCTGAGAGCGTCGGCCAGGAACACCCGCCCGAAGGCGGGATGGGCTCGTAGAAAGCCCGGAATTTGAGAATAGTTCAATGAATGCATGGCACGAAACTCCCGAGGAAAGTCTTGCTGTTGAAGAGGGCGCGGAAGGGGTGAACGCGCTAGGAGTGTTGGCGGCTCGGGGTTCGCTGCAGGAGGGAGACGCCATAGCCGGTGTCGTTCAACCAGGCCATCTTTGCGTAGCAAATCGAGTTCATTGGGGCGTCTCCTTCTTGAAAGATATGCAGCCGATACGACTGCTCGCTCAGGGTAACCGTTCCAGCGGGGGAGTGTCAACCGACAATTTTCGGCCGTCCCGGGGAGCACAGTTCCCGAGGGCGAACATGCCAGGATGCGACGACTGGCATTGCTGTTGCTCTTGTTGACCGGGGTCGGGGTGGGGCGAACCACCGAGGCCGGTCCCGAACTTCGGGTCGGAAAGCTCGACCTGCAGGGGATCGTGATCAGCCGGGTCACCACTGCCGAGGCTCCCTTCAAGCCGGTGGCCGGGGCCGAGGTGCGCATCGAAGGCACCGACCGGGTCGTCACCAGCGAGGCCGGCGGAGGCTTCAAATTCAGCGGAATCGCCCCCGGCGTCTACGCCGTCACGGCTAGCAAGGACGGCGCTCGAGCCCGCGCGACCGTGCACCTCAACGCCTCGGCTCCCTCGGCCGCCTGCTTGATTCTCACTCCCGCCGACACCACCATGTGGGGGCTGACTCCCCTGGGCAAGGACACGGTCTACATCGCCCTCAACAACCGCGAGGGCGTGGGCCTCGATCCCGGTCCGTTCCTCAACCCCAACAGCTCACCCGGCACGACGCTCAGCTATCCGGCTGCCCTGATCAACGGCTGGAGCGACATCCTCCTCGACCGGGGCGAGCTCTCGATGGTCGACTTCAGCAAACAGACGCCGGTCACCGCCTCGCTCAACTCCTTCATGCTTTTTCCGCCCGACAATCCGCCCTTCACCGGTTACCAGCCGCTTCGTTTTCAGCCGGTCTGGCTGGCCTTTCGACCCGACGGAAAACGGCTCTACGCGGCTTGCTCTGACCAGAGCATCCGCTTTTTCGATCCGGGCGTGCTTCAGCCGATGGGCTCGATCCCCGCCAGCGATTCGATCGTCACCGACCTGGCCGTGTCCGACCGCTTCCTGGCCGCCACCTTGATGAGCGCAACTCCCGGCTTGCTGGTGCTGGATACGGCCACCCACAAGGAGCGCAAGCTCTACGAGGTGCCCTGCGGACAGCCGCAAGCCGTGGCGGCGGTCGACCAGACCTTCCTGGTGGCCGGCGACAACGGCACGCTGTGTCGCCTCGACGCCGCCACCGGCACCGTGCTGGGCACCGCCGCCGTGGGCTCGAAGCCCACCTCGATCGCGGTCGAGGCGAACCGGGTCTACGTGGTCAACTCGGGCTCGGGCGATCTGTCGGTGCTCACCTATCCCGACCTCAAGCCGGCTGGGCGGCTGCGGGTGGGCAGCTCGCCTCGCAAGGTGGCGGTGCACGGCAATCGCGTGGCGGTCAGTCTCCACGGCACCAACCAGGTGGCCGTGCTCGACAGCAATGGACCCACCCTGCTGGCCACCCCCGAGGTGGGCGCGGGTCCGGTCGGGCTGGCCTTCTCGCGCGACGGCTCGCGCCTCTACGCGGCCTGTCGCGAGGGGGGCACCGTGGCGGTGCTGGACGGTCGTACCGGGGCCCTGCTCTTCTCCACCACCCCCCAACCGCTGTCGGCCCCCTTCGGCCTGGCCGTGCACCCCTGAAGGAACCGGGCCAGGCGCGGGAAACCATGTTCCCATGAAAGTCGAGATTCGTTACTGCACGTCTTGAAACTACAAGCCTCACGCCGTCCGGGTGGCGGCGTTCCTGACCAGAGAGTTCGGCCTGCCTGAGGCCACTCTGACCCCGGGCAACGTGGGCGAGTTCACCGTCTGGATCGACGGCCAGAAGCTCGCCGAGAAAGGCCCCGAAGGCTTCCCTTCAGAGCGCGAGCTGCGCGAAGCGATGGCTCGTCAGAGCCCGGCGCAGTAGACCTTGCCCGGCATGACCTGGCGGATCAGGGCGGGGAAGCGATTGCCCCGCTCGAGCCGCCAGCTCAACAGCTCGAGGATCCGATCCACCGATTGCTCGGTGGTCAGCTTCTCCGTGTTCAGAGCCAGGTCGCTGTGAAAGCGGTTGGCCAGCGCGCGGAAGTGGGCCCGCTCGAGCCATTCCTCCGGCACTCGCTCGTCATCGGGCCGCAGCGTGTTCCGCTGGCGGCGTGTCGGTAGAGAGCACTCCACCTGGACCGAGACCAGCACCGCCCGGCGCTCGCGGGCCATGTTCTTGATTCGCTGGCGCATCTCGGGGTAGAGGAAGGTGCCATCGAGCAGCACGCCGCCTCCTGAGCCCAGGATGCTGCCTGCCATGGCGATCAGCCCGTCGTAGAGCGCGTGGCGCACCTCGCCCACGAAATCGTCGCCCAGGATGGCGCGGTTGAGCTGGTCGGTGGAAAGATGGGGCAGGGTCAGGCCGCGCTGTCGGCGCAGCTCGGCCAGCAGGTGGCGGGCCACCGTGGTCTTGCCCGCCGCCGGTGCTCCCCACAGCATGAGGACGAATCGGCCGGCTTTCTGGATCTTGCTCATGAGAGCATGCTAGCGAGTCTGCAGGGGGCCGTCAGTGAGTTTTTCCCTCCTCCAGTCTGCGGACGAATGTCGCCGCAAAGGTGTAGGCATCCCCCGGCCAGCGGGCGGAAACGTAGCTCCCGTCCTCCACCACGAACGCGGGGCGCGAGTCGTCGGCCGTGTCCCGCCGGATGAGCGAGATCGGACCGCGCAGGAAACGCCCGCATCGGGATCTGACCTCATCCTCCACGTACTCGGGGTAGGTGCGATAGTAGCGGCCCAGCTTCCAGAACGTCAGGGCAAAGGCCAGGAACTCCTGGTACTTACACAGGCAGGTGGTGGTTCGACCCTCCAGGGCCCCCGCCCGGGCCGCCACCAGCACCCCGTGACAGATGGCGCCCACCGGCCGGCCCGTGGCGAAGAACTCAGCCACGCGGCGCTGAAGCAGGGTCGAGCCGAGATACTGGCGCATCCCCTGGGCGTGGCCGCCCGGCAGCAACAGACCGTCGAAGGCGGTGAAATCGAGGTCCCAGGCGATCGGCCGCTGGAAGGAGGGGTCTTGCTGCAATTCCCGGTAGAAAGCACAGGGCTCGGGCCGGGCGCCGAGCTGGCCGAAGATCACCCCGGTCAGAAGCAGAGGATCGGCCTGCGGAGTCCCATCCCCTCGCTCGGTTGCGAAGACCACCTGGTGGCCCTTCTGGCGCAGGGCGCGCCAGGGCACGGCCACCTCGGTGACGTCGAAATCGCGATCGGGCAGCGGGATCAGGACCTTCACGGGTGAGCGTTCGCGACCCGGGGGGACGGGTCATCCAGGGCTTTCAGCCTGCCCTTGCGTAAACTTCCCCATGATCGATTTGAGCCACATCATCGAGGACGGGCTGGTGACCTATCCCGGCCTGCCGGCGCCGCACATCTGCGACTACCTCTCGCGGGAAGCCTCGCGTCAGCACTACGCTGAGGGGACCGAATTCCAGATTGCCCGGATCGAGCTGGTGGCCAACACCGGGACTTACGTGGACGCGCCCTTTCATCGCTACGCTGACGGGGTGGACATCGCGGCGCTGGCCCTGGACCGACTGGCCGATCTCCCGGGGATCGTGCTCCGAACCGATCATCCCGCCATCGAGGCCGACCACTTCCGGAACCTGGACGTGCGCGGCAAAGCCGTGCTGGTCGAGACCGGCTGGGACCGCCACTGGGCCACCCCTGCCTACCTGAGCGGCCACCCGTTTCTCACCCGTGAGGCCGCCGAGTATCTCGTGGATCAGGGCGCCGCCCTGGTGGGGATCGACTCGCTCAACATCGACGACATCACCGACCCGGCTCGGCCTGTGCACTCCTTGCTGCTTGGCGCCGGCATCCCCATCGCCGAGCACCTGTGCAACCTGAAGGCTCTTCCCGACGAGGGCTTTCGGTTCTTCGCCGTACCTCCGCGCTTCCGGGGGGTGGGTACCTTTCCGGTGCGCGCTTTCGCCATATGAGCGCGGTCAGTGAGTTCCCTCCTCGCAGACCGTGACCGCCCACCAGGGCCCGTCTCCGGCGTTCCAATACCACTGGGAGACATCCGGCCAGCTACCATCGGGGCCGAAGATGCGCTCGCGAAGGCGCAGGCGCTCGTTGCCACGGATGGCCTCAAAGGCGCTCCAGAGCTCACCTTCCGGGCCGCGCACCAGGGGCAGGGGAGTGACCTGGTAGCCCAGTCCGCGCAGGCAGTCGGCGCTGGAGTGCAGTTTTCGGGTGCGCTCGCCGAAATAGCGCAGCACGATCTCGCGTCGGCCGTCGCTGAAGCGACCCACGTGACCGGGGAAGAAGCGCTTTTCGTCTTCGGAGACGGTCAGCGCGCGCAGTGGACGGCCCTCGAAGTGCGTCCACCACCCGGGAAAGTCCAGCTCCGCCGTGGTGGCCTGCGGCGTGGGGAGAAACGGCGCCCCGGCGGCCAGGCAGGCGGCCAGCAGAAAGACCCGCCCTCCCCGCTCCAGCACCTGGGGCCCCACCGCCAGGCGGGCAGCCGGCGCGAGGTGGGCCACCGCCAGGGCCACCCCGGCGAAGACCACCACGCCTACCCCCTCGTGGAACCAGCCGGGAGCTTTGACCAGGCCGGTCTCGAGGAAGAACAGGCTACAGATGCGGACGATGTTCCCGAGCAGGAGCAAAAGTCCAGTCAGACTGGTCCAGACCAGCGTGGTTCTCGGGCTCCAGCGCCGCAGCACCCCCAGCAGGAAGACCAGCAAGAGGCCCACCCAGAGCATGCGAAGGCCGCTGCAGGGAGCATCCACCGAGACCAACCCCCCTTCGAAGCGCAGGGCCGCGCCCTCGGCCTCGACTCCCAGCACGACGGCCGCCACCGAGGCGCAGAAGGCGCGCAGGGGGTAGCCCAGGTAGAACGAGAGCGTGGTCAGGGCAGGCAGCGAAAGCACCAGCAGGCCGGCCAGACCGAGATCGAGCCCTCGCTCCTGGCGCCAGGCGCTCAGGAAGGCGGCCAGAGCCAGGGCGGCCAACCCAGCCCGCACCAGGCTGGGGACAAAGGGGTAGCTGGCAGCGTAAAGCACCAGCAGGCCAGCCGTCCAGCGCAGGTCCAACCGCTCGGGGGGTCGGCCCAGGCAGGCCACCAGGGGGAGCAGGGCCAGCGCCCAGGGCTCCTCAGACCCATCCCCCAGGCGACCGGCGTACCAGCCGTAGAGGGGCCAGAAGGCGGCCAGCAGCAGGGTCAGGCGCAGCACGGTGCCCTGCGCGCCCACCGCTGCGAGGCCGACCGCCGTCCTCACGACGCGCGCCTTCGGCGGGCCAGCGCTGCCGCCGCCGCCGCGCCCAGGAGGGCCATGGTGCCCGGCTCGGGCACGGTGGGCACGGTGGACTCGTCCACCGGCTCCAGGCCCGCGTTCTCGTACTGCTGCTTCGTCTCCAGCACCACTGCGCCGGTGCTGGGGGTGATCAGTCGCTGCTCCAGGGCCAGCCGGGTCGCTTCCGGTCGCGGCCAGAGCCGGGCATACTCCTGCCAGGCCCACAGGCGGGCCAGGTGAGACGAGGTTTCCTGCCCCGCGGGCTGCTTGCTCACGCGCTTGAGACGGTACTCGAGCCGGGGCTGGCGCAGCCGTGTCAGGTCGGCAGCCAGGTCGTCGCCGGTGCGGGGCAGGGTGCGCAGGCCGGGCAGCTGCAGTTCGGCCAGCACCGCATCCAGGCCACCGTCCAGGGAGACGTCGATCAGGTCGCGCGGACTGCGCTCGAGCATCTGCTGCAGCCCGGTCAGGCTGTCGCCGGCGTAGGGCTGGTCGGCGTGCATCCAGACCACGGTCTGGTAGTGCTCCAGCGCCCGCATGAGGGGAGGCAGGTTGTCCTTGCCGCCCTCGGGGCTGATCCCCGACAGGCTCCTGGTCTCCTCGGCTCCCCGGTCGCTGGGATAGCAGATGAGATCCGGCTGGAGGGCCTGGACCGCCTTCTTCACCTGGGGCCAGTGGCGGGCCATCCCGGCCGAGCTGTCCAGCACCAGGGCGATGCGCTCGGGAGGCGGCGTCGTGCTCAGGCTCGCCTGCACGAAGCCTTTGCCGAGGGGCGCCCACACCTGAGAGACGAGCCGGTTGCGCTGGGCCGCGATGCGGGTGGGCAGGTTGATCGGCCCCCTCAGCACGCGACCGGAATCGAGCCCGGGGGCCGACAGCAGGGTGCGCGACTCGAAGTAGGAGTCGGCCGTGCTGAGGGCCTGGAAGTTGGAGTGCACGATGCGGGGCGTCTCCAGCACTGCCTGGCGCTCGCTCACCAGGGTGAGGGGCGAGGTGATGCCCAGCTTGAACTTCATCTTGCCATTGGGGGGGATGGGGAAGCAACGAGCCTCGATCCGCCCCGGTCCGGCCGTGGTGACCAGCAGCGGGTCGCGGTTGGTCTGCAGCACCGCCTCGTAGGCCTGACGCGCCTGGCCCACTGTGGCGTAGGCCGCCTCGCGCTCCTCGCCGGCCACCCAGAGCGTGGCCCGGCTCACTACTGCGCCGGCCGGCAGGGCGACCTCCATGGTGCCTTCCTGGTTCCAGCCGACGGTGTTCTCGAGCTCGATGGTCCACTCGGTGTAAGCCAGGGCGGCGTCAGGGTCGATGGATCCGTCCAGCCGCGACGAGGTCTGGCGGATGTTGTGCGGCTCCTGCTCGGAGGTGTCGAAGGTACTCCTCCTGAACGGGATCGGCTCCAGCTCGGCCCGCCTGCCGGTGACCTGAAAGTACAGTCGCCGCGAGCGTTCCATACCGATCGAGGGCAACGGTCGCGTGAGCCAGGCGATCGGTTTGAATTCCCGCTCCTCGTGGCAGGCGCGCAGCATGGTGGGCCGGTCGCCCAGGTGGCGCAGGAAGGCGATGGAGCCCTGGTCCATCCAGTAGGCCGTCAGGGCCGCCGGCGCCCAGAGCAGCACCAGCGCCAGGCCCGCGCCCAGCATGCCCAGCGCGTAGGCTTTGGGGCGGGCTGCCCGGCGCAAGACGATGGCCATGGTGGCCAGCGAAAGGAGGGGGGAGAGCGGCAGGAAGCCGATGCCCGCAAAGGGGATGGCGCAGACCGCCAGCGGAACCAGGGGCAGGAAGGGAATGGAGTAGGCGAAGGCCACCATGGTGGCGGCCCCGGCCAGCAGGTCGAAGAAGCGGTTGGGCCGGCCCAGCAAGTAGAGCAGGCTGACCAGCGGCACGGTGGCCAGCAGCGCGATGTGGCCGGGCGTGGGGATGGGGTCGAACCAGATGTCGGCGCAGGGATGTCCGGCCGCTTCGATGATCAGGGCTGCCAGCGGCAGCAGCAGCCCGAACATGACCACGAAGAACTGGCTCGCCGGTCGGAGGCTACGGAGTCGTTTGACCTCGCCCGATCCGGTGGCGAGGTTCCATGTCGTGTTGCTCATACCCCGGAGGGTAGCACGGAGACTTTGCAAAGCAAAGTCATCTGTGTGGCAAATTGGTGACAGAGGGAAGATGGAGTCGGGAACTCTGCCGATTGGCAAGGCTTTGACAGTCGTGAATCAGATCGGGCAGGTCGGGGCGTAACAGTTCGCTCGCCTCCTGAGACCCCTCCGACCCCGAGCTTGCTCCCTCCCGGCTCTCCTCGCCGGGCCGCGTCTGGTTCGGCGCCCCGACGTCGAGGCACTCGACCCCGTCTTGAAAGGATTCATGCCGAGGCAGAACTGGTTCTTGCTCCACCACTATGAGGGACCTTTGCAGTTCTCTCACGACCTCAGGCTCTCTGCCCAGAGCCTGGGCCTGACTTCTCGCTGATAGCCAGGCCTGTCAACCGTTCGGGGCTGGTCTTCCGGCGCGATGGAACCTACCGAAATCCTGAGCTGACCGCCCGGGTTTCCCGGGACCAAACGATGGTTTGCTTCCGGGGCGCCCGGGCCAATGCCACGAAGGACCGTGCGCGTTGAACTTCGTCAACATCGCCCGTGGGTTCGAAACAAGTTCCTCACTACACGTTTCGTGCACGAAGTCTAATTTTATCGGCCTCTGCGCTCGTCGCGCAGGCGCTGGCGCTCCTCGCGGTCGGGGCGCTGCTGCTGGGCAGGACGCTCTTCGTGGGGCTGAGCGCTCGCTCGAGCCCGGCCGGCATCGAGCAATTGGCCAGGCTGGTCGGACCGTACGGGTACTCGGTAACCTCAGTCCCTGTCCACGGCTGTCTTCATCTCAAGACGGCCGTCACACAGGTTGGGCCGGATACCCTGCTGCTCAATCCGAACCGCCTGGACCCTACGGTCTTTGGCTCTTTCCGGCACGTGGAGGTGGACCCGGACGAGCCGGATGCCGCCAACGCTCTCTGGATCCGCGGGGTGGTGATCTTCCCGGCCGAAACCGGGGCCACCGCGCGGCGGCTCGAGAAAGCGGGGATCCGGGTGCGGCGGATGGAGATCAGCGAGTTGGCCAGGGCCGAAGCTGGGGTGACCTGCTGCAGCCTGGTGTTCGAATCGCGACCCCAGACGGGCTAAGGCGCTCGGACTTTACGAGCCGGGGCGGCGGTTTCACGCCCGACCTGCAAGTTACGAGTGAGGATATCGGGTTTTGCCCTGTGGTAGCCTGCCAGGAATGGCGTAAAGACTGCCACTCTGTGAATGGATGCCCGGAGACTTGGTCCCGAAAACCCGGATCTGTGGCCTGGAGAAATGGTCCCCGCCTGGTCCCCGGCAGGACTTCAGAAGCAAGCACACCTGCCGGGGACAATGAGGCCGAGCTGCTCCCTTTCTGTGAGCGGATTCCCCTCAGCGAGAGGATTGTATGATCAAAAATAGTATACTCTTGATCATACAATGATCTTCGTCAATCGCAAGACAGAATTGGCGGCGCTGAGGCGGGCCGTCCCAACCCGTGGAGCGGCTATGTTTGTGCTCTACGGACGACGCCGAATCGGCAAGACCGAGCTGCTCAAACATTTCCTGTCGGAGCGGCCGCACATCTTCTTTACTGGGGATCTGGGAACCCCGGCCCAGCATCTGCGTGCCCTTTCCCAGCGCTTGGGGGAATTTCTGGCGGACCCGGTGCTGCAGTCTGGGAGCCTCTCGGACTGGCGGGCTCTACTGGGTTACCTGGAGCACCACCCGCCAGCGGTGGATCTGGTCCTGGACGAGTTTCCATATCTCTGCCAGGCTGAGGGGATGCTCCCATCGCTGCTTCAAGCTGCCTGGGACCGGACCTTCAAGAGCAGTTCACTGCGCCTCTTCCTGTGCGGGTCTTCAGTAGCATTCATGGAGCAGGAGGTACTCGCCGATCCCAGCCCTCTGTTCGGGCGGCGCACTGGCCAGATGCGCCTTCGCGCGATGGATTTCTGGAGCGCCCAGGAGTTCGTCCCTCATTTCTCATTGGTCGAGCGGGTGGAGGCTTACGCGTGTTTGGGAGGGACCCCGGCATACCTCGCCCAGGTTGCATCGTGCGAGTCTTTGGCCGATGGCTTACTGACGCGCGTTCTGGACCCGGTCGCCTACCTCTTTGAGGAGCCCCGTTTGCTCCTGCACCAGGAGTTGCGTGAGCTCAAGCATTATTTCGCGCTCCTGACGGCTATCGCGGCCGGGCACACGCGTTTGAACGAGATTGCTCAGGATGTAGCCTTGGATCGAACCTTTGTGACTCGCTACTTGGACGTGCTGGGCCGACTCGAGTTAATCGACCGCCAGGTGCCGGTGACCGAAGCCAATCCCCAGCGCAGCCGTAAAGGCCTGTTCAGGATCGCCGATCCTTTCTTTCGATTCTGGTTTCGCTTCGTAGCTCCCAACCTGACGGATCTGACTTTGGGTGAAGCGGAGTGGGTCCTCCGCGAACAGGTCCTGCCGCACTTGGATCACTTTGTTGCCCCGAGCTTCGAGGAACTCTGTCAACAGTGGGTGCAGCGGAGAGCTCAGCTCCCTTTCCGACCGCGCCGGGTTGGGCGCTGGTGGAACGGTCAAGCCGAGATTGACGTGGTGGCTTATGACGACCGCTGGTTGCTCGTGGGCGAGTGTAAATGGAGCCGGCGCCGCGTCGGAGCCGAAACCCTTCGGCAGTTGCGCGAGCGCCGCGCGGCACTCCCTGGTTTCGAGAATCACAAGACGCTGTACGTGCTGTTTTCCCGGAGCGGTTTTGAATCCATATCAGCTGCCGACGACCTGCTGCTCGTCGACCTTCCTACATTGGTCAACTGATGACGTGCCGGGTCTGATGCCCGGTTTCTCTTCC
>CAZWUN010000177.1:0-10581 GCA_964637145.1 uncultured Burkholderiales bacterium
CAACGGCAAGGTGGACTTCCTGCGCGGCCTGAAGGAGAACGTGATCATCGGCAAGTTGATCCCGGCCGGCACGGGCATGCCCCGCTACCGCCGCCTGGAGGTGGACCTGATGGGGGCCGTCCCGCCGCCGGTGGCCCGCCAGGTCGACCGCGAGGACGTCCCGCTCTCGCCCGAGGACGAACTGGCGATGCAGCTCGGAGCCGCCCTGCGCGACTGATCTGGATCGGCCACGAACGAAAAGAGCCCCTCGATCGAGGGGCTCTTTTCTTTGCCTGCGCCCTGGATCGGCGTGAAGGAAGGATTCTGCGGTATTTCAGTCGGCGGCCTCAAGTACAGTTTGACCGTACCGGGCTGATCTTCTGTACAGATCAGGCCCGGGCAGACCCGTGCGACTAGAACAGTTCGGCCATGGCGGGCCATGTACACCGTCCCCCTTTTCTGGCTGTTTGTCCTACACTTTCTCGATTCTGCCTCTGTTGTGCTGGTCTGGAATGGGCATAATCGGTTCAGAAGTTGCTCGCCCTTGATGGTGAGCACTCGAAAATGGATGTGTCCCCCAATTAGTTTTGGGGAAAGGAGGCAGAAATGCTGAAGAAACTGATGATCTTGATGTTGCTGGTGGCCCTGGCCGGCTCGGCCTTCGCCCAACTGGCCCCGAGCTGCAGCCGCTGTAGCGGGAATGGAAAATGCTGGACGTGCAGTGGGACGGGGATCGGCTCCTCTGCCTCCTGCTCGATGTGCAACGGAACCGGCACCTGCTACTATTGCTCCGGCAAGGGCACGGTCTCGGTGAGCCCAACGCATCATCACTGAGTCCTGCGTTGCGATAGGGCCTCGGCGCGAGGCAGGCCATCTGGCCTGCCTCGCTTCGTTTGGGGGCGAGAGAGGAACCGATTTGCCCGGAGAGGAATCCTCCCCGCTTCGATGAGCGAACTTTTGTCCCAGCAGATGCGCCTTTTTGCCACAGTGGCCACCTTCGGGTTGCTGGTCATCTTGCTGGCCGCTTACAACTGGGCCTTCCGCAAGGCGGAGCCGAAGCTCGAGCTGCTCAAGGTGCTGCAGGAGCGGCTGCGCTACATCGTGCTGGCGGCCGTCTTCATGTTTCCGGCCTGGTTTGGCTGCACCCAGATCGAGAACTTTCAATCCTACGCAAATCTGTTGCTGTTGGGCCTGATCTTCGTGGGCACGGTGGTGGCCTTCGAGTCGGCTCTCTCGGTCGTATTCGGCTATCGCTCCGGGGGCGAGGAGGCCCGGGTCGCCCGGCCTTTCCGCTACGGCCTGCGTGCAACCTGTTACGGGTTGCTGGCCTACTACCTGCTGAAGACCCACCCCGACCTGGCCGTGTTCGATAGCGCCGATAAGTACGCGCTGGCTTCCCTGTTCATCACCTATCTGATACTGCACGTTACCTACACCTACTTCTTCAAGTGGGTGCAGTGGCGTCATCCCCTGGCTGTCGCTGTGGCGCGCCGCGTGCGCATGTGGGCCTATCTCCTGGTGCTGGCCCTGCTGGCTTTCTACGCCTTCAGCAATTTCGACCTCTGGCCCAGCTTGCCGCCTTACGAGCGGGACGCCATCAAAGACCATCTACGCCTGGCCCTCACAACGCTCATTTTTTTGATCGTTCTCGATGGCATCGTGGCGGCCGTTTTTGACTACTACTTCCCGGTCATGCGCCGGACGGTCATTCCCCATCTCTTTCGTGACCTGACCAGCGTCCTGATCTACCTGATCGTGATCTTGTTCGTGGTGGGCGTGGTGCTGCGCAAGGACCTCAGCAGCCTGGTGCTGGGCTCGACGGTGGTCTCGATCATCATCGGCCTGGCCCTCCAGGAGACTCTGGGCAATTTCTTCGCTGGCCTCATGCTCAGTCTGTCCCGTCCCTACAATCTCGGTGACGACCTGAGCGTGGGTGACGTGACCGGTCGAGTGGAGAAAATCGACTGGCGCTCGACCGTCCTGCGTACCCAGACGGGCGACTACGTCATCTTGCCCAACTCCAGCATGGCCAAAGCCAACCTCCAGAACTTCTCGGCTCCGACCCGCACCCACGCTCGCTTCGTGGAGGTGGGTTGCCACTACCGGCACCCGCCCAACGTGGTCAAACGGGCCATCCTGGAGGCCGCCTACTCGGTTCACGAGGTTTTGTCCGAGCCTCGTCCCGAGGTCTGGCTCACCACCTTTGCCGACTCCTCCATCAACTACAAGCTGCGCTTCTTTCTCACCAACTTCCCGCAGCGTTTTGCCATCGAGAGCAAGGTGCGCGAGGCCATCTGGTATCGCTTCTCGCGCGACAAGCTGGAGATCCCCTTCCCCATGCGAAACCTCATCCAGGTCCCCCCGGAGGAGCGCCAGGACCTGTCCGGCGAGGTGCGAGCCCTGCTCGACAAGGTGGACTTTCTGCACGCATTCCAGGATGGCGAGCTGGACATTCTGGCTCGGCGCATCCGCTACCAGCTCTACGCCCGAGGCGAGAAGATCTGCCTGCAGGGCGAGCCGGGCGATTCGTTCTACATCATCAAGAGCGGTCGCCTGCGAGTCAGCGCCAAGAACCCTCGCGGGGAGGTGTTCCTTTCCATTGAAATGCTACCTGGCCAGTACTTCGGGGAGATGGCTCTCCTCACCGGCGAGCCGCGCTCGGCCACGGTGGAGGCCACCGAGGACTCGGAGCTCTTGATGCTGGACAAGGAAGACCTGCGGATGATCATGCGAGACAATCCCCAGGTGGCCACGGTGATCAGCCAGGTGCTGGCCCAGCGCCAGTTGCGCACCGAAAAGGCCCGCGAGGAACTCGAGGAAGAGCGCGCCCGCAGCCAGGAAGTGGAGAAGTCCACTGTCAGCCAGCGCCTGGACGTGCTCTCGGAGCAGTTCATGCGCAAGATCCGGGACTTCTTCAGCTACTGAGCGGCAGCCAGCACCTCGTCTCCGAAATAGACGCCCAGGTCCCGACAGGTCTGGACCGTGTCGCAGTCGATGGGGACCGTCTTGCACCGGTGGGTGCACTCGGACAGGGGGATGTAGCGAACGTGGGGAGGATCGAGGGCCACCAGCACGCCCGATTCGCCCTGCTCCAGGGCGCGCACGGCGGCCGCGCCGAAGCGCAGGGAGATGAGCCGGTCGGTAGCGTTGGGGCCCCCTCCTCGCAAGAGGTGACCGAGCACGACGCAGCGCGCTTCCTGGCCGCAGAGCTGCTCGAGCTCCTTGGTGAGGCGATTGCCGGCGCCGCCGAGACGCTCCGCCCGGCCGACCTCGCGCCCGATGACGGAGGTGGCAGCCCCGCTCGGGTGGGCTCCCTCGGCCACCACGACGATGGTGAAGTTGCGCCCGTGAGCGTTGCGCTCGCGGATCTTGGCGGCCACAGCCTCGGTCTGGTAGGGGATCTCGGGCAGCAAGATCACGTCGGCGGTGCCAGCCAGACCGGCGTGCAGAGCGATCCAGCCGGCGTAACGACCCATCACCTCGACCACCAGCACGCGCTGGTGCGCCTCGGCCGTGGAGTGGAGCCGGTCGATGCATTCGGTGGCGAACGAGACGGCGGAGTCAAAGCCGAAGGTGACAAAGGTCCCATCCAGATCGTTGTCGATGGTCTTGGGAACGCCGATCACTCGGACCCCAAGGTCGGACAGGCGAGCCGCGATTTCCATGCTGCCATCTCCGCCGATGCTGATCAGGGCATCGATCTCTTGCTTCTTGAAGGCCTCCACGACCTCGGCGCAGCGGTCGACCTCCACCAGGCTCCCCTCCGGTCCGAGCTTGGGATAGCGCGCGGGGTTGCCGCGATTGGTCGTGCCCAGGATGGTACCGCCCAGGTGGGTAATGCCCCGGACGCTTTCGCGGTCGAGTTTGATCAGCGGTGCCTTGTAGCGATCGGGCTCAAGCAGGCCGTTATAGCCATCGCGTATGCCGACGACCTCCCAGCCTCGATTCAAGGAGGCAATGACCACGGCGCGAATGACGGCGTTGAGTCCGGGGGCGTCGCCCCCTCCGGTACTGATGGCGATGCGGCGAATGCTCATAACGAATTCTGCTTCGCAGCCAGGATGCTGGCCCCTTCTGTCTTGTTAAGTTTGGCGATATATTTATTAACCGGGCTGTGGAAAGTCGTCCCCAGCCCGTGGGGATAGGGTTGACAGCCCCTTATGCCGGTGCTAGAATGGCCCAGACTTTTTGATGGACCGGCGTCATTGCGCGCAAGTCCGCCATCCCGGCCGCAAGTTGGTCGGGGCCCGGGCGGATACTGCCGGAGTCGGCGGCCCCAGAAGCAGCTTCGGAAGGGGGTGTCAGGTCTGACCCCTGGTGCCGTGTAACGGCGCGACTGAGCTTGATTGAGCTCTTACCGAATCTGCTGGTCTGTTGAAGAGCATCGTACGGACCGGGAGATTTTTTTTTATGCCCACAACGAACCAATTGGTCAGGAAAGGCCGTCGGGACCCCAAGCGGAAGAGCAAGGCTCCCGCCCTGCAGTTCCTGTACAATTCCCTGCGGCTGAAGACCTTCCGCACGCCGAAGGGCTCGCCCCAGAAGCGAGGGGTCTGCACTCAGGTCAAGACGGTGACCCCGAAGAAACCGAACTCGGCGCTGCGTAAGGTTGCTCGTGTGCGTCTGACCAACGGGATCGAAGTTACCGCTTACATCCCGGGCGTGGGCCACAATCTTCAGGAGCACTCGGTCGTCTTGATCCGCGGTGGTCGCGTCAAGGACCTGCCGGGCGTCCGCTACCACATCGTTCGCGGCACGCTGGACACGGCCGGTGTGGCCAATCGCCGCCAGGGCCGCTCCAAGTATGGAGCCAAGCGTCCGAAGGAAGCCAAGAAGTAACGCAAGCGAAGCGCGCAGCGAGCCTGCGAGCGGAGCTAAGAGATTGAGCGAAGCGCGCAGCGAGCCTGCGAGCAGAGCTAAGAGATTGAACGAAGCGCGCAGCGAGTCTGCGAGCGGAGCAAAGAAGGCTAAGAAGGAGTCACTATGCCCAGGAAAGGTCCCGTCTCCAAGCCCGAGGTACTGGCTGATCCGAAGTACCACAACAAGATGGTCACCAAGTTCATCAACAAGGTGATGATGAACGGCAAACGCAGTCTGGCCGAGCAGATCTTCTACGGCTCCATGGAGCAGCTGTCGAAGAAGGCCGGCAAGGATGCGCTGATGCTCTTCCAGCAGGCGATGGACAACACCATGCCGCTGGTCGAGGTGCGTCCCCGCCGTGTCGGTGGCGCCACCTACCAGGTGCCTGTCGAGGTGCGTCAGGACCGGCGCGTGAGCCTGGCGATGCGCTGGCTGATCGGCGCCGCCCGCAAGCGCTCGGGCAAGACCATGATGGAGAAGCTGGCTGCTGAGTTGATGGATGCCTCTCAGGGCATCGGCACTGCCGTCAAGAAGCGTGAGGACACGCACCGGATGGCTGAGGCCAACAAGGCATTCGCCCACTACCGCTGGTAAGAGCGGCCAGTCGTTGAAGTTCTGACCGTCACTCGCGCAGGCGGGTGACGATCGATGTTCTGGGGGAGTCAGGAAAGACTCGGAGTTGACTATCACGGTGAGTTCGCAAACCAAAATATCGCTGGACAAGGTGCGTAACATCGGCATCGCCGCACACATCGATGCCGGTAAGACCACCACGACCGAGCGAATCCTCTTCTACACCGGGCGGGTGCACCGCATTGGCGAGGTGGACGCAGGGGCCGCGACCATGGACTGGATGATCCAGGAGAAAGAGCGCGGCATCACGATCACCTCCGCGGTAACCCATGCCGAGTGGAAGGGCACTGCGATCAACGTGATCGACACGCCCGGTCACGTTGATTTCACGGTCGAAGTGGAGCGCTCGCTGCGCGTGCTCGACGGCGTTATCGCCGTCTTCTGCGCCGTGGCCGGGGTGCAACCCCAGAGCGAGACGGTGTGGCGCCAAGCCACCCGTTACAATGTGCCGCGCATCGCCTACATCAACAAGATGGACCGTACCGGGGCCAACTTTTTCCAGGCCGTGGATCAGATCAAGGAGCGTCTGGGCGCCGAGCCCGTGCCGGTCCAGATTCCGGTAGGCGAGGAAGCTGGCTTCCGTGGGATGGTCGACCTGCTCACGCGCAGGGCATTCATTTATAAGGACGATCTGGGTAAAGAGTGGACGGTTGAAGACCCTCCCGAGGAGCTCGCCCTGCAGATCGAGACCTTCCGCGAGAAGATGGTCGAGGCTGCGGCCGAGTCGGACGAAGAGCTGACCATGAAGTTCCTCGAGGGCATTCCCCTCACCGACGAGGAGGTCAAGCGCGGCCTTCGCAAGCGCACGGTCAGCAACGAGATCGTCCCCGTGTTCTGCGGCTCGTCCTTCAAGAACAAGGGCGTCCAGCCTCTGCTCGACGGTGTGGTGGACTACCTGCCCTCGCCGCTGGAAGTGCCCGCCGTGGTGGGCGTCGACCCGGACACGGGCGAGGAGAAGGTGCGTCACGCCGATCCTGACGAGCCGCTGTCTGCCCTGGTGTTCAAGATCGCCACTGACCCGTATGTGGGCAAGCTGGCCTTTGCCCGGGTTTACTCCGGCGTGTTGAAGACCGGCACGGCAGTGCTCAACTCCACGACCGGCAAGCGCGAGCGCATCGGACGACTGCTGCGAATGCACGCCGACCGTCGCGAGGACGTTGACGTCATTCAGGCCGGCGAGCTGGGTGCCATCGTGGGACTGAAGCAGTCCTCCACCGGCGACACGCTCTCGGATGAGAAGAACTGTATCCAACTCGAGAAGATCGAGTTCCCCGAGCCGGTCATCAGCGTGGCCATCGAGCCCAAGACCAAGGCCGATCAGGACAAGATGGGCATCGCTCTGGCCAAGCTCTCGGAAGAGGACCCCACCTTCCGCACCCGCACCGACGAAGAGACCGGCCAGTGCATGATCTCGGGTATGGGCGAACTGCACCTGGAGATCATCGTCGACCGCCTGCTGCGCGAGTTCTCGGTCGGCGCCAATGTGGGCCGACCTCAGGTGGCCTACAAGGAGGCCATCCGCCGGGCCCTGAAAGCGGAAGGTCGCTTTGTGCGCCAGACCGGTGGTCGCGGTCAGTTCGGCCACGTCTGGATCGAGGTCGAGCCCCTGGCTCCCGGTAAAGGCTTTGTTTTTGAGAGCAAGATTGTCGGAGGCACGGTTCCCAAGGAGTACGTGGCTCCGGTGGAAGTGGGAGTCAAGGAAGGGCTCTCCACGGGAGTGCTGGCCGGCTATCCGGTGGTGGACATCAAAGTCAACCTGGTGGACGGCTCCTACCATGAGGTGGATTCGAGCGAGATCGCCTTCAAGATCGCCGGTTCCATGGCGGTCAAGGAGGCTCTCCGCAAGAACGATTGTTACTTGAAAGAGCCGGTCATGAAAGTGGAGGTGGTTGTCCCAGACAACTATCTCGGCGACGTGATCGGCGACATCAACAGCCGGCGCGGCAAGATCGAGGGCGTGAACCCAACTCCGGGCAATACGCAGACGGTCAAGTCGTTGGTACCGCTGGCAGAGATGTTTGGCTATGTGGGCAATCTGCGCTCCTTGACACAGGGTCGAGGAACGTACACTATGGAGTTCTCGCATTACGCCGAGGTTCCTAAGCCCATTCAGGAAGAGATCATTTCCCGTTTTTATGGCAAAGCGGTGTAGCTGCATTTGCAAGCCCTGCGAGCGTAGCTAACAAGTTTGGGACGAGGTCCCAAGGGAACGAAACGGAGGCAATCATGGGTAAAGAGAAATTTGTCCGCACCAAGCCGCATGTCAATGTGGGCACCATCGGTCACGTCGACCATGGCAAGACCACCTTGACCGCTGCGATTACCAACGTGCTGGCTGCGGCTAAGGGCGCCAAGGCGCTGAACGTAGACGAGATCGACAACGCTCCCGAGGAAAAGGCTCGTGGCATCACGATCGCCATCTACCACGCGGAGTATGAGACTGACAATCGTCACTACGCCCACGTGGACTGCCCGGGTCACGCCGACTACATCAAGAATATGATCACCGGCGCCGCTCAGATGGACGGCGCGATCCTCGTGGTCGCCGCCACCGATGGTCCGATGCCCCAGACCCGCGAGCACATCCTCCTGGCCCGCCAGGTGAACGTGCCTTACGTGGTCGTGTTCCTGAACAAGGTCGACATGGTCGATGACCCCGAGCTCATTGAGCTGGTCGAGATGGAAGTTCGCGACCTGCTGAACAAGTATGAGTTCCCGGGCGACGACACTCCCATCGTGAAGGGCTCCGCACTCCAGGCTCTGAACGCCGCCGACAAGTCGCGCAACGACAAGTGGGCCGTGAAGATTTGGGAGCTGATGGACCACCTCGACAGTTACATCCCGGAACCGCAGCGTCCCATCGACCAGCCGTTCCTGATGCCGATCGAAGACGTGTTCACCATCACCGGCCGTGGCACGGTCGGCACCGGTCGCGTCGAGCGCGGCATCATCAAGACCGGTGAAGAGGTCGAGATCGTGGGCATCCGCGACGAGACTCGCAAGACCGTGGTCACCGGCGTCGAGATGTTCCGCAAGATCCTCGACGAGGGTCGGGCTGGCGACAACGTGGGCCTGCTGCTCCGTGGCGTCACTCGCACCGACATCGAGCGTGGGATGGTGCTGGCCAAGCCCGGCAGCATCAAGCCCCACACCCAGTACAAGGCGAACGTCTACGTCCTGTCCAAGGACGAGGGCGGCCGTCACACCCCGTTCTTCCAGGGCTACCGCCCGCAGTTCTACTTCCGCACGACGGACGTAACCGGCGAGTGCAAGCTTCCGGACGGAATGGAGATGGTGATGCCGGGTGACAACGTCACCCTGGACGTCAAACTCATCCAGCCGATCGCCATCGAAGTCGGTCTGCGCTTCGCCATCCGCGAGGGCGGCCGCACCGTGGGCGCCGGCGTCGTCACTGAGGTGATCGCCTAGAGGGGGAACCCTCACCAACGAGGAGCCGGCTCCGCCGAGGAGCCGGCTCCTCCTAAAATGTCCTAAGGAGTATCCAGTTCATGGCCAAGCAGAGGATCCGTATCCGACTCAAAGCGTTCGACCACGCCATTCTTGACGAGTCGGCCGAGAAGATCGTACAGATCGCTCGTCAGACGGGCGCTAACATCTCCGGGCCGGTTCCGCTGCCCACGGAGAAGAACATTTACTGCGTCAACCGCTCGCCCCACGTCGACAAAAAATCGCGCGAGCACTTCGAGATCCGCACCCACAAGCGGCTGATCGACATCTACTTCGACCCGTCCCAGAAGACGATCGAGCAGTTGATGAAGGTCGACCTGCCGGCTGGCGTGGACATCGAGATCAAGGGTTAGGAGACTGTCATGAAGGCGATTCTTGGCAAGAAAATCGGAATGACCCAGGTGTTCGACGAGAACGGCCTGATCGTCCCCGTCACCGTGGTCGAGGCCGGCCCGTGCATCGTCGTGCGCCGCCGCACCAAGAGCAAGGATGGCTACGAGGCCGTTCAGGTGGGTTACGGGTTGATCCGCGAGAAGCTATTGAACAAACCCGAGAAGGGCCAGTTCCGGCCCAAAAAAGGTGACGCCAACCAGCCCAACCTGCCGAACCTGCGCTACCTGCGCGAGTTTCGGGTGGACGAGAGCAACACCCTCAAGCGGGGCGACGAGATCCGGGTCGAGATGTTCGAGGCCGGCGAGAAGGTCGACGTAACCGCCATCTCCAAGGGCAAAGGCTTCCAGGGCACCATGAAGAGGCATCGTTTCGGTGGCGGCCCTCGTAGCCACGGCTCCATGACCCATCGCCAGCCCTGCTCGGGCGGCGGCACCGACCCGGCCCGCGTCTTCGTGGGGACTCGCAAGCCCGGCCACATGGGCGACGTTCAGGTCACCCAGCTCGGACTCAGAGTCGTCAAAATCGACGCCGAAAAGAACCTGATCCTGATCCGCGGCGCCATTCCAGGCCCCAACAACCGCCTGGTCACCGTGCGCGCCGCGGTCAAGTCGGGCAAGAAGTAAGGAGCTGTCATGCCTAAGCTTGCTGTGCTCGATATGAGCGGAAAGAACGTCGGAAGCATCGAGCTTTCGCCCGAGGTTTTCGAGGTTCCTTACAACGAAGCCATCATTCACCAGATCACCGTGGGTCTGCAGGCCAACCTGCGCCACGGAACATCCTGCACCAAGACCCGTGGCGAGGTCCGCGGCGGCGGTCGTAAGCCCTGGCGCCAGAAGGGAACCGGTATGGCCCGTCACGGCAGCCGGCGCTCGCCTATCTGGAAGGGCGGGGGCACGACCTTTGGCCCGCGCCCCCGCAAGTACACCCAGAAGTTGCCCAAGAACATGCGCCACCTGGCCCTGCGCTCGGCTCTCTCCCAGCGCGTACGCGAGGAGATGCTGACGCCAGTCTCGGCGATCACCATGAGCGAGTTCAAGACCAAGACGTTCGCCAAATTCCTGGCCGACATCAAGGTCGAGACCACTCCGGTGAAGCAGACGGCCAAGAAGGGCGAGAAGCAGAATCTGCCGGTTCCCAACGCTCTCATCGTGCTCGACGGCATGGACGAGAAGGTTCAGAAGTCGGCTGCCAATCTGCCCAACGTGCGGGTGGCTCAGGTCGCCAACCTGAACCTGCTCGACGTGGTTC
>CAZWUN010000178.1:0-5444 GCA_964637145.1 uncultured Burkholderiales bacterium
CTGATGACGGTGGACAGCTTCCCCGGCCTGGGCCACGACCGGGCCTTTCTGGCCACCTGGGACCGCGACCTGGCCCTGATGCGCGAGGACGTGGAGTTCCTGTCGGCCGACCATCCTCTGGTGGAGGGCTCGCTGGCCATGGTGCTCGACCAGGACCAGGGACGCGCCACCGCCGCGCTCTGGAACGGCGCCCCCGAGAAAGGGGTGCTGGTGCAGCTCCTCTACCTGCTGCAGGGGATCGGTCCGGCCGAGCTGGAGCTGGCCCGCTACCTGCCCTTGGAGCCGCTCTCCATTCACCTGGATGCCCGCGGGCGCGACCGGTCCGACCTGGTGCCCCCCGACCACTCCATGGTGGGCGTGGGCGCCGAGGGAGCCGCCAGCCTGGTGGCCGTGCTCGAGCCTCACCTGGCCAACTGGCTGGCCCGGGCTGAGCAGCTGGCGGCCGAGCGCGCCGCCCCCTTGAAGGCGGCCGCCCTTTCGGCGGCCCGGGAGACGCTGGAGGCTGAGCTGGACCGACTTGAGGAGCTGGCCCGGGTCAACCCCACCGTGCGCCCGGCCGAGCTCGAGGGGCAGCGCCAGCGACGCGACCAGATCCTGGAGGCGCTGGAGGAGAGCCGCCCGACGCTGGAGGCGATCCGGGTGATCGTGCTGCGCTAGAAGTCTTCCCATGAACAGGCGCGGCTGGATCTGGCGCCACGACCCCGTTCCGTGATAAGCTCCACCTGTGGAGGTGCATATGGAGCTCGAAAAGAAAACCACCATTCTGTTTCGACCGGATTTTCACGAGTTCTTGACCGGTCTTGCCCGGCAGCGAGGGGTAAGTTTGGGTCATCTCGTCCGCCAGGCATGCGAAATTCAGTACGGCTTCAGCTCGAAGGAAAGCCGACTGGAAGCAGTAGACCGTCTGGCGAGCCTGTCCCTTCCAGTGGGTACGCCCCAGCAAATGGCTGACGAGTCTGTGCCCAGGGCAGAGGATCTCCTCCCCGAGTGATTCTGGTCGACGCAAATATCTTCATGTATGCGGCCGGGGCAGACCATCCGAACAAGGCAGCCAGCGTCGCCTTTCTAACTGCCGTTGCGAGCGGACAGATCGATGCCTGCGTCGACGCCGAGGTTCTCCAAGAAATTCTTCATCGCTACCGTGCCCTGCGGCGCTGGAGCGAAGGTGGTCAGGTGTACGACCTCGCGCGGCGAATCGTACCAATGGTCATGCCCATCGAGGCCGAAACGGTCGATCGTGCCCGCAACCTGCTTGACCAGTTCGACTCTCTGACGGCGAGAGATGCCCTGCACGCAGCCGCTGCGCTCAAAGTGGGAGGCGAGATCTGTAGCTACGACACGGACTATGATTGCATTCCTGGACTCCTTCGAAGGCTGCCCGACCAGCTCTAGAATTTGAAGCGGCCGTCAGATCAAGCTGCCTACTCGCGCTCGAGCATCTTCCAGTCGAACCAGAGCGGACCACCCGGCAGGAAGGCGGCCAGGAAAGCCAGGAACGTCTTGCCGCGGCTCCAGCGCCGCTCCAGCGCCAGCACCAGGGCGGCATGGCAGTAGAGCAAGAACAGCAGCCCGTGCAGCAAGCCCACCACCCGCACCGCCTCGGGGCGCGCATAAAGATACTTCAGCGGCATGGCCACTCCCAGCAAGAGCAGGAACGAGCAGGCTTCCAGGCCCCCGACCCAGCGGAAGTATCTCAGCACAGAGCCTCCTGCAGCAGCCCCTTCAGGTCGGCCCGGGTGAGCGGGACCGGGTTGGTGGGGGTGCTCGGGTCGTCCAGGGCCAGGGCGGCCAGCTCGTCCAGGTCGGGATCGTCCAGCTTCAACCGGTCGGGAATCTCGAGCAGGGAGCGCAGCTCCAGCAGCCAGGCATAAAAGCCGTCGAAGCCGGATAGCCCCAGATAAGCCGCCAGCCGGTCGATGCGCTCCTCCACCGCGAGACGGTTGAAGCGCAGCACGCAGGGCATAAAGATCGCGTTGAGCATCCCGTGGTGCAGATCGTAGCGCCCCCCCACCGGATGGCTGAGCGAGTGGACCGCCCCCAGGCCCTTCTGGAAGGCGGTGGCACCCATCATGGCGGCCACCAGCATCTCGCCCCGGGCCTGGAGGTTGCCGGGATCGCGATAGACGACCGGCAGAGAGGCGCGGATCAGGCGGATGGCCTCCAGCGCGATCCCCTCGGCCATGGGGTGAAAGAGCGGGCTGCACAAAGCTTCCAGGCTGTGGGCCAGGGCGTCCATCCCGGTGTAGGCGGTCACTCTGGGCGGCAGGGCCAGGGTCAGCTCGGGGTCGAGGATCACCCGGCCTGGCAGCATGCGGGGGTGAAAGAGGATCTTCTTCACTCCCACGCTCTCATCGGTGATGACTGCCGCCCGGCCCACCTCCGAACCGGTCCCGGCTGTGGTCGGGATGGCCACCACGCTGGCCACCCCCTCGGGATCGACCCGGGTCCACCAGTCCTCTCGGTCCTCGAAGTCGAACAGGGGGCGGGTCTGGCCTACCATCAGGGCGATCGCTTTACCGGCATCCAGGGCGCTGCCCCCTCCGATGGCGATCACGCCGTCATGACCCCCGGCCCGGTAGGCCTCCACCCCACCGAGCACGTTGGCCCCGATGGGGTTGGGCTTCACGCCGGAATACAGTCCGGCAGGCTGAAGTTGCAGGGCCCGCTGCACCGGAGCGAGCTCGGCCAGCCCCGGATCGGTCACCAGCAGGGGGCGCGCGATGCCCAGCTCGCGGCAGGCCTCGGGCAGCTCGGCCAGCCGACCGGGACCGAATCGGATCGAGGTGGGGTAGTTCCAGTTCGCCTTCACGGGCGTGGTCCCGGACACAGGTGAAACGACCTGGGCCGGGTGAGCTGCTCGTAGCCCACCCGCGAGAGCGTGCAGGTAGTCGCAGCGATTGGCGAACAGCGTGCCGGTTTCGACCTGCTGACCGAGCCAATCGGCGGCCTCCAGGTCGCCCGTCCAGATCGAGGCGGTAAGTCCGTAGCGGCTGTCGTTCATCAGTTGCACGGCCGTCTCGTCGTCTTTTACCGCCATGATCCCCACCACCGGACCGAAGGTCTCCTCGGTCATCACGTCCATGGAGTGATCCACGTCCACCAGCACCTGGGGGGCCAGGTAGGCTCCCCCGGCGGCCGGGAAGCGGGCCGGATCGATGAGAGCGCGCGCTCCCCGAGCCACGGCCCGGTCGACCTGATTGCGGATGGCCTGAGCGGCGGCCGGCTTGACCACCGGGCCCAGGGTGGTGTCCGGCTCCAGCGGAGAGCCCAGCCGGTAGGCGCAGGCTCGCTCCACGAACCCCTCCACGAACTCATGGAAAAGGCTCTGATGCACATAGATTCGCTCGATGCCACAGCAGGACTGGCCCGAGTTGTAGAACGAGCCGTCCACCAGGTTCTCCAGAGCGTGGTCGAGATCTGCGTCCGCTCGCACATAGGCCGGATCCTTGCCCCCCAGCTCCAGCCCCAGACCGATGAAGCGCTCGCTGGCCGCGCGCTGCACGGCCCGGCCGCCCTCCACCGAGCCGGTGAAGCAGACGAAGTCGACCTCGCAGACCGCGCGGGCGGTTAGCTCGTGGTCCATGTGCAGGCACTGAAACAGGCCCTCGGGCAGACAATCGACCCCCGCCTCCACCAGGCGCTCGGCGCACAGGGGGGTCTGGGCCGAGTGCTTGAGCAGCACGGCGTTTCCGGCCGCCAGGGCGGGCACCACCGAGTTCACCGCGATCAGGTAAGGGTAGTTCCAGGCGGCCACGGTCAGCACTACCCCCAGCGGGTCGCGCTGCACGCGCCGAAAGGAATCGAGCCGCATCGGCTCCAGCGCCGAGGGCGCCAGCTCGAGCATGGTGCGAGCTCGGTGGGCAAATCCGCGCAACTCGCCAGGTGCCTGGCTGACCGGCCGGCCCATCTGCCAGCTCAACTCGGGACTCAACTGATCGGCGCGGGCCATGAACCGGTCGACGAACTGGCCCAGTCGCTCGATGCGCTGCTCCAGAGGGAGAGCACGCCACTCGCGCTGGGCCCGGCGGGCGCGGGCCACCGCCATATCGAGCTCGCTGGGACCGGCCAGGGCCCGCTCGAGGTAAACCGACCCGTCCACCGGGCTCAGACACTGAAAGCTAGATAATCTCAAAGTAACGCTTCAGCTCCCAGTCGGTGACGTGCTTGCGGAACTCGCGCTCTTCCCACTCGCGCGTGGCTGCAAAGTGCTCCACGAACTCTTCTCCGAAGAAGTCGCGCGCGAAAGCCGACTTGCGAAAGCGCTGAGCCGCCTCCCACAGAGTCTCGGGCAGTTTGAGCTCGTCGGGCAGGCTCTGCTCGTAAGCATTGCCCACGATGGGGGCGGTCGGCTCGAGCTTGTGCTGGATTCCGTAGAGCCCGGAAGCCAGGGCCGCCGAGAGGGCCAGGTAGGGATTGGCGTCCGAAGCCGCCACCCGGTACTCCAGACGCTGCGATTTGGGAGAGCCCGGGATGGCGCGCAGGGCACAGGTGCGGTTTTCGACGCCCCAGGTGGCGTTGGTGGGAGCCCAGTAGCCGGGCACCAGGCGAGTGTAGGAGTTGACCGTGCTGGCCACCAGCACCAGCAGCTCCGGCATCAGCTTCTGGCAACCGGCCACGAAGTGGCGCATGGTGGCCGAGATGCCGTGGGGAGCATCGGGATCGAAGAAGACGTCCTTCAAGGAGAGGTGGATGTGGCCGCTCTGGCCGGGCAACTCGGGGTTCCAGCGGGCCATGAAGGTGAGCATCTTGCCCTGACGCTGGGCCACCACTTTGGCGAAGGTCTTGAACAGGGCCGCCTTGTCGGCCGCATCCAGGGAGCGGTCCACGGTGATGGCCGCCTCGAGCACCCCGGGGCCGGTCTCGGTGTGCAGGCCCTCCAGGCCCAGCTGCATCTCATCGCACACCGACCATAGCTCGCGATGGAACTCGTTGCGCACCGAGTTGCGCAACACCGAGTAGCCAAAGTTGCCCGGAGTGAGCGGCTTGAGGTTCTGGTAGTGCTTCTCGCGGCAGCTCTCGGGCGTCTCGTCGAAGCAGAAGAACTCGTACTCGAAAGCCGAGAAGGGCTCAAAACCCGCTTCGCGCACCCGGTCGACGGTGCGGCGCAGAAGACCCCGCGGGCACAACTTTTCGGCTTCTCCCGAGAACTCGGCCAGGAAGAACACCCCGTCCTCTTCATAAGGCAGGTTGCGCACCGTCTCGGGCAGGATGCGGGCGGGAGCGTCGGGATAGCCTGTGTGCCAACCGGTGAAGGACAGGTTGTCCATCAGCTTGTCGTTGGAGTCCCAGCCCAACACGACATCGCAGAAGCCGAAACCGTTCTCGAGGGCGGACAGGAACTTCTCGCGCGAGATGTACTTGCCGCGCAGAATCCCGTCCAGGTCGAACACGCCCACCTTGACGTGCGAGAGAGCGCGCTCTTGCACGAGACGGCGCGCCTCCTC
>CAZWUN010000178.1:5544-10535 GCA_964637145.1 uncultured Burkholderiales bacterium
TCTCTCTGCGTTACCGCTCTGAGCAGCCGGTATACCGTCCGGTGGGAACGGTACCGCAGGCAGAACGGTAAAGCCTCCTGAAAAGGTTCGAGATCAACTCCCTACCCCCGGAAGGAGTCCACCTCGAAAGAGCGAACTTTACGTTTTGCTGCCGTAGAAAGTCCCGGTCCCAGGTGACTTCTTCCTTTACGACCGTCGGCCCCCATTTCCGCCTCGGCGCGTTCTTTGCGTTCGTTTCCCCCACCGTCTTCACCGAAGACTCCTATGCCTGGCTGCGCAACTGCCCCGAGCTGAAGCTGCCCACCGCCGGGTGCGTGCTGCCCATCTACGGCCCCGATCGATTGAAGTTGCCCCAGGTCGACCTGAATCCCCAGCTGGCGCGACTGCAGCTGGGCACGGTCACCTGCGACCGGGACCTTTATCGTCAGCAGCACGACGTGGTGCGCCTGCTGGTGGCCGACCCGCTGAGCTCGGAGCGGGATGTCGTGGTCGAGCTCCTGCTGCACGGCTCGGTGCTGCAAAAGATGACCGTCCGCCTGGACGCCAACGGGGCCGGTTGCCTGGAGGTCCAGGACCTGACCTCGGGCGAGTATCAGGTGCGCCTGAAAGACCACTCCCAGGCTACCAGCTTCACGGTGGCCGAGTACAGACTCGCCCCCCTGGTCGGCTTTCTGGTCGAGCATCGGCGCCAGAGCGGGCAGCTTCAGGTGACTCTGCGAGTGGAGAGCTTCGGTCGTCCGGTGGAGGGCCCGGTGCGCGTGGAGCTGATGGACTCAGGTCGGCGCGTCTTGAGCCAGCAGGTCCAGGTGGCGGAGGGGATGCTGCGCACCGAGCTGACACTGGTGGGCGAGGGGCCCTTCAGCCTGAACCTGCAACGCCAGAGTCACACGGCCACCGTGGCCCTGCCGGGCACGCGTCGGAGCGAGCGCGAGCTGACCCTGTTCTCGACCCTGGGCAACGAGGTTCAGGGCAGCCTGGTATGCGAAGACGGCTCGCTGGAGGTGCGCGGCCTGCACCTGGTGGAAGGCGCTACCCGCAACGCCCCCGTCCGGCTCGAGCGCATCGACGCCCGTCGCGCACGGGTGACCGCCACGGCCCGCTGCGAGGGCCTGCGAGCCCTGATGATCGATCCCTCCCAGGCCCGTGCCGAGGGCCGGCCCACGCCGCCCAGCCTGGATGACTCGCCCGACTACTGGCTGGGGCTGAGCCAGTTCCAGCAGGGCCACTTCCAGAACGCCGCGCGCCTGTTTGCCCAGGCGTTCGCCAACCAGCCCGACGCCTGGGTGGCTTACTACCTGGCCCGCGCCCTGGCCGGTGCCGGGCAGGTCGAGACATCACGGGCCTGGCTGGCCCGGGCCCGGGAGATGGGCTGGAGCCTGTCGGAGGAGGAGCGCGCCCAGGTCGCCGACCTGGGGGGCCAGCGCGAGGTATACCGGGAGGTGCTCGAAGCGGGTGAGAGCTTCGAGTTGGACGTCCCGGCTCCGCTGGGTCTCCTGGCCGTGGGCTGCTACGTTCAGGGTCGTCCTTTCGAGGGCTGGGCGGCGGTGGTGCCGGCCTGCGAGCTGGTGTCGAGGCTGGAAACTCCCCAGGCCGCCAGACCGGGAGAGGAAGTCGAGCTGAGCGTGGAGGCACCGGCCGGGGCCTCGGTCTACCTGCTGGTGCGGGATGCCCGCCTGAGCCGTCAGGACAACCCCGAGAGCTGCCTGGCCAGCCGCCTCAAAGCCTACGTGGCCGAGCTGCCTCCCCGGCTGGAAGTCGACCGGCCAGCCCGGGTCTCCGAGCAGGCTCGGGCAGGTATGGTGCGCCGCGGAGCGGCCGTGCCGGCCGGTCGGCCCCTGGCCAGGGCGGGGCTGCGAACCGCTCGCGAGGAGTTCCGAGGCATGCCGGGTGAGCGACCCATGCTGGGCCGTTCCTCCCCTTCCTGGGACCAGCCCGCCCCCGCCGCCGTGGACTTCGGGGCCAGCAGCTTCGGGGCCCCGCCCACTTTCGGGTCGAATCGCCGCCCCGGCTTCGGGTCCCTTCCCGCCGCGGACTTCGGAGCGCCCGGCCCGGAGGGGTCCTCCGCCTTCTTCGGCTCCAGCGCCTTCGCAGCCCCGTCCGACCCGTTTGCCGCACCCGAAGCCCCCGAGCCGGAGGCCGAGTCCTGGCACAGCCCATCGGCTCCTCCCGAGGCCACCAGTCACGAGGCCGAGGTGCTGCTGGCCGAGCTGAGTCAGGGGACGGTCACCAGGCGATTGAAACTGCCCGGTCACATGGGCGAGTTCGTGGTGGAGGCCTTCGTGCTGCACGGCAAGGACTGGCGCTGGCTGCGTCGGCGTCTGCGGGTGGTGAGCGACCTGCACCTGGAGATCGAGGCTCCCCCCTGCGTCTTCCCCGGCGACCAGGTGACCGGAAAGCTGCTGCTGGTGGGCCAGGCCCCGGTGACGCTGACGCGGGATGGAGAGCCGGTGGAGCTGAGCTCGGACCTGACCTTCCCGGTGCAGCCTGGCCTCTACCGGGCCCAGGCGGGAGAGCTGAGCGTGGAGTGCCGGGTCAACCCGCCCGGCAAGCTGCGCCGCCGGATGCGCAGCGTGCGCCTCTTGCGAGCGGGAGAGTCTCTCTCGCTGAGCCCCGAGGTGCTCTCCTTCAGGCTGCTGCCCAACTGCGACCAGCCGCTGGAGACTCTGGCCGAAGCCACCACCGACTACAGCTACTGCTGCTGCGAGCAGACCTCGGCCCGCATGGTGGCGGCCGCCACCATGCTCGAGCTGGCTCGCACCCCCGAGCGCCGGCTCAAGGCCGAAGCCGCCCTGCGAGCCGGCCTGCAGCGGTTGGAGTCGATGTGGATGGACGGACGAGGCTTTCGCATCTACCCCGAGCAATCCACGGTACACCCCTACTGGAGCGAGATGGCGGCCATGAACCTGCGCGCCCTGCGCCACCTCTATCCCGATGCCCGGGTGGAGGCGCTGGACAATCGCGTGCGCCAGGTTTACGCCACCCTGGAGAAGACCGGCCTGGCCGGCGTCTACTGGAACCTGCCCCTGCGCCAGGAGGAGGCGGCCCGGCAGGCGCGCGCCTTCCTGGCTGAGGAGCCAGGCCCGGACCGGGTGGCCTGGCGCACCCAGGCGGCCTTTGCGGTGGCCATTTTGGTACGCTGCGGCGAGTTGGAGTCGGTGGTGACCACCGCCAACGCCATCACCTCCGACCTCAACGAGCAGGGTCGGCTCTACTCCACCTGCGACTCGGTGGCCGCGCTGGCCATGTTTCGCGAGCTGGCCGCCAGCGGCATGCTCAATGGACAGGCCCGAACCGAATGCACCGAGGATTCACTGCGAGTGCTCGAGGGGTTGGCCACGGTGGAAGTGGACCTGCTGGTCACCGAAGACTGGAGCGAGCTCTCCTGCGCGGTGGGCCTGCGCGTCTGGTGGACCCCCCGCCAGCTCCGTCTGGGCGAGCCGGTCGATCTGCACGTGCAGCTCGAGGAAGGCTACGAGATGGGCGACCTGGTCTACGTCAACCTGCCTGCCTGCCTGACCCGGGTGGTGGGGGGCGGCCAGGTGAAAGAGTTCGCGGTGGACTTCGCGGGCTCGGCCCAGGTCACCATCCCCCTGGTGGCGACCGCCTCCGGCAGCCAGCACTTCACCCTCTGCGTGCGCAACATGTACCGTGAGGATCGGGCCGGCAGCCCGGGACTGCTGCGGGTGGACGTGGCCTGAGGTAAAGAGGGCGGGGTGTTGCGGCCGGGTCGCAACACCCCGCCATTCGAAGATCCCTCTCCGGGTTGCGGCGCCTGCGGCTCTCTTGGTGCTCGCGTTTCTCGCCACAAGGGGAGGTAAGCCCCTACCGGATTTAGGTCCAAGCTCCAAGCCCTGAATTTCTGATGCAAATTTCTACCATGCTTAGTGCCTCCTCTTCCGACCAAGCTTCACCCATGATATAAGCTGAACGTGGGAACGTGGAGGCCAGGGCCCACCCAGAGACAACAACTGATTCTTCACCCCCGATCGCCCGAATGTACCCCCTGTGCATACAGGACGTAGGCAGCGTCAGGAAGCCCTTGTCGTGCGTCACGAGCACGCGCTCCAGCTCGGCCGCCCGCCGCAGCAGCAGGTCGGCGACGGCCGACCGATTGGCAAGCATGCCTGCTTGATTCAGAGCACGGCCGCCGATGGGCCGTCAAAACGATTTCGCGCTACCAGATTGACGGCGGGGCCAGCTCGCTCACGTAGATGTCCGTCGTGCCTCAGATGATTTGCAAAACGTCCCTTTCGGAGACAAGCCCCACAATGCGAAGTTACCAAGTTCGTCCTGGTGGTCTTTGCTCTGACTCCAGAGTCCAATAAATAAAATCTGAGTCCGTTTCCGAAAACCTTGATTCAATAATAATGCAAGCACTCTTTATGGCGTCAATAGACTTGGATATAGCCTCACGATATGGGGGAGCAATGTCTTCGTGTGCTTCAATAAGGCTATTTGCTACCCTTTCGAGTTCGTTAGCACAATTCAAACATTTAATGCTCTGCCGTATAAACTCTACGGCTCCGACGACGAGCGGAGGCTGCTGAGGCCGTTCATATGCCTCATACAAGATGGCCTCTGCTTTCTGTAGATGCAATATTGCTTTATCCAAATCCATTAGCTAGCGGTTCACCTCGTCGTAGACAGGCCGGAGCTCCATTCGTGGCCTATTGTTCACCGGTGTGTGCATCAGTGGCGTGCCTACTGGATAAATGGGGGGCATCATAAACTTTCCATGTTGCCATCCTCTTTCGCCAACCCTCATATGTGCAGCTGATTCGTTGAAATCAACAGGATCGCCTCGATAATTAAGGTATTGACCGTCGCCGTTCGCGTCCACCGTGGCCAGCCCGGTGCCGCCGGTCGTGCCACCCGTGTCGCCGGTCGTGCCTCCGGTATCCTTCGCCGTGTCGCCACCTGTGTCGCCCGCGGTCGTACTGGCCAGGCAATCCTGCATCTTCGAGTGCATCCTCCCCCTGGATTTACCGAAG
>CAZWUN010000179.1:0-10505 GCA_964637145.1 uncultured Burkholderiales bacterium
CGGCCGTCCCGGGGTCGAGAGCCAGTCTCCCGTCCCCGAGAACAAGCCTCCCGCCATCAGCGAGAACAAGCCTCCTGCCATCAGCGAGAACAAGCCGCCCGCCATCAGCGAGAACAAGCCTCCCGCCATCAGCGAGAACAAGCCCCCCGCCATGGGCGAGAACAAGCCGCCCGCCATCAGCGAGAACAAGCCTCCCGCCGTCAGCGAGAACAAGCCCCCCGCCGTCAGCGAGAACAAGCCTCCCGCCGTCAGCGAGAACAAGCCCCCCGCCATCAGCGAGAACATGCCTCCCGCCGTCGAGGCACCCGGCCGTCCCGGGGTCGAGAGCCAGTCTCCCGTCCCCGAGAACAAGCCTCCCACCGTGGGCGCGCCGCCCGCCGTCAACGAGAACAAGCCTCCCGCCGTCGAGGCACCCGGCCGTCCCGGGGTTGAGAGCCAGGCCCCCGAGAACAAGCCTCCCACCGTGGGCGCGCCGCCCGTCGTCAACGAGAACAAGCCTCCCGCCGTGGAGGCGCTCGGCCGTCCCGGGGTCGAGAACCAGGCCGAAAACAAGCCCCCCACTGTGGGAGCGCCGCCCACCGTCAGCGAGAGCAAGCCGCCTGCCGTCGAGGCACCCGCCCGTCCCGGGGTCGAGAACCAGGCCCCCGAGAACAAGCCGCCCACCGTCAGCGAGAACAAGCCTCCCGTCCTCGAGGCACGCCGAGAAGTCGAGAGCCAGCCTCCGGTCGCAGAGAACAAGCCGACCAATCACAGCACGCCGAGCACCGACAACAAGCCTCCTCTGAGCCTGGTCAACGACAGCGAACCGGCCCAATCCGCGAACAACGAGCCGCGCCGAGATCCCAACACGCCTCCCGCCGAAAGCAAGCTGGATCGGCCCGTTGTCAACGAGAGCAAGCCCGCGCCGGCTAGCCCCAGGCCTGCCAACCCCGAGCCTTCCGTCAACCAGGTTAAACCCATCGAATCAAAGCCAGACGTTCACTCGGCTCCCGTCCTCCACGAGGCCCAGCCCACTCGGACCAACGAACCGCGTCCCAATCCTCAGACCCTGACCGTCGCCAACGAATCCTCAAGCGCGCCTGAGCCTCCCGCGGCGGAACAGCCCTCGGTGGAAACCCGAATCGAGAAGCGCAACGACCAGACGGTGGTGACCGAGATCCGCAAGCCGGAAGGCCAGCCGGAGACCCGCATCGAGACCCGGCTTCCGGAGCCGCCCAGGGCTCCTGTGAACGACACTCCCAAACCCGAAGCCGTCCCCAGCATCGAACCGGCCGACAAGCCCGTCGAGCCGCAACCGACCGCCGTGGCTGCCAGGCCCAAAGTCGAGCTGCCCGACCTGAGCAAGACTCTCCTGCCCCCGACTGAGCCGGCCGCCGAGCCCACCCCCGAGGTCGAGGCCGTGCAGGCTTCCCTGGCTCCCCTCCCCACCCGACCAGCGGCGGCCGTGGCCACGCCTCGCCCGCTGGAGCAGGCTCCCTCGAGCCACAAGGTGGACCCCATCCAGACGGTGCCCTCCGACCCGCTCCAGCGACTCCCCCGCGTCAGCACTATCGCCGGCCAGCAAGTCGGAGCAGCCGCCAGCGCAAGTCAGGTGACCCAGAAACCGACCGAGCCGATGGGCGCCGGCGCGACCACCAGCGTGCAGCAGACTCTCGACCTGACCCTGCAGGGCAAGAACAACCAGGAAGGTGGCGGACGCGAGCAGCGCGAGGGCACTCCCTGGACCGAGAGCCGCAAGGTCGAGCAGGCACCAGAGCCCCAGCAGGCCGGCCCTACCCAGACCCGACCGGGAACGGCACGCTTCGAATTCCCGGCCGAGAACGATCTCGCCCTCAAGAAGCTGCAGGGCGTGGGGGCCCCGGGCGGGCAGGTCGAGGCCCTGGCCAGCCGTCACGCCGCCCACACCATCAGCTCGCTCCTCAAGCGCGCCTACCGCACCAACGACCTGAGCGGCCTGGACGAAGACAGCGCCATGAACGCTCTGGGCATCGTCCTCAAGCTGGGCGGCGAGTTTACCTACGCCCACTCGGCCCGGGTGCTCGACCTGTCGATGAGCCTGGCCGACGAGCTGGGCATCAACGACTTCCGCACCCGCAAACAGATCCGCCAGGGCGCGATGCTCAAGGACATCGGCCAGGTGGGAGCCCAGCTCAGCCAGGCCAGCCCTGATGACCTCGACCAGATCGGCGATTTCGTTGGCTCCCAGCTCAACAGCCGCTCGATGCGGATGGCCGGACTGCTGCACGACATCGGCAAGGTCAAGATCCCCTCCGAAATCTTGCACAAGTCAGGCAAGCTGAGCGAGGAGGAGTTCCAGATCATCAAGCAGCACCCGATCTTCGGCGAGGAGATCGTGCGGCCGATCGCGTCCCTGCGCCACCTGTGCCCCACCATCCGCGGCCACCACGAACGCTGGGACGGCAAGGGTTACCCGGATGGCCTGAAGGGCACCCAGATCCCGCTGGCGGCCCGCATCATCGCCGTGGCCGACGTCTTCGACGCTCTCATCTCCCCCCGCCCCTACAAGCCGGGGATGCCGCTGGAGAAGGTGCGCTCCATCATGCTCGAGGGCCGGGGCACCCACTTCGATCCCATTCTGCTGGACGCGTTCATGCGCGTGATCGACGACCGCTACGGCCGCCAGAGCGCCTGAGGTCTTTGCAAGGGCACCTGGAGGCTCTCGAACGAGAGCGTAAGGTTCGCATCCTGTATGCCTGCGAGTCGGGCAGCCGGGCCTGGGGCTTCGCCTCGCGCGACTCCGACTACGACGTGCGCTTTCTCTACGTGCACCCGGCCGAGCACTATCTCTCCTTTCGCATCGAGCAGAAGCGTGACGTGATCGAGGTGCCCCTGGAGGGGGACCTGGACCTGAACGGATGGGACCTGCGCAAAGCCCTGCAACTGCTGGTCAAGTCCAACGGCGCGCTGGTGGAGTGGCTCACCTCCCCCATCGTCTACCGCGAGGGGCTGCACGGGTTGCGCTCGCGGCTGCCCGAGCTGGTTTCGCCCCGGTCGCTGGGCTTTCACTACTTTCGGATGGCCCGCTCGGCGGTAGCCGACCTCGGCGGGCAACAAGCCAGCCTGAAGCGCTGCTTCTACGCTCTTCGCCCGACCCTGGCGGCTCGCTGGCTGGAGCTCCGCCCGGGCCTTCCCCCGGTCGCTCTGGCTGGTCTGCGGGCGGTTCTTCCCGAGGAATTGCAGTCCACCGTGGACGATCTGTTGGAGCGCAAGCTGGCCAGTTCAGAGAAAGATGGCCAGGCGCTCGACCCGGGGCTGCTCGAGTTCCTGCGCGCGGAGAGCGACCGGCTCGGAGCCGTGGTAGCTCGACTGCCCGCGGTCACTCCCGACCTCGAGCTGCTGGACGGATTCTTTCGCGAAGCGCTGCTGTAAACACAGGGTCTGCCCCCGGACCGTGGAAATTTCAGGGATGGGAAGCAGGCTTCTTCGTGCCGCCGTGATCCTGTTCGTGGGCGCATCTCTCGGGGCGTGGGGCCTCCAGGTTTGCCTTCGCCACGCCTACCATCCCCGCCTGATCGAGTACCGTTCCTACCGCTCTCCGCTGGTGCGAGCGGACGGACAGATCACCGGCCACAGGGACTTCTACTACCACTGGTATCACAACGGCCCTTCCGACCAGGTGGTGAGGGACGATTCGGGCAACGTTCTGCAAGTCTACGACTATCGATTCAAAGCCGATGGCCTGACGTTCAACGACTGCGCCTACTCGTTTCAAGGCGACCTGCCCGCGGGGCACCCGGTCGTGGTGGAGTACCCGGCGGGTAAGCCCGAGCAGGCACGGATACAGGGAATGAGCAGCGAGCCGATCCCCTTCTGGACCGGTGTTGCACCCTACCTGGCAACCCTGGCCTGGCTGATGCTGGTTGGCGTGGGCACCTGGCGTTTGATTCTCAAGTCCCTCCAGCCCGCGTCGCAAGAAAGCTGACTTCAGTTCTCCAGATGGGGGCGCTGAGATTGCAGCATGACGCGACGACAATCGCGGTCCACGCGGGCTGACAGGTAGACGAGCAGTGACTGAGGGGTGCGATATCCGGCCCGGATGGCTTCCACCAGGTAGTAGGCGAAGAATCCGTGACCCTGCTCGGTCCAGTCAAAGGCCCTCTGCCCGGGAGAACAGGCGAAGAGAGGCTGGCCGACAGCGCCAAATCGGGTCACCACCTCAAGGGTGAGGCGGTTGTCGGAGCAGCATTTTGCCTGCACCGGCTCATTGCGCCAGCCGTCGAGCAGGAGCAGGGTCTTGAGGCCAGCCAGCGCCCTGCCGAGGGCTTCGGCCGGGAGAGCCGTTTCGGCCAGTCGGCCCGGATGGCTGTTACGCAGCATCAGGTGGCCCTCCAGGCTGTGCCCGAAGAAAGCCACCAGCACCTGCTCGTCGGGGCGGGCCGAGGCCGCCAGCCGCGCCAGACGCCGCTCGAGCTCGGGCCGGTCAGTGAGGGTGCCGTGCAGCAAGTCCACCTCGTAGCCGCTGGCCTGGAGTGCGCTCGCCAGGAGCCGGGCATCCGACTCGGCGTGCTCCAGAGCCGAGAGGTGCTCATACCGATCAAGGCCCACCACCAGGGCCACGCCCTCGCGCGCTGGGGCCGGGAGCGCCAGGAGGAGCACGAGCAGCAACCATCTCATGAGCCGAGCATAGCCGGATGGTTTCTGGGCATCAAATGACCTGGATCAAGTGCCGGCGGGGCCGACGAGTCCTGCCGGCCGTGGCGAGACGATTTTACGCCCGACCTGAACATTACGAGTGATACTATCGTACTGGCTTTCGACATCAAGCTTCTCGAAATCGCTTAAATGCTAGGTTTTCTGCGAACGGTGGTGGCGGAACATTCACTAAATCCCGAATCGGACGGGTTGCCTGGCGTATGGTCCCCGCTTGGTCCCCAGCCATAAATGCCGCCAATCTAGTGTTTGAATAAAAGCCAGCAACGGAGCCGAATTGCTGAAGTAGTGGGGAGACTGAACTGCTCTCTTCCAAGATTCGATCACCCGTCGGTCCCTTTTTCGATAGGTCCAACTTGCCGAATCAGTGGACGGATGCGAACTTGGTCTGGACTGATGACGGTAAAAGAGTTCTCCCATTGAGCTCCGTGTTCTTTGAGGGCATCAACCACGCGCTCGACCATCGCCGGCGGCTGGAGCTCAAAGAGCCTGAGGAGGACCACTCCTCTGCACCGGCTGTTTCTGGGCCACCACGAGGTGGCCGAAGTCCTTGTCACTTGTAATCAGGATCCCGTTGTGCTCTCTTGCCAGTTTGAGAACATGATTGTCGCCCGATCCCGGAGCAACCTTCGCGATGTGCAGGACCTCGTGTCCCAGGTTTTCGAACGCCTGCAGGATGGGCAAGTCGACGCTCTCGTCACCTACAAAGACAAATGACAATGACTAGCCCGCCAGAGGATACACGACTTCGTCACGCAAAGCTTGGGCAGCAAAGCGAAGAGCAGCCTGGATGCCCTCACGGGTCAATGTCGGGTGGGCCTCGAGAATCTCCTCGACGGACCGGCCGGCACCCAACTTTTCTAGAATCAACTCAACCGATATCCGAGTTCCTGTCACCACAGGCTTGCCCCCGAGAACAGCTGGGTTACATTCGATGAAAGCCGACTCGCTCATGAGAGAGCTTTTCGACCTTGAGGAGTTAAGCGCCTTTGGGAACGGCTCCCCCGGCAATGGAGTCGCGCGGGTATTAGCATTATTAAGCGCGCTGCTAATGACTCTAGCTCTGAGTCAGGTAGGGCAAGCGAGTCCCACCACGCCGGTTGGTCCGGCGAAGACCGTGGCGACTACGGACCTCACGACCATCGCCCGCGACTGGATCCGTTGGCTCGAGTCGGCCAGGCGGGCTCAACCACCGAATCGAGACAACAATCTCGATGCTCAAGGCCGGAAAGCGAGGACCCTGTTGCCTTGACCGCACACTCTCCCTGCCGCCCCGAAGCGTCTGAACGGCCAGGGCGACGAATGAAAACCCCCGCCCACTGCCGAATGACTCCAGGATGATCCAACCACGGCATCTGGAGGAGATGGCGCGGGCATTCCCCCACGGGATGACCCGACCACAGCACGTGTTTACTCCCGATGGGGCCCACGAAGCCCGTGTGGAAGGGGCGCGCGTCTTTCTGGACGGCGGCGAGCTCTATGACGGCACCCGCGATATCGAGCCGGAGCGGGGCTTTTTCCCCTGCCGCGAAGTGGTGCCGGCCGTGGCTCTGGCCGAGAACGGGCGGACCGTCCTGTTCCAAATCCCCACGCCGTTGATCGTCGGAGGCGCGCCGATCGGATTGGTGCTCAGGGCCGAGCTCACGAAGGGTTGGTTTGGCCGGGAGCGGGTCGAGCTGGAGCCGATGGTGCAGTTGCCCCAGCGTGCCGAAGCCATGGCCCTGGCTCGCGACGGGACCTTTGCCTACGGGGCCGAGGGGAGCGTCTTCGAAAACCCTACCGGGCGCGCCGAGGATTGGAACCAGAGAGCCTCCTTCGGTCAGGCCCAGATTCTGGGCTTGCAGTATCTGCACGACGGGGCGCTGGCTGTGGCCACGCAATCGCCCGACCGCGAGTTGCCACAGTACTGGCTGGTGACAGACAAGCCAGAGGAAGTTCCCCTGGAGCAGTTTGCGCCCGAAGGCCGGGCTCGCTTCGAGTGGCAAAAGGTGCGCTGGACTGGCGTCAAGTTCGAGCAGATGGAGGAATTCAAGCGGAAAAATCCTGCTCTGTTCGATCCCGAAGGTCTTGTCCGTCCCCATGCGGCCTGCCCTTCACCTTCTCAGCGCCAGGCGCTGATCTGCACGCTGGGCCAGGCCGGTCAGGCGCTGTTGTTGGACGTCGCTACCGGCAGCTCGCGAACGCTGGGTCAGTTGGACGTGGACAAGCTCGACCGCGCCTACTGGGATGTGGACCGGGAGCGCGCGGCCATCCTGTCAGGAGATGACCTGCACGTTTTCGACCTGACAGGCTCGAGCCACATCGTGCTGCCGGGCCTGCGCGAGCTCGATTACGATCGCAGTGACGGAACCCTCAGCTTTCGGCCTCCCGGCCACAGCGAGATCACGCGCATTCCCATCCATCAGGCCCACACGCTGGCTTCGGCGTCCTGGTATCCGGCGGCTCATGACGAGTACCGAAAACGTCTCCAGGGCCAGCTCCTGGGCGGGTCCGAGAAGGGGCGCTCGGGCATTCAGGAAGAGGCCGGCGCGGTCTCCTTCGGGGGCACCCGTCTCAAGCGGCGGAATGGCTGATCGTGGACCCCTCCTGTCGTCGCTGAGATAGTGCCAATGTTCGCATTGTGGCTTCAGAAGCTCTTCATGACGCCCTGCCAGTTTTCGATTTCTGTACTCGCGTACAATTCAGCGCAGCTCGGGGAGTTCGCCGAGGCGGCCAGCCAGCGGCTGGCCAACCGGCAGCCGGCCCCCAGGCGGGACGCCGAAGCTGTCTGACGCGATCTACCGGGAGGTCTTCGGCCCTGAGGCTGTCAGCGGAGCGACCAGCGACGTCACGCTGAGCGAGCTCGCCTGGATCGCCGAAAAGCTCTCCATCAGGCCGGGCGGGCTGCTGGTGGACCTGGGCTGCGGACGGGGTGGACCGGGGCTCTGGTTGGCTCGCAAGCTGAAAGCCGTGCTGCTGGGCCTGGACCTCTCACGCGAGGCGGTGGCACAGGCCCGAGAGCAGTCTCAGGGCTACCCGGCCACCTACCTGCAGCGCGACTTTCATGCCACCGATCTGCCCGAAGGCTCGGCTGATGGGGCGCTCAGCATCGACGCTCTCTGGCACTCCAACGACCTGGGCGGAGCTTTGCGCGAGGCGGGTCGCATCCTCAAGCCGGGAGGTCGACTGGTCTTCAGCCTGGTGGAGCAGGAGCGGCTCGACCTGAGCGACCTGGGCCTCGAGCTGGTCGAGGAGCAGGCCTGCCAGGGTTGGCGCGAGCGGAGGTCGGAGTTTCAGCGCCGGGCCAACGAGCAGGGGCTCCATCTGGCCGACCTGACCCCCTTCCAACGCCGCCTGGTGGTCATGCAGCGCTGAGCGACGGTCGCTTTCGAACCGATACCGGTCCCACCACGACCCGCCCGGACTCCTCGTGCACCCCGCTGGGGGCCGCGTCCGGGCTCACCTCGAAGGCAGCGCTCAGCAGCATCTGCGAGACGAGCTCACTGATAGCAGACTGGACTGCCTCGGGGTCTCCCTGCCCGCGCTCGGCCGCGACCTGGAAGAGAGCCTGCGCCTCGCCGGCGCTATCCGCCCCGAGCTGCGTCAGCATGGATTTGTAGAGGGCAGCCTTCTCGCGCAGCGAGAGAGTGCCCAGCTCCGTCCCCTCGATGACCTGGAAGTGGCTGGCAGCCTGGTCGCGGCAGTTCTCCGGCAGGCTGTCGATCAGCTCGAGCATGACCGAGAATCTCTCATCCGTCTGAGCATCGGCCGCACCCATGGCCTTCAGGCAATCCAGCGAGCGGGAAAGGCTGCCCGTGCGCTCGAGCAAGCGGGAAAACTGCTCGCTCTGCACCGGATCGGTGCGCGGGAGGACCCCCAACGTGGGGCTGGACTGAGCCGTGGCCAGCAGCACTTCGCGCTTCTGATTGCCGATCTTCGGCAGCATGCGCTCGGTCATGCGCACCAGCTCGGCCGGGCTCTTGGCCCGCTTGCGCAGGGCTTGATACAGCGGAAGAACCTCGTTGGTGAAGATCCCCTGGTCGGGAATGACCTGCTTGTAACGCTCGATGAGAGCGGTGACCGTAGCCAGCCGGACATCCAGGGGAAAGGGATCCTGGGCCACGCCGACCTGCCCGAAATAGTCGTCCCGGAAGTCCAGATGCAGGCGCTCCAGAACCGGCTCGCTGTACCTGCGATAAGCCTGGTCGAAGCTTTCGAGGTGGGAGACCAGGGCCTCGGGATCGGCCAGCTCGGCCGCCCTGATAGCGACCGGGACGGTAGCGCTCGAAGCCATCAAGGGGCTGTCGTCGGCCTGCGAGCTGCGGTAGGCTGTATGAGCCGTGATCTTGTAACCGCGGTCGTCGTGCAGGTTGATTCCCGCTTGTTGGGCCCGCTGCAACCGCAGGGCCAGCTCGGGGTGCTCGAGCGGCTCGCTCGAGCCCTTCCCCTCCAGAAAGGCCAGCGCCAGCAGGTGATCCGGGCTCTTGCACTCGTTCGGGTTGGCGGCTCCCGGCGGATACAGATAGACCGGATGGCCGTCACGCAGTGTATTGAGAATCGAGGCGGGATGGATCTTGTCGTGGTATTGCTGGCAGTGTTGTGCGTAGCCAGCCTGCCACAACCCCTCGAGCGCACGCAGCTGCGCCTGCTCGGAGCTGGAGAGAACGTCTGCGCCCAGTCCCGAGACCCCGTCGAGCACGCGAAGATCGTCGAGCTCGGTCAGGACCACGAAGCCCTTCTCGCCGGGGAGCTGGGCATCGAAGCGCCAGCTCTCCTCAGGCCCCTGCCTCAGGTTCTTGCGAAAGGAGCCGTCGGTCATCCGCGCTTCAAAGGAAAAACCCTTGCTCTCCAGCCGTGAGACGACACCGCAAAGCTCCTCCCGGACGACCTGGCTGAGTGCGACTCCGGCCGGCCCACCGACCAAGGGGCCGGGATCGACCGGCTGAAAGGCTGTCACTTTTCCGGCTCTGGCCAGCTCAGGCCAGGGATTGGCGCTCACCGCCTCCGATCCGAGGTCGACCCGATCCTCGGAGTTGACTCCCAGAGCCCGGGCTACCCGGTCGAGCCAGCCGGCTCGCGACATGTTGAACAGACCGCCCGAAGCGGTCGTAACGGGAACTCTCATCATCCTATCCTCGCTGTCTTTGACCAAGACCTACTACCGGCACCTGAAAGAAACCTGACCGGCCAGAGCTATTGCATTTTTATTCACAACACTGTATAAACATACAAAACCATGCTCAAAGTCTGCATCGTCGGGGCCTCGGGCTACACCGGCGGCGAGCTGATCCGCTTGCTGCTCGGCCATCCCCATGTCCAGCTCACCGGCCTCTACGGCACGGCCGAGAAAGACCTGTTCGCCCTCTTCCCCGGCCTGCGCAAGCTCACCGGCCTCAGTATCCGGCCCGCCGACGAGCTGCCCGGAGAGGCCGAGGCGGCCTTCCTGGCCGTGCCCCACGGCGAGGCCGCCCCGCTGGCCGCCCGGCTGCTGAAGGAAGGCCTGAAGGTGATCGACCTGAGCGGCGACCTGCGCCTCAAGGATGACGCCCAGCACGCCAAACACTACGGCCAGGACGAGTACGCCGACATCCGTCACGAAGCCGTCTACGGTCTGAGTGAGCTGAACCGCGAGCAGATCAAGAAAGCCCGCCTCATCGCCAACCCGGGCTGCTATCCGACCGCTTCCATCCTGGCCCTCAAGCCGCTGGCGCGCCTGGCGAAGGGGCCCCTGATCGTGGACGCCAAGTCGGGCGTCTCGGGTGCCGGGCGTACGGCCAGCGCCACAACCCACTACTGCCACGTCAACGACAACTTTCGGCCCTACAACCTGGGAACCCACCGCCACCAGCCCGAGA
>CAZWUN010000180.1:0-10398 GCA_964637145.1 uncultured Burkholderiales bacterium
CGCTGGACGTGAGCTACACCGGCCCGGTGACCCGGGATACCGTCATCGGACGCATCCCCTCCTTCACCTTCAGCGCCACGCCCGTGGACCTCTCCGAGCCCGACACCGACGTGGTGCGCCCCCAGCCCGTGCTGGACGCGGCCGGAAACCCCACCTGGGCGGTCAAGACCGAGAAGCTCGATCTCACTCCCTACTCTCCCTGGCGCAAGGGGGCCATCGGCGGCGCCATCGGAGCGGCGGTGGGCGGCGCTCTGGGTCTGGCGGCGGGGTTCTTTACCGGCGAGCTGGTTCTGTGCACCTCCCTGGGCGCAGGCGCAGGCCTGGCCGCCGGGGCAGCCATCGGGGCCGGCCGGGTGCTCGGCGATCAGGTCACGCCCGAATGGGAGCCTCGCAAGGTGGTGCAGCACCACTTCGAAGGCTACAGCCACACCTTCATTCCCCAGACTACCACCATCACCACCGGCAAGACCACGACCACGATCACTACCGGGTATCACCATCACTACGACGAGCGCGTGCGCCAGGAGCCGGTGGGAGACTACTATTACTGGCATCCGGTGGCCCGCCACTCGGCCGACCACTGAGAAAAAATCCTCGGCGGTTGCGCCGAGGATCGTCATTCGGGAGAGCCGGCGGAGTTCTACGGTCCGAGCTCCTCCCAGTACCAGCACCCGTCCACCAGGTAGGTGCTCAAGTCGCCGCGGAACAGGAGCCCGTTCTCGGCCACCGCCCAGACGATCGAGCCATCATGGTTGGCTGACAGACCTTGCGGGATGTCTTCTTCCAACTTGCAGTCCAGGCTGAGGTCTCTCCACACGGTGGGGGCGGTCGGATCGCAGAACTGCAGACCGTTCGCGTCGAGCACGAAGAGCCTGGTTCCATCGCCGGTCAGGGCCACGCCCTGGACGTTGTCCATCGAGCCGTCCGGGTTCTTGAGCGGGGCCGCGTTCCAGACCCCCCCGCTGTATTGCCGGATGCAGTCGTTATCAAGGTCGGCCACGTAGACTGTGTTGCCATCAGGGCTGCAGGTGACGCCTCGAAGCCGTCCCAGGCTGTCGCCGGGGCTGGTAGGCTTGATCGGGCTGCTCCAGGTTCCGGTGGCGCTGTTATACTGCCACAGGCAGCGGTTGGTCTCGTCGGCCAGCCACACGATGTCGCCGGCCGAGGAAGTGGCCAGTCCGGTCGGGTAGCCCAGCCCCGCGGGGCGCAGCAGGGCCGGCGACCAGGTGGTCATCGTGCTGTCGATGTAACGAACGCCCCGGTTGACGTAGTCGACAGCATACAGCTTGTTCAGGTCGGGCGTGGCGGCCACGGCCCCGGGGCGCCCGCCGTTGGGCATGGTACGCTGGGTCGAGGTCAGGTTGTAGAACCAGATGCTGATCGGATCCAGGCCGTCGGTGTAGTCCCAGCCGCGAGGAAACCGCTTGTTGGGCTTGGCCGAGCCCATGAAGGTCAGGTTGGGGTCGGTGCCGTGGCAACTGGAGTTGAAGAACGGAATGGGCATCGTCCGCAGGGCCACCAGAGACGCGACCGCCTTGCCACCGGGGGCGGTGACTTTGAGCGAGACCACCTTGAGGTCGACGTCATCCACGCCATCTCCGTCATAGTCTCCCGCGTCTTGGACGTCGACGTCGTAGACATAGCTGGAGAATTTGCCGGCGAAGGTATCCGAGCCGGTCACCAGCTGGTCGATGGGAGTGGCGGCCAGCACCTCCATTCTCCCCTGAGCCAGGAAAGCGGCCGTGGAGTAGGTCTGGGAGCGGTCATTGTTGCGGGCTGCGTTCACGAACAGGCCCATCAGGAAGCTGATGGCCAGGAACGTGATGCTCATCGCTACCAGAAGCTCGAGAAAACTGAGACCTCTTGCTTTTCGTCTCACAGGCTCTTCACCCGCACTTCCGTCAGGATTGGACTCAAGACCGAGCTGAGCTTCATTTCGACAAGAAGAAACGGAACTCCGCTCGTCAGCGCCGGATCCATGCGCTGAATGGCAAAGTTGTCCACCTCGAAGGTCACCTTCTTGGTTTCCAACACGTTGTGGGTGGCCGTATTGGCCGGATCGAAGGTCGGGTCGTACAGCAGGCGTTGCACCGTGCGCGCGGTTTTGTCCCAGCGGTAGCCCAGCACGCGCTCGCCGGTGGAGTCGTAGGTGCGGAAGATGAGGGGGGGGTTGACCCCGACCTCGGGGGTATAGGTTCCGAAAGTGGACCAGGGGGTGGCGGCCGGGTCCGGGCTGTAGACCCGGTCGGAGGCGCGCAGCTCTCGGGTGAGCCGATCCACGGCCACGGTGGCCAGGCGGTAGTCGGTGGATTTCTTGGCGGTCAGCGTGTAGGTGCGGTAGGCCACCACCAGGGCGTGGCAGACGATGGTCATGAACAGTCCCAGGATAGCCCCGCAGACCAGGACCTCGATCAGGTTCATGCCACGTCGCGAGTGTCTCATGAGGTGGGTGGCGTCCCCGAGGGAGTGGGAGTGGCGCCGCCGGAAGCCGAGCTGCCCGCGTCGTAGGCCCTCTGGAAATTCCCCTGGGGCACTACGATGGTGCGGTCCGCTTTGACGGTCCCATAGGCATCCTTGATGATGCCCCGGGAACGGATCGTCCCATCGGCCTGAAGCACCACCTCGAAAAGATTCTGAGTGTTGCCGGCGGGCACGCCCAGCTCCACCGGCGTGTCCACCGTGAAGAAGGAGGCCCGGGCCCGGTAGAAGTCGATGCCGGCCTGAGCCAGGAAGTAGGCCTGCTGGCCCCGCTCCTGCTGGGCCGCAAAGCGGTAGTCCTGCTCCATCAGGGTCATGAACGTCAGGCCTACCACCAGCAGGAACATCATGAACATCAGAGCCGTGATCAGCGCCACGCCCTTTGAGCGCATCGTTCTCATCCGGCCAGCTTCTCCAGCAGCCCGTAAATGGGCAGGAACATTCCCACGCACAGGATTCCCATGGCCACTCCCATCAATCCGATGACCGCCGGCTCGATCACGGTCACCAACTGGGTGAGCACGATCTCGTTCTGCTGCTCGAGCAACCGGCGGGCGGCCGAGAGCAGGTCGTCCAACTCGCCAGTTTCCTCGCCCACCATCAGCATCGAGTTGACCACCCTTGGAAAGTAGGGCACGATCGAGACGGCCTCGGCCAGGCTCCCCTCGATCTCGAACTGGCGGGACATCCGGTCGAGCTGGTCACTGTACTGATCGTAGGGGGAGGTGGCCTTCATCAGCTGCAGGCCCCGCTGCAGCGGGATGCCGTCCCGGTTCATGGTGGCCAGGATATCCACGAACTGCACCGCCAGCAGGCTGCCCACCAGGTTGCGGGTGATGGGCATGCTGGTCACCAGGTCGAAGCCCTTTTGTTGCAGCCAGTTCCAGCGCCACAGCACGAAGGCCAGCACCAGGCCCAGGCTCACCAGGAAAGCCGGGCTGTTGAGGGTGGCCACCAGTCCCACCACGACTTTCGAGATGAGCGGCAGCTTGGCGTCCATCTGGTCGTAAAGGCCCAGAAAGCGAGGCAGCACGAACTTGGTGATACCGAACAGCACCAGCAAGCAGGCCAGGCTGGTGATCATGGGGCTGGTCAGCGACTCGCGCACCCGCATGATCAGCATGTGCTTTCTCTCGAGCATGTCGGAGGCGCGCTGCAAGCGGTCGGCCAGATCGCCTGTCTCTTCTCCCGCCCGGGCCAGCAGTTGGACTTCGGCGGGGAAGACCCGGGGATGTCGGGTCATGGCGTCGGAAAGGCTCCAGCCTTTTTCCAGAACCTGGTGGGTGACGTCCTCGAAAGCGATGCGGACGGCTCTGTTGGTGCTCTGCTCGGCCAGGACCATCAGAGTGCGGGTGGGGTTGATGCCGGCCTTCATCATGACCGACAACTGCTGCAACGCGATGGCGATGTCGTGGGAATTGGCCCGGGTCATCCAGCGGTCCAGGGCTTTGTAGGAGTCCTGGAAGCTGAACCTTTTCTTGGATGGGGCGGAGGCCGGCTCGGGCTGGGACCGCGGGGGCGGGGCGGCCGCCATCAGAGGCTTGCGGGAAGTGGCTGCGGCTTTTGGCGCTGGGGGTTTCTTGGATTCCTTGGACTGGTCCTCTTGCTCCCAAACATTGGTCTTTCGGGACTCGATGCTCTGGACGGGCAGCGGTTGCCAGACCGCCTTGGAAGGCTCGGGAGCCTTCAGATCGGGCACCGTCTCCCAGAAGGCCTTGATGGGCGCCTCGGGCTCCGCTGCCTTCTCGGGGGCAGGATCATCCCCCCAGGCCTTCAGGTCTGGTTTGGGAACGGAAACCGGCTCCGGCGCCTCTTCAGGCCACCCGCTCAGACTTCCACGCTCCATTCTTAACCCGGCTCCTCGCTCATGAAACCCCGCTCTCCCCAAGTCCCCTCGCCGTTGTAACATTTTAGCAAAGAATTCCACCGCCGACCACCTCCCCGGAGGATCGATCCTCAGGAAGAGGCGAAGCGCTCCCGATGCGAGCGTTGATCGTGATCGGGCTGCTCTGGACGGGGTTGCTGGTGGCCTGCTCGCAAAATCCCGAGGATCCGCTGGTGGGCCGAGTGGACGCCGCCATCTCCAGCGGCTACGAATACTTGCTCGGTCGTCAGGAAGAGGACGGGGCCTGGCGTTCCAAGCTCTACCCTGGCTATACGGATGGGGAGTCGCTCAGCCCGCTGGTGATCAAGGCGCTGCTCTACGGCCCCTCGGGCCCGGAGGGCCAGGCCGCGGCCGCCCGGGGATTGGAGTTCCTGGCCTCCCGCCTGCCCCCTCGTCAGAGCAAGATGACCTTCCCGGTCTACAGCCTGTCGATGGCGGCCATCGACCTGAGCCGGGATAGCGCCCACCAGGAGGTGCGCGACGCTATCATCACCTACCTTCGGGGCCATCAGCTCACCGAGCAGCTGGGTTGGAAGCCCGAGGACCTGAGCTACGGTGGCTGGGGAGAATCCAAGGAGCCCTACCGAAGACCCCCCGGGGAGCGGATCGACCCCAGCCGCAGCGCCAACCTGTCCGTCACGCTCTTCGCGCTGGGGGCCTTGCGCCTGGCCGGCGCCCCGCCCGACGACCCGGCCGTGAAGAAGGCCCTGGTCTTCGTGCAGCGCTGCCAGAACTTACCCGGCGACGGGGGATTCTTCTTCTCGCCCACCAACCTGCGCCAGAACAAGGCCGGAGACAAGCGCAGCTATGGCAGCATGACGGCTGACGGTTTGCGAGCTCTCCTGCGTTGCGGCCTTTCTGGCGACGACCCCCGGGTCCGAGCTGCCCGCGGCTGGGTGCTCGAGCACTACGACCCCCTGAAAAACTCCGGGGACTTTCCGCCCGGGCAAGAAGAGATGCGCGAAGCCCTCTACTTTTACTACTGCTGGACCACCGCCCACGCCCTGGTCGAGTCCGGCCCGCCAGCCGAGGGCGACTGGGCTGGCCCGATGTGCGAAGAGCTCTTGCGCCGGCAGCACCCGAAGGGATACTGGCGCAACGAGCAGGGACGGATGACCGAGGATGAGCCGCTGGTGGCGACCCCGATGGCCCTGGCCGCCCTCGTGATGGCTCGTTCGGCCCTGAGCTCCCCCCCATGACAGGAGCCGGGCGGGTGCAGGCGCGAACCGTCTGGCCATGTCCGAAGAAGAACTTCCACTCAGCGATCGCACACTGCAGTTGGCCGACCGGGTCATTGCCAACCAGGCCCCGGCCACCGAGTTGACAACTTTGCTCGAGCAACTGGTCCAGGCTGCCCGCGAGGGCCGCGAGCAGTTTCTGAAGGATTCCGATGGCAACCCCGAGTTGACGACCGAGGATCGCGAGCGCGTCTGCCAGACGATGGACGAGTACCTGGTGGCGCTGGAAGAGCTTCAGAGCCGGGCCTCGTCGGGTCAGGTCGAGGGAGCAGGCGAGGTTCTGCAACGGGCCCGCGAAGCCCTCACGGCGGTGCGCGACTATCGCGAGCGCTACGTTTACGCCTGCACGCACGGTCCCGCCATGCATCCTTTCCTGAATCGACTGGTCGCCCATCTCGACGTCATGGCCGAGAGGGAGACGGACAAGCGTCACACGCTGGCCTTGCTCGACTTGCTGGGCGGCTTCCTGGAAGAGGTGGGCGAGCAAATCGGGGGCATCGAAGAGCAGACCATGCAGGAGAAAGCCCAGGCCGCTCTGCGCACCATCGAGGAGCGGTGCGGCTCGCTGCGCGCAGCCCTGGAAGCGGGCCCGGGCGATAGCGAGCTTTTCAAGTCGGTCCGCGGCGCCCTGGTCGAGTCCTCCGACGCCATCGCGGAAGGGCTGGGGATGCAGTTCGAACGCGATCTGTCGGTCGGTCGCACCCCGTATCCGCCGGTGAATCTGGTCCTGGCCGCCTGCGATCGGCTGCTGATCGGGCAGATCAGCCACGAGTTTTTCCGCGAGGCGGTCGAGCAGGCTCTCTGGCTGACGCGTTTTCGCTTTCCCGAGGAGACCCAGGACAGTGTGGCCGACGCCTCCCGAGAGGTGCGCGAGTCGCTCGAGCGGCTCTGGAACATGCCGGCCCGGCCTGACCCCGAGGAGCTGGTGGCCGAGCGAGAAGTCCTCCGGAGCGCTACCGAGAATCTGTCCATGTTCGTGGCCGTGCTGCAGTCCGAGGACGAGGTGCTCGACCTGGTGCAGCATGAGGGCCTGGCCGGGGGGGGCGGGGGAGGCGTCGGTCGCGGCCTACCTGGAATGTTGTCCGGCTTACTGCAACTGGGGGATCAGTTTCTGGAAGGCCAGGCCGGCAAAGAGGATCTCGACGAGGCCATCAAGGGCCTCGAGCAGACTGTCAGCCGCACCCGCAGCCAGATGGCCACTTCCCGAGAATCGGCCGAGCGGGCCAGGTTGCTCGAAGAGACCGTGGGCCACCTGACCCGGGCAGCCGAGGCCATGCGCGACCTGCTCGAGCGCAAAGGGGGCCGGGGCGCGCTGGAGCGGGCCGAGCAAGAGATGGTCGCCTCGCAAGAGGTTATGAAGAACCTGGAGGCGACTCGCTGAGCTGGTGCCAGATGCAGGCGATGGCCGTTATTCGGGAGGCTGCTCGCCCAACCAGGTGCTGGAGGTCTCTCGCTTGATAGCCGGCATGCGAACCGTCGCCGTCTCCTCCTGCTCGTAGATCGGCAGCCGCTCCGACTCGTCGAGGTTGGAATCGCGGTCTTCATCCTTGTAGCTGATGAAGCTTCCAAGCAGACCGCGCAAACGGCGGTTGGTCAGCAGCCTTTGAGACAGCTTGTCGGCCTTGCCCAGGATCGCCTCGAGGGCGGATACCTTCTCGTCGGAGGCCTGATTGTAAGCCTTCACGATGGCTTCCCAGGCCGTGTCGGCCGACTCGCGACAACGTCGGGCCCGCTTGCACAGCGCGATGACCTTCTTGCTGTCGGTGAAGCCGCGAGCTTCCGTGTTCATGGCCCGGATGCCCAGCTCCTGAGCCTGCTCGGCCACCAGGCGCTTGTATCGGCTGACGTTGCGCATGATGAACAGGCGCCCGATGAAGCCTACCCAGCGGTTGGAGCCGAGGTCGGCCTCCAGCTCCTTCTGGTAGTGCTGGGCGTGCTCGAACAACTCATCCATGCTGCGGCACAGGTCGAGCAGCGAATCGTCGAAAATCTGGTTCTTCTTGTAGCTCTTGTGGACTTCTTGCGCGATCCGGACGATCAGCTCTTCGTACATCGCCGTGAGAGCGATCCACCGGTGCAGTCTGCGAAATCGCGCCTGTGCGCTATCTCTGGCCATCGAACCCCCTCAAGAAGTCAAGACGGAAGATTCGCCCTGGACTGGAGCACTCCCTCCGAAGGTCAATCCAGGCGCAGAACTATCTGCACCCTCTCCTCCTCGAAGCCCAGGCAACGGGCCAGTCCACGGGCCACCGTGTTGCTGGCCGAGACCACGCCCACCAGGTACTTGAGCCCTCGGGCCCGGCACAGGGCGCTGGCTTTCTTAACCAGCCGGGCAGTGGCGAAGCGTCCGCGGCGGTCGGGCAGCACCGCGATGTCCACCATGAAGGCCTGCTTCTCGCCCGTGGAGGGCTCGATCTGGTCCAACTCGATCATGAGGTAGCCGGTCAGTTCACGGCTCTTCGGCTCCTCCTCCACCAGCACCAGCAGGTTGCGGTCGCGGGCCAGCGTCTGCTCCAGATCGGCGTAGGAGCGCAGCACGAATTGGCGGGCGATCTCAGGGTCGGCCTGGCGATTGGCCGGCAGGCTGCTGAGGATGGACAGGCAGGCCAGCTCGCGGATGAAGTCCGCGTCACCGGGGCGGGCCAGCCGGATCATGTCAGCTTCACCGGCAGCGAGCGCAGTCGCCGGAAGCCCAGCGTGGGATAGCGCTCGGGTTGCCCCGCCAATTGCATGGCCGGCCAGCGCTCCAGCATCGATTCTAGCACCAGTCGGGCCTCCAGGCGGGCCAGATGGGCTCCCACGCAGGTGTGGATGCCTTTTCCGAAGGCCAGGTGGCGGGTCAGGTTGGGCCGCGCCAGGTCGAAGCGGTCGGGCTGGGGGAACACGCTGGGGTCGCGGTTGGCGGCTCCCAGACAGAGGTTGACCAGCTGGCCGGGCAAGAGGCGCTTGCCTCCTAGCTCGACCTCCTCGAGCACCGAGCGGCTGGCGATCTGCGAGGGGCTGTCGTAGCGCAGGATCTCCTCCACGGCCACCTCCGGCGACACACGCTTCTCGAGCAACTTGCGCTTCTCGAGGGGGTTGGAGAGAACCGCCAGAAGACCGTTGCCGATCAGGTTGGTGGTGGTGTCGTGACCGGCCGCGAAGAGCAGGATGGCCATGGAGATGACTTCGGGCTCGTCGAGCTGCTCTTGTTGATCGCTGCGGGCCGAGAGCAGGCTGGAGATCAGGTCATCGGTCGGCTCCTGACGACGTTCGGCGATCAGCTCTCGAAAGTAGCTCTCCAGGGCCTGCAGGCTGAGCTCCGCCTGGCGAGCCAGCTCGGCGGTGAGCTCGTCCGAGCCCAGGAAGGTCGCCAGGCGGTGGCTCCAGTTCTCGAATCGCTGGCTGTCCTGGGGACGCCCCCCCAGAATGTCGGCAATCGTCATGACCGGAAGGGGGCTGGCCAGCGCGCTCATGAGCTCGACGGGCTGCTCGGGGTCGAGCCGGTCGAGCAGCATGGCGATGCGGGAACGCACCGACAGCTCGAAGCGTTGCAGGGTTCTCGGTGTAAAGGCTTTGCTGATCAATGACCGTAACCGACCGTGGGCGGGCGGGTCGGTGAAGAGCAGCCACCCGGCCAAATGGGCCTCGATCGGCTTCATGTCGTAGGGCTCGGCCAGGCGCTGGGAAAAGTCCGACACGCGGCCCACCGAGAACTGGGGCGAACGAAGAACCTGCTCGATCTCCTCATAGCGGGTCAAGAACCAGGCCTGCCATCCGGGGCTGTAGTGCACCGGGTCAAGCTTGCGCATCGTATGGAACACGGGATAGGGGTGGATGAGGAGCTGGGGAAGGAGCGTCTTGAAGGGGTCGCGCTGCACGACGGCTCTTTCGGGGGGCAGAAAGTCGCTCCCTGTCGTTTGTTCACAACCTGTTCACAGAATGGAAATGAGACTTTTACTTTCGTGCCCTTTCCAACTCGGGGTCAAGGAGGTAGAATAGGACCAAATCATCTTACTTTGGAGGTATACCAGCATGGGCGGCGTACGCGCAAAGCAGGCACACCAGCAGTCCGACAACGGTAACTCGACCACAGCCATCGCCTTCGCACTGGCGATCGCTCTCAGCGCCGGCGGCCAGGCCCGCGGGGGCTGCTGCCACCAGCAACAGCAGCCGAACCCGGCCCAGCAGCTCTTTGGAATGGGCTTCATGATGGGCGCCATGGCCAACCAGATGCAGAACCCGATGGGTGGCTTCGCCCAGCCCTTCGGCCAGAACCCTCTCTTCGGGCAGAACCCCCTCTTCGGTCAGAACCCGATGTTCGGCAACCAGTTCGGAGCCCAGCCCTTCGGTGCCCAGCCTTTCGGCGGCCAGCAGAACCCGGCCTTTGCGGCGGGCCTTGGAATGGGTATGGGCCTGGCGCTGGGGTCCCAGATGCAGAATCCGGGCAACACCCTGCTTGGCAACCCGATGGGGCAGGGCCCGTTCGGCGGTGGACCATTCGGTGGCGGCCCGTTCGGCGGCGGCCCCTTCGGTGGCCCGCCCCAGAACCCGTTGGCGGCCGTGGTCGGCCTGATCATGCGCATCCTCCAGGGTGGCGGCATGCAGGGTCACCAGGGCCATCATCACCACGGCCACGGCCAGTTCGCCCAGCAACAGGGCAACGGCGCCTTCGCCTTCGCAGCCGCCGGCGCGTTCTAGTCGCCCTCGGCTGAGTCAGGATGCCGGACGAGTCTCTCGTCCGGCATTCTTGTTTTACAGTCCCCTCGCATTGACAGTGCTATGAATTCACAACAGGTTGAACTTCGTCGCATCGCC
>CAZWUN010000181.1:0-10396 GCA_964637145.1 uncultured Burkholderiales bacterium
AGGTTACGGCCTCTTTGCGTGGAGTGAGTTTCTTCTTGGTGGCGGTCAAGGTGCTTCGGCCGAAGCCATGGTGCGAGGGGATTGAGCTTCCTCGCGCTGCGACCTGAGCGTCTCCTGGTGCTTCTTGATGATGGCCAGAATGCGGCTGAGCTCGCCCTCCATTCCATTGAGCACGCCGGCAGCGAAGCGCTCGGAGGCTTCGCGGACCTCGCGGGCTTGAGTCTGGCTATCCCCTTGCAGTCGTTGGCACTTGTCGCGAGTTTCCTCCAGCAACTTCCGCCCTTCTTCCCGGGCCCGGGCCATGACCTCGCTCTCCTGCACCAGCCGTTGCGATTCTTCGCGGGCAGCCCGCAGGATCTCACGCGCCTTTTCCTCTGCGTCGCGCAGAATGCGGTCGGCATCGCTGCCCGCTTGGCGGACGACGTGGGTGGCTTCCGAAGTCGACTCCTGAGCGATCCGATCACGTTCCTGCAAGATCCAGTGGGCGTCCTTGACTTCCTGAGGCAGCTCTTCTCGAGCCCGGCCCAGCAGCTTGAGGAGCGGCTCGCGGTAGAGCACTACTCGATCGCTCATCGGCCAGGGGAGGCTTTGCCCGTTTTGGGCCAGATGCTCGAGTTTCTCCAGGTATTCATAGATTTTCACGATTCGCGCTCGACTTTCTGTCCCACCGGCTCGGCTTGCGGACCAAACTTCTCTTGCAGTTTCAGCTCCACGTAGGAGGGCACCATACGGGCCACGGTTCCGCCCAGCGAGGCGATCTCCTTGATGGAGCTGGAGCTGAGAAAGGCATGCTGGTCGGCGGTCATGAGAAAGATCGTGTCCACCTCAGGTGCCAGATTCCGGTTCAAGAGCGCCATCTGAAACTCGAACTCGAAGTCGGAAACGGCCCGCAAGCCCTTAAGGATGATGGTTGCCTGGCGTTGACGCACGAAGTCCACGAGCAGTCCCGAAAAGGCGTCCACGCGCACGTTGGGCAGACCGCACACAGTCTTGGTCAGGATCTCTTTTCGTTCGTCCAGGGTAAAGAGAGGCTTCTTCGCAGGGTTGGATACCACCGCCACAACCAACTCATCGACCAGCGCCGCTCCACGGGTGATGATATCCAGGTGTCCGTTGGTGACCGGGTCGAAACTGCCCGGGTAGACTGCTCTGCGCATTCTCTGATCCTCGTCTGACAACGAGATTCGGGTCGTCCCACTGTCTACCTGCCGCTGAGCACGGCCCCATCGGGGATTCGCTCGGGATGCTCGCTCTCGAGTCGAACCGCGCCCTGCACTACGACCTCTCGACCGAAGGTAAAGTCTCCCCGCACGGTCAGACTGACTGCTTGGCGCAGGGAAGGCGTGGCAGGAATGCGCGCCTCGAAGTCGTCGTACATGGCGTAGTAGTGGCTATCCAGGTCGATCAGGGGGTTCTCGCCCGGGACGCCTCTCTCCAGTCCCGGCTCGGGGGTCAATCGATAGAGGTCCGAACGGACCAGCAGTAGATCGGTTGTGTTCTTGACGGGCAGGAAGCGTGCTCTATCCACCAACAGCGCCTGCGAGCCGCCCAGGCAACCCAGGGCCGAGCCCATGGCGCTCTCCAACTGATAGACCGGCTCGGAGTCGGGATCGCTCGGGTCGACTGTCTTGCGATTGACGATCAGAGGGAGGTCTAGAAATCCGCCCGTGGTCGCCAGTTGAGCGTGAAGGCTCTCGAGTCTCAGCCACAGGTTGTTGGTATTGAAGTATTCGTAGCGGTCGATGTCCTGAAAGGCGTCCAGCTCTTCGGGCGGGCACTGGGCGACCTCGCGCAGCAACAGTTCTCCGCAGGCCCGTCGGCGAGCCAGGTGGCCGCCCTTTCGGTCGGCGTGGGTGCGCTGGGCGACCTCCATCAGGAGGGGGGCGGAACTGGAGGCGAAGTGCGCCAGAATGCGCACGTCCAGGGTGGCACCCACGTTGTCCACGTTACTGGCGAAGAGATAGCGATAGCCTCGCTCGAGCATCTTCTCGAGTAAACCGCTGGACCACAGCGTGGGGTAGAGGTCTCCATGTCCGGGTGGGCACCAGGTCAGCTCGGGGTCGGGATGCTCAGCCGGCGCCAGGTCACGTCGGCGAACCTTGGGGACCCGCGATTGGAGCAGATCGGTCGGCAGGTCGCGAGAAATCCCAGGGTAGGCCTGCATCGCCTCAAGAGACTCGTCCCGGGTGTGGAAGCTGTTCATCAGCACGAAGGCCGGTGCCTTCAGGTTCTTGACCTGGCGAGCGGCAAAGTCCAGAAAGGTCAGCCCCTCCCGCACGGGCAGCAAAGACTTGGGTCCGTGCAGGCCCATACTGGTGCCCAATCCCCCGTTCAGCTTCAGGCACACGGTTTGCCTGAGCGCGTCCGCGTCGGCGCGCTCACTCAGGTCGCCCAGTCGGGGGAGCGAGCCGACTCCGGTCAGTTCGCGTTCGGGCAGGTAGCCGGTCGAGCCGCTGGCCAACTCTTCATAGCGCCTGGCAAAGAAATCGATATGCGGTTCGGTCAGGCCGTCGGCCCGCATGCGGGCTGCGAACGGCTCGAAATTGGCAGGCACGAGCTACTGGTAGTTGAACTTTAGTTGGTAGGAAACCCGCGTCCACTCGCCGTTGAGCAGAATCTTGTCGTGAATCAGTCCGTCGGCGACGATGGGTGCTCCGTACGAGTTCACCACGTACCCCTCGAAGAGGTTGAACTCCAGCGTCCGGCTCTCGCCGGGAAGAAGTCGCCCTACTTCGCGCGTCACGGCGGTCACCTCGCGCAAGCTGCCATCTTTGAAGATGCAGATCGCTTCCACGTTCTCGGCGGCAGCATCGCCGGTGTTGCTGATGGTAGCCATGACCTTGGCGTTGTTACCGGTCATGTACTTCTTTTCCCACCGCACTTTGATGTAAGGGCGAATGAGCTCGCGTCGGACCGGCGGTGGCGGATTGCCCACCATGACTTCGGCCTGACCGGTCTGGGGGTTGTAGCTGTAAGAGCCTCCGGTAGCGGCGGCGACCTCCTCCAGGGGAACGTACACTTTTCCTTTGTACCAGAGCGCCTTGCCTTTGACGGGGTAGCCATTGATGACCACGGAGAGCGCTCGGGGAGCGGCGGCAAGTAACTCTCGGCCACCAGGCATCGCCACCAGAACTGCCGTCAGCAGGATCATGATCCAGGAAAGCTTCGTTTTCATCGCATTGGCTCCTAACCTGGTGCTGCATTGATTATACCGACTGGTCGTGGAGAGGAGCAACGGCCCACATGTAAATTTTCTCGCTGTCCAAGACTCTCTTCAATGTTCTCTGGTGTTGAAGGAAATTCTTCAACTTTGCAGAAAGCTGCTCCGATGGTGAGTAACAGAGTTCTGGTGGGGCGTTACCAGCTGGAAGCCAAACTCGGCGAAGGTGGCATGGGCTCGGTGTATCGGGCTCTCGATCTCACCACCCGCAAGACCGTCGCGGTCAAAATTTTGCGTCGCGACCTGTGCGAGTCCAAGCACGCCCGGCGCCGCTTTGCGCGGGAAGCGCGAGCCTCGGCCATGCTGAACCATCCGGGCGTGGTTCGGGTCTTCGATTACGTGGACGATGTGCGGCCCTTCATTGTCATGGAACTCATCGACGGGGTTTCCTTGCGCCGCCACATCCGGCGCGAGAAACCTCCGGTCGACCGGGTCCTCGAGTTGCTCCAGATGGTCTGCGAAGCTCTTGGTCATGCTCACCATCGAGGCGTTGTTCATCGCGACATGAAGCCTGACAATGTTGTGGTCACTCGAGATGGACGCATCAAAGTGCTCGACTTCGGACTGGCTCGAGTCATGACGCCGGACCTATCTCAGTTGACCCGTTCCGGCTCGGCCCTGGGAACCTGTTCCTACATGTCGCCCGAGCAAGCAGCCGGTAGGGACGCTGACGAGCGCAGTGACCTGTATGCCATGGGTGTCATGATGTATGAGTTCCTGTGCGGGTCGACGCCTTTCTCGGCAGACGATCCGGCCTCCATCCTCTACATGCATGTTCATGAAGAGCCTGAGGCTCCCCGAGTGCTCAATCCTGACCTGCATCCTGAGCTCGAGCGGCTGATCCTCTCTTTGATGGCCAAAGACCCGCTCGACCGGCCGGCCACTGCCCGGGTTCTTCACCACGAGCTTGACCGGCTGCGTCGGATCTTGCGCGGCGAAGAGCCGGTGGTGGAAGATACGGCGGAATTGGAAGCTCCAGCACCCCTCGCCCAGGGACCGGAGCCCGTGCCCGGAGATCAGGTCAGCCTGTTGGCTGCAGACATTCCCAATTTCGGACGCTTGACTCGCGATAAAGGCCCCCTGGAGACCACCGAGCTCGAGGCAGTACTGGTCGAAGAGTTGGAGAACTCGGTGCGCACGAACTCTGGTCGTCTCCTGGAACGCTATGGAACCAAGGTTCTGGCTGCCTTCTGCGGGGACGATCACGGGGTGAGGGCGGTCCGTTCAGCTCGTACAATGAAAACAAGAATTCAGGCAGTCTTGCAGCGTTACAGCCTGGAATCCAGACTGCCCAGTTTTTCGGCCGGCATTTTTGGCGGTCGACTTCCCGATCGGGGTCCCAATGACTCCTGGGAGGACGTGGCTCGGCAAGAGTTGATGCACGGCGCCTCGCGGCTGGAAAAGCTCTCACGCGACCTGCAGGACGAGATCTTGATCAGTGCAGATAGTTTGAACCATGAAGTGGTGGCTGAGCCTCTGCGCTCTTTGTTTGTGAGAGGCCGTCAGGAGCCAATTCAGGTGTACAGGGTTCGCTCGGCCTGATTCTCGTTTCAGCGACGACAGGAGCGGCCGCTGATTTGACAGCGCCCGGATGCGAGGGGTAACCTGAGTATATGGAGTGGGTGCGCCTGTATCTGTTCCCCCTGGGACTGACTTTGATCGGATGCGTGCTGATGCATCTCGAGCTGGCCCATTACGCTCGCGAACGACGCCGGGGCCGACAACCAGCCCGACTCCGTTTTGTTCGGCGGATGGCGGGGGCTCTCACGATGATCGCGATCGCGGTCCTGGTGCATCTTGGAGAGGTGGCGCCCGGGCAGGTCCAATCGGTGGATGAAGCGCGGGCCATGCTCGACCACTGGCTCTGGGTCATGGGCCTGGTCATTCTGGCGATGGTGCTGGCCATCTGGGACGTGCTGGAGGGAGTGCGCAACCTGCGGCGTTACTTCGAGGATATGGAGCAGGAAGAAGTGGCCCGCATCCGCGAGCACCTGTCGGCTGCCCAGCGCGAGGTCGACCTGAACTGAAGGTCAAGATCTGCGGACTGACCGACGTCCAGTCGGTCCAGATGTCTCTGCGAGCCGGGGCCGAGGCGGTGGGATTCGTTCTGGCCCCCAGTCGACGACAGGTGAGCCTGGAACTGGCTCGTGAGCTCGCCAGTCTGGCCGTGGGTGCAGTGCGGGTGGCCGTCCTGGTCAATCCCTCCCGGGCCGAAGTGGAGGAGTGCCTGGAGTTTTGTGATTTCGTGCAACTGCACGGCGACGAGTCGCCGGAGTTCTGCCAGGGCTACGCACCTCGGGTTTGGAAGGCTTTTCGGCTCGAGTCGCAAGAGCAGCTCGAGCAAGTAGCAGCCTATGCCGGCAAAGTGGCCGCCTTCTTACTGGACGCGGCCCGGCCCGGCGCTGGTGAGCCGTTTGCCTGGGAGTGGCTGGCAGGTTGGAAGCGCCCCGGACCGATCTGGTTGGCCGGGGGACTGACTGCCGACAATGTGGCTCAGGCGGTCAACCTGGTTTGGCCCGACGGAGTTGATGTTTCAACCGGAGTGGAAACGTCCTCGGGCCGCAAGGACGCCGAGTTGATCCGACGCTTCGTCGCCAGTGCCCTCAGCGGGTCGTCTCGTGCAGACCTTCCAGAATCCAGTCCGACACGCCGCCCAGAGGCATCCCCTTGAGAGTCTTGTCGTAGTGAATGCTGCTGGCGTTGGCGGTGACCACCTGACCCACCACGGAACCGAATACCTCGGTGTTCTTGAGGGTGACCGTGGTATCTTTCCCGGCTGCGACGAAGGTGCCGCTGCCGCCCTCGACATTGAACAGGGAGCCGGGGTTCAAGGTCGCTGAACCCGAGCCTTCAGCCGTCGCCGTCGTTCCGCCGCGAAATCCGCCAGTGGCCGCGGCTCCAGTTGCGGACGCGGTGCCCGTTGCGGCCAGGACCTCGGGGGGAACCTCGTCCGTGAAGTAGATCTGCAGGTCGCGTGGATTGAGGTTGTTGATTTTGGTATTCTTCAGGTTCATCTGGTAGCCGACATAGAGGATGACCGGGCCTCCTCCGGGGTCGATATCGATCTCAGCTCCATCGGCACTGAAGGTATTGGAAATGTAGTATGTGCCGGACTTGAGCTTGACCCGGTCACCGGGTGGTACGGTCACATTCTTGTAGGTGGTGTTGGGGGCAAGCTCGCCCGACGGGGGCGGAGGGGGTGGGCTATTGTTATTGTTATTATTGTTGTTGTTATTATTGTTGTTATTATTGTTATTGTTGTTGTTATTGTTGTTGTTGCTGCGCGGAAGCGTTGAAGTATCGATGTCCGGGTCCATTGGAGTCTGCTGGTAAGGGGCGCGGAACCCGGGTACTACGGTCGGCTCTGAGGCCGTCTTGGTTGTGCCGGTAAGAATGCCACCCTCCAGGCGAACCCGTTCCGGGTCACCGCTTCCAGTTGACCCTCCTGCTGCCAGCCCGGTGGCCCCCCCGGTCGTGGCCGCCGTGCCACTGGCCGTGGAGGAGGCTCCTGAGGTGGCGGAACCGCTCGTGGTGGAACCGCCGGCGAAAAGCTGGTTCAGCTTTGCGACCGGGGACAATTCGGCGTTGCCGTCCACCCAGACGCCGCTTCCAAGCTCGATGTATCCTGCGCTGGCAACCGTGCCTTCACCAACAATCACGCTGTTGTTTCCGCCGCCACCCCCGCCGCCGCCAGGCCCGTTGTTCCCGCCGCCGCCACCCCCACCGCCGCCAGGCCCGTTGTTCCCGCCGCCACCCCCGCCGCCGCTCCAACTGACGCCCGAGGGAGCGCTCGAGGGGGGGCCCCAATAGCCTGCGAAAGAGTCATAGCTGTCCGTCCAACTGCCACTGGCCAGTCCGACGAAAAGATCGCCGTAGGCAGCCTGGTCGAACACCGGTTTGTTCTTCATCGCCAGCCCGGCCATGCCGCCCACGATCTTGGTGCGCGGCCCGCTGGTGCCTTCTCGGTAGCCGGTGGAATCGATGTAAGCCGCTCCGCCGGGAACGGCCTTGGAGGTTCCGGGTACGGTCCTCGGGCTGGCTCCGGTGATGTTGCTCCAAACCGCGACCTCATAGCGCAGGCTGGTGTCTCCCGGCATCCTGCCGTCAAAGGTGTAGGGCCAGCGATCGCAGGCGGCCTCGTCGGCCAGCAGGCGGGCCATGGCTTCTTGGATGCCGGAGTAAGCGATATAGCGCGCTTCCTTTTTTCCGCCCACCTGGGTTGTGTTCTGCATGTGGAACACGGTGCTCGAACCGATGATGGCCACCAACAGAACCAGAATGGAGGTGGTCAGGATGGCCACCGCCAGCAGTGAGCCTTTTCTCGCCGTCAATTTCATCTTACTCATAGGCCACCTCAGTTCTTGGGGGTCACTTTGGTTTCGAGCTCGACTTTGAACTGGTAGCGATCATACACCGAGGCTTCGATGAGGATCGGGAGCGGAAAGCTCTGGGTCGACTCGAGTCGGGAGATATTGCGGGCCACGATCCGGGCCCTGTTGCCAGCAGTGCTGCGAAAATAATCGGCGTCCCAGGCGGTGGAAATGGGAGGAGGGAAGGCGCCTCCGCCGGTGTTGGGGAAGTCCGTCAGCGGTCTTTCCGTGCGCATCAAGCATGGAACATCGTTTACCACATCTAAATAGTAGCACACGAATTTGCTCCACTGAAGCTTGGTGTCGGTATAGTTGACCTGGCCGGTCAGGTCTCGGGGGGAGCCAAACACGATCCCCACGACGGGTGGATTCATATCGGTCAGCATGCTGCCTGGATTCGACTCTACCAGCTCGTTGGTGAGAGCCGACATGGCGATCAGGGCGCTCTGTTGCACGTCGATGGTCGCGCTTTGGGTACGGTAATAGTTGATCCCGTACATCAGGACGGTGTGGATGGTCATCATGATGAGACCGAGGAGAAAGGTCGCCACCAACATCTCGAACATGCTGGTGGCGCGTGAAGGTTTAGCCCGCACGAGATAGCAGCGACTCAATGCGAACCTCCCGCAGCTCGTTGGACTCGGTCCAGGTGACGCGCACCTCAATCGACTTGCGATCAGGATCGAGGTCGGTGACTTTGATATGGTAGTGGTAAATGAAGGTGTTCTCGTAGCCTCGCAGGGTGGTCTTCATGTAGAGCTCTTTATCCGTGTCCGGGTCGCCGGTGTTGTCCATCCCGTCCACCCCGAAGAAGCCGCGAGCGAGGCACTCTTCCATCTGGCGCTCGGCCAGGAAGTTCCCGGCCATCCGGGTACGGGCCTTGGCGACCGACCGCGCGTGGGTAATCCAGACGCTCATCAGGCTCAGCATGATGGTGGAGAAGATCAGGCTGGTGACCATAATCTCCAGGAAGTTATAGCCACGACGCCGATCCCGGAACATACTCAAAGTGTAGCATACGGTCCGAAAGCCTTCAATGGAAGAAGGCACTGCTGGTCGCGAGGCGAAACCGCTTCAATGCAGTTACCCGTTGGCCCCGTGCTCTCGCAACCGGCCGATTCCCGAGGCCGATTCGGTGCTTACGGTGGGAGGTTTGTTCCCGAAACGCTCATCACCGCGCTCCAGGAGTTGGAGGCGGGCTATGCCCGGGCGTGCGATGACGAGTCATTCTGGAGCGAGCTGTCCGCCCACCTGAGCCTGTTTGCCGGCCGTCCCACCCCTCTTTACCCGGCTGAGCGCCTGACCGCTCACTGGGGCGGAGCAAGGGTCTGGCTCAAACGCGAAGACCTGAACCACACCGGCTCGCACAAGCTGAACAACTGTCTGGGGCAGGCACTGTTGGCTCGTCGCATGGGAAAGCGTCGCATCGTGGCCGAGACCGGCGCGGGCCAACACGGCGTCGCCACCGCGACCGTGTGCGCCCGGTTTGGACTGGAGTGCGTGGTCTACATGGGGGCCGAGGACGTGCGTCGTCAAGCCCTCAATGTCTACCGCATGCGGCTTCTGGGGGCCAGGGTGGTGAGCGTTGAATCGGGCTCGCGCACCCTCAAGGATGCCACCAACGAGGCCATGCGCGACTGGGTGGCCACGGTCGACGACACCCACTACATCCTGGGCTCGGTGGTGGGCCCGCATCCCTTCCCCACGCTGGTGCGCGATTTCCAGGCGGTGATCGGACGCGAGGCATCCACCCAGCTCGGTCGACTGCCCGCGGTGGTGGTGGCCTGCGTGGGCGGGGGCTCCAACGCAGCTGGAATGTTCGCCCACTTCGTCGACAAGAGCGAAGTGCGCCTGGTGGGGGTTGAAGCCGGCGGCGTCGGCACCGGTCCTGGCCAGCACGCCGCTTCGCTCAGCTCAGGTGAGCCGGGAATCCTGCACGGAGCGCTCACTTATCTCTTGCAGGATCCTCAGGGGCAGGTGCTGGCCACTCATTCGGTATCGGCCGGCCTGGATTATCCCGGGGTGGGTCCTCAGCACAGCTTCTGGAAAGACAGCCGGCGGGTGGAGTACGTGGCGGTCTCTGATCGGGAAGCCCTGGATGCGTTCTTGCTGCTGTGCCGGTTGGAAGGCATCGTGCCGGCTCTCGAGTCCGCCCACGCCCTGGCCTGGTGCCAACGCGAGGCCCCCTCATTGAGCCCGGATCAGGATCTCCTGGTCTGCCTGTCGGGTCGAGGCGACAAGGACGTGGCTGAAGTGCAGCGCCTGCTGGGTGACGAGCAATGATCAGCCTGCCGGAGCGGTCAGTGATCCCTTACTTGACGGCCGGCTGGCCTTCCGAGCAGGCCTTCCTGGGGGCGGCCACGGCGGCCGGTCGGGCGGGCTGCCCCCTGTTCGAGGTCGGCATCCCCTTCAGCGACCCGGTAGCAGACGGACCGACCATCCAACGGGCCTCGCAGCAGGCGCTGGAGAGCGGTGTGACGGTCGAGCGTTCGCTCGAGTTGATTCGCCGGGCGGTCGAGTCGAGCGGGCTTCCGGCCGTGGCCATGACCTACGCCAATCTGGTCTATCGGCGAGGGTATGAGAAGTTCTGTCAGGACCTGGCAGCTGCCGGTGGGGTGGGGCTGATCGTGCCCGATCTGCCCCTGGAGGAGTCGGACGAGCTCGAGGCTGCCAGTCAGAAGTCAGGAATCGATCTGGTCCAACTGGCGACCCCCACGACACCCGCTGAGCGGCTGGACCTTTTGGGCCAGCGCAGTCGGGGTTTTCTCTATCTGGTCTCGGTGCGAGGGGTGACCGGCAGTCGAGG
>CAZWUN010000182.1:0-10384 GCA_964637145.1 uncultured Burkholderiales bacterium
TCCGAAGGGCTGGCCAGGGTGGTCTTGCGGAACTTGCGGGTCCGCTTGGGCGACTTCTTCTCACGGATGTGGTGACACCCGGAGAACTCGCGCATACGCTTGATTTTTCCGCTGCCGGTCACGCGGATGCGCTTGGCGACCGACTTGCGGGTACGGATTTTGGGCATAGCGACTCCTTTCCTCAATCGGGACTTTAAACTGTTCAGGGAGGGGGGAGGGTGTCCGTCAGTTGTCCGTCTTGGGAGCCAGGATCATCGTCATGTTGCGGCCTTCTAGAGTTGGCTTCTTCTCGATCACGGCCAGTTCGATCGCGTCATTGAAGACCTTTTCCAGAAGTTTGAGCGCGATGTGGGCGTGAACCACCTCGCGACCGCGGAACATCATTGTGACCTTGACCTTGTCGCCTTCTTCCAGGAGGCGCTGCACCATTCGGCTCTTGACCATGTAATCATGCTCGTCGATCTTGGGGCGCAGCTTGACCTCGCGCAGCTCGGCGCCTTTGCGCTTGGCCTTGGACTCTCGACCTTTCTTGGCGTTCTCATACTTCCACCGACCATAGTCGAGAAAGCGGCACACCGGCGGGTTCGAGTGGGGAGATACCTCCACCAGGTCAAGTTCCTTTTCCTTGGCTATCCGCATCGCCTCACGGGGAGACATGATGCCGAGCTGGTTGCCCGCCTCGTCAATGAGTCGGACCTCTCGGGCGCGGATCTGTTCGTTGACCCTCAGTTCTTTGGTAATAAGATCACCTCAGCCCTTTCCAAAATGAAAAGCGAGCGGCTGCAATAGATCCGCTCGCACCAAATCACCGACCACCGGCTGGGCCGTCGTCGGGTCAGGGCCTTGAACCTCTGTCGCTCGGGCGCTTCAGGGTGAGAAGAGCGGTGTCTCCTGCTTGGCTGGCCAATGATTCTGTTTTCGAAGTCGGCTGGCCGGACGCGGCCTCGTTTTGAAGCCCTGTAATAGCATCCTGCCTGCAAAATTCGTCCAAAGTATAGCGTACCCCCCGAGGTACGTCAATCAAGCTGCAGGAGCGTTGCCACAGGGCTCAAATCCTCCCTACAATCAGGCATGAGCAGCAACGAGTCACAGGTTCCTTTTGCCACCCTGGCTTCGGATGTGGTTCGGGCTGAGTTGCCCAACGGAGTCCGACTGCTGGTCAAAGAGGTCTATCCCACCCGGGTGGTGAGCGTCGGCCTCTGGGTCGGAGTCGGCTCGGTGGACGACCCGGCCGAGCAGCTTGGTATCTCTCACTTCGTGGAGCACCTGCTCTTCAAGTCCTCCGGTGATCAGGGCGAGGGAGCCCTGGCTCGCTCTCTGCACGAGCTCGGGGGCTACCTCAACGGCTTCACGACCCACGAGTGTACCTGTTACTGGGCCGTCTTGCCCAGTCGGCACTTTCAGGCCGGGCTCACCCTTCTGGCCCGGGCCATCGGATCGCCGCGCTTTCTGGAGGCAGAGTGCCGGCGCGAGGAGCAGGTCATTCGCCAGGAGTTGCGGATGTATCAGGACCGCCCTGACGCGTTCTGTTTCGAGAACTTGCTGGCGCTGGCCTTTCCTGACCATCCCTACGGCCGCCCCGTGCTGGGGCGTGAAAGCACTCTGCAAGGGCTGAGCCCCGAACTTCTTCGAGCTCACTATGAGCGACACTATGTGGCCTCCAACCTGGCCGTGGTGGTTGTCGGAGAGGTCGAGTCCGAGCTGGTGCTCGAGTCGGTCGGCTACGTCATGGGCAACTGGGCCGCCGGTTCCACCATCCCCAGGCGCTCACGTGCCCATCAGGGCGGGACAGGCTTTCGTGCTCTGGATCTGGAGGGTCCAATCAATACCGGACATCTTCAACTCGGCTTTTCGATACCCGGGCTGGCCGACCCGGCCGTGTATGCCTGTGACCTGCTGTCCTCGGTGCTGGGACGCGGGCGCGCTTCCAGGTTGGGGCGGTCGCTGCGCGAGCGGCTGGGCCTGGTTAGCCAGGTCAAGACCGGCACGATGATTGAGCGGGACCCGGGCCTGCTGGTGGTCGAGGCGGTCCTGGCAGCTGACCGATTCGAGGAGGTGGAGGAGGCCCTTTGGCACGAGCTGGCGCTACTGGCCCGGGAGGGGGTAAGCGAGCGCGAGCTGGTGCGAGCCAAGAACCAGGCCGAGGCCAGCTTCGTGATGGCTCAGGAAACGGTCGAGGGCCAGGGCCGCAAGCTGGGATACTACGAAATGATGGGTGACTATGGTCTGGCCGACCAGTATGTGGCCCACCTTGCTCGGGTTGACCAGGAGGCTTTGCTGGCGGCCTCCCGTCGGTATCTGACTCGAGAGAACGTCTGTCTGGTGCGCTACCGGCCGGCCGGCTCGTGAGCGGCGAACGCCGCCCGCGCCAGCGGGCCGCCCCCCCTCCGCTCTGTTGGGTCGGGCCTGGGGGTCTGAGGTTGATCCTGCGCGAGGATCACGCCTCGCCCGTCACGGCGATCACGGCCAGTTTTCTGGGGGGAACCCGGTTTGAGACGCCCTCCCGTCAAGGTCTGTCCTACTTTACCCAGCGTCTATCGGCCCGCGGCACCCGCTCGCGCAGCTCGGAAGAGGTGGCCGAGGCCTTCGAGTTCGTGGGCGCAGCCTTCTCGCCGTTTGCGGCCAAGGATCTGTTCGGGGCCAGTCTGACCCTTTTGTCGCGCCATTTCGAGACGGGCTTGCGGCTTCTGGTCGAATGCCTCCGCTGGCCGGAATTCGAGCCGGACGAGCTCGAGCGCGAGCGGCGCAACCTGCTGCTCGAGTTGAGCCGGCGTCCCGAGGACACGCTGGCCTGGTCGATGGAGCTGGCCGAAGCAGTGCTCTATCGTCGTCATCCGTACCGTTTCCCGGTTCGGGGCGCTCGCTCCAGCGTGGAGCGTTGGACTCGGGCTGATCTGGTGGCCTGGCATCGGCGAACCTTTACCCCTGATCGGCTGGTCGTCTCGGTGGTGGGCGACCAGCGCCCCGATCGGGTGCGCCAGTTGGTGGACGAGGTGTTCGCCGGCTTCGAGCCCTCAGGCTGGTGTCCCTTGAGCGGCGTGTTGGAAGCTCCACCCTTGGCGCGTCGAGTGCGAACCGAGCGGCGCGAGAAGCGACAAGCGGCTGTCGTGCTGGCCTTCCTGGCTCCGCGTTTCGGAACCGAGGAGGCGGACGCCTTCGAAGTCTTGCATCACATCCTGGCCGGGATGGGCTCGCGTCTCTTCGTTGAGCTGCGCGACCGTCAGGGCCTGGGCTACGTGGTCAACTGTAACCTGGATGCTCGCTTTGACTCGGGGTGCTTTAAAGTCTACGCACTGGTTCCCTCGGAGCAGGCCTCACGGGCCCGCCAGGCGCTGCTCGAGCAGCTCGAGCGACTGCGCCACGAGCCGGTTTCCTCAGCGGAGCTGCTGCGTGCCAAAAAGTACATGCTGGGCCTGTTCGAGATCTCCCAGCAAAGGAAGTCGACCCAGGCGTTTCGGTTGGCCATGTGCGAGCTGCTGGGGGCGGGTTTCGCGGCCGTGGAGGATTACCCGCGCCGCATCCGGTCGGTTACGGCCGAGCGGGTGATGCTCGTGGCTCAACGCTACCTGGATACCCAGAACTATTGTTGCGCTCAGGTGCTAGGTGCCCGGGAAACGGCGCGGGTTCTCGCGCCCTGATTCCTTCACCGTGATCTGATTGCCGCGTCGTTCCAGCCATTGCACCCGCTCGCCAACTGCAGTCTCGATCACGGTGTGCTGTTCGGCCCACTCCAACCGCTGGTAGCCAGTGCGGCCCTGCTGCCAGACGAAGCTCAGCCCCGTTCGCGTGGGAGACTCCACCCAGCCTTCTTCGGCCGGCAGCGCGGGCGAGGCACCAGCCAGCCGCGGGTCGCTCAGTCCGATCAGGGGGGCGGTCAGGCCGAGCTCGCGCAAGCCTTCGAGCAATTCGGGCTTGACCCGGGCCTCGGCTGCCAGGATCTCCTGGGATACTTGCTCGGCCTTGCGGTCGGAGCGCGACTTGTCCGGTTTGCCCAGGGAGGTGGCCTGCAAGCCCGCGGGCGTGCTCAGCACCGACAGGCCCAGGATGGGCTGAGGGCCCCGCCATCCCCCGCCTGACTTCTCGGCTTCGTCTTTCTCCTTGTCTTTGATCTGGGATTGTACGTCGCGCTTCTCTGCCTCGGTGGTCTGGGCCAGCGAGGCAGCCAGCGCCTCGTTGGCGGTGCGTTCGAAGCTCTGGGCCTGCTCCTGCTCCAGGAGCTCGTCGTAGCACTGACGCTCATCGTCTTTATCCACATGTCTGGCCAGGAGGTTGCGAAAGCCTTCCGGGTCGGTCTCGCGGGAGGCTTTGCTGCCCGTGCGGCCGGCATCGCCGATGAACTGAGAACGGTCAACCAGAGCGCGCAGCTGGTGGGAAGGCGGCGGATTCCCGGCCTGCGGCTCGTTCATCCGTGGAGCTGGCGCAGTCTCCCCAGCGTCAGCCGGAACAGCAGAACAGCCAGGCCCAAGTAGATCAGACTGGCCGGCAGCAAGTGATGGCGAGCCCGTCGATGGGTTTCCTCGCCGTCAAAGTTGGCTTTGAGCTGTTGCAGGTTGGTATCCAGTCCGCCTTCCCGCACGCGCGCTTCGTCCACCAGATCGGGCACCAGGTGGTTGGCGGGCACGTCAGCCCCCAGACTGTAGACGCAGCGCAGCGGATTGAAAGCCCCCAACTCGAAGTTGTAGAGGGCGCCCTGAGAGAGGCTCAGGAGCAGAGGCAGCGAGACGACCACCACCAGTGCGTAGATCAGTCCTCGATAGGACTGCTGGCCGGGACGTGAGGGAGACATCAGGAACATCCACACCACCGAGCCCACCAGGAGGAAGGGCCAGGTGAGCAAGCTTTCGAGCAAAAGAGTGCCCACCAGCAGCATCATGACCACGAGTTTGGCATTATTGGCGGCTCGCTCGGGCTCGGGGAGCTGGCTGCCCAGCCAGAGGCCCAGGCAACCGAAGAGGAGCGAGACGGCCACCAGGAAGCCATCCACGGCCAGCACCGTCCAGATCGAGATGCCCTCGGCCCAGACGTAGAATCCGAAAAAGAGCGGTTGAACCGCCAGAATCTCCACCCAAAGGGGGAGCAAGCAGGCCAGCAGCTTGGCGCTCAGAGCCCGGGTCAGGGACAAAGGGGTGGACAAAAGCACTGGGATCGTGCCCTCGCGCATTTCGCAGGCCATGGAAACGGCCGGGTAAAGGGAGGAGCGCAGGGCAACAAGCCAGGTCTGCAAGAGAACCGAGAAGGAAAAGAAGGCGCGAACGTCCAGCCCACTCTCCTGCCCACCTGCCCGCCAAAAAATGATGGGCGGCAAGTGAGTAAAGAGGAAGAACCACATGAGTCCGGGATAGGTCAAACCCCGCTTGAGGCGACGGCGGGCCTGAGCGGCCATTTCTTTTAAAAACAGGGGGTCGGACCAGAGCGCCCGCGATTTCACCAGACTCGATTCACCTCCACTCTTCATTATACCTACTCGGAAGCTGTTTGTAAGTAGTTGTGGCGTCAAGAATTCTTTTCGCCCGCGCTGGGAAGCTCCCCTGGAGGAAAATCTTCAATTCTGGGAATGTAGAGCTCACGGGTGGGAGCAGCTCGGGGCAGGGGCTCGGCCGGCTCGTCCTCGGGACGTGACTGCCCATCTCGGCCCTGGAGCAGCCATTCTTTGAAGCTGTCCTCAGGAACGTCGAGCAGGCCGTGGAAGTCTGGAGCCCCGGCCGGGCGGATGTTGCCTGCCTTGAGCATGCCCAACATGTCGGCCGTGGCTGGAAACCAGCGCTGCTTACCCAACCAGACGGCGGGAAGCCGGACCAGGGCGTAGGGCAGAGGAAAGAGGACGGCCTTGTGTCCTCCGAGATCGCGCACCAGGCGCAGCAGATCCTTGTAGCTGTAAACTTCAGCTCCGCAAAGGTGGAAGGTCTTTCCCGCCACATCGGGATGAACCAGGCAGGATCCGATGGCCAGGGCCACCTCACGGGCCGATACCGGAGCCAGGTCGAAACCCGAGCCGGAGAAGTAAGGCACGGCCGGGGCCCAGCTGAAGAGGTTCTCGAGCGTTCCCATGAAGCTTGGACGGTCGCTGGGGCCGCCATAGATAACTGAGGGCCTCAAGATCACCGTTTCAAGCTCGCTGGCCCTCACTGCCACTTCGGCTTTCGCCTTGGAGACGAAATAGGCGTAGGGCAGTCCCCGCTCGGCACCGTTGGCGCTCAATTGCACGAAGCGGCGCACCTCGGCTTGCTGGCAAGCCGTCAGCAGGTTGCGGGTGGCCTGGTAGTGGAGCTTGTCGAAGGTGATACCTCGTTCAGGGTCTTCCCGCAGGACGCCTACCAGGTTCACGCAGGCCTGACAACCCTGGGCGGCTGTAAGTAAGGTGGCCGGGTCGAGTACGTCCCCCTGGAACGGCTCAACGCCGGCCACCCGCAGTCGGCTCGGGTCGCGCACCAGAGCGTGAACCTCATGGCCCTGCTCGAGCAGGGTCTTGAGAACCGGCTCACCGACATAGCCGGTTCCCCCTGTTACGAGAACTCGCACTTAGAGGATGCGAATTCCATCCGAGGGCAATTGGTCCTGACCTTGACCCTCGGTTTTCTCGGCTGGTTTCATTCGATGGCCCAGACGCTCGAGCCCGCCTTTGACTTCGTGAGCCAGGCCAGAGGCCCGGTCGTGGAGGCGCCGAGCCTGGTCGCCAAGCTGCTCGCGGGTTTCGCTGCCGGCCTGGGGGGTCAGTAGGATGGCGGTGGCGGCCCCCACCAGTGTTCCCACCAGCAGGCCGAAGGTAAAGGCGCCCAGGGCGTGGCCCTGCGGCTCGTTCTCAGTCAGAGTCTCGGTTTCAACCTGGGTTTCGGGTGTCTCTTGCACAGGAAACACACTCCTTTGCTTGACGTATCGGTCCAGTGTCACTTTACCAGCCTTGGGCTCCCCCCTTCAAGGTCTTCCGGAGGGATCGTCGCGAATGGCGCGAACGCGGGCCAAAAACGCTCTCGAGGTTCGCATGAGAAAGTCTTACGCCGGAATGGATCTGTCCGACAAGGAGGCCGACCCGCTCTACAAGCGTCGCCATTCGCTGGCGCACGTGCTGGCCCAGGCTATTCAAAATCTGGTTGAAGGCACTCATCTGGGCTTTGGTCCTCCGGTCGAGAACGGCTTCTACTATGATTTTCAATTGCCTCGCCCGGTTACGATCGAGGAATTACCGGCTATTGAGAAGGAAATGCGTCGCATACTGGCTCAGGACCAAAAGTTCGAGTTCTTGGAGAAGGACCTGGATACCGCTCTGGCTGATTTCGAGAAGCAGGGCGAGCACCTCAAGGCCGAGTATGCCCGCGAGCTGGTTTCAGGGGGTGAGACGCTGACCTTCTATCGCAACGGCCCCTTCGAAGACATGTGCGCCGGCCCTCATGTCGATTCGACCCGGTTCATCCCCACCGACTGCTTCTGCCTGGACTCGGTGGCTGGCGCCTATTGGCGCGGAGACGAGAAGCGCGAGATGCTGACCCGAATCTACGGGCTCTGCTTCAATACCAAGAAGGATCTCGAGGAGTTCAAGCGAGAGCGCGAGGAAGCCAAGAAATTCGATCACCGCAAGCTGGGCAAGGAGCTCGAGCTGTTCATGATCGCCGACGAGGTGGGCGCCGGTCTGCCTTTGTGGCTACCGAACGGCACGGTGCTGCGCGACGAGCTGGAGGCCCTGGCGCGCGAGAAGGAGCACGACGCGGGCTACGTGCGGGTAGCTACCCCTCACGTCACCGATGGCAAGCTGTTCGAGACCTCAGGGCACCTCGAGCACTACAAGGAGGCCATGTTCCCGGCCATGCCGGTGGAGGAGCGGGACTTCTATCTCAAGCCTATGAACTGCCCATTCCACCATCTGATCTTCGGTGTGAGGCCGCGGTCGTATCGCGAGCTGCCTTTGCGACTGGCCGAGTATGGTCAGGTCTATCGCTATGAGCCCTCGGGTGCCCTGGCCGGCCTTTTGCGGGTGCGCGGCATGTGCATGAACGATGCCCACATCTACTGCACCCCAGAGCAACTCGAGGACGAGTTCCGGGCTGTGCTCGAACTGCATCGTGACTACTACGAGATGTTCCGCATCACCAGATACTGGATGCGACTGTCCGTGCACGACCCGGCCAATACCGAGAAGTACGTTGACAACCCCGAAGCCTGGAAGAGCTCTGAGCAGATCATCCAGCGCATTCTGGACAACCTGGGCATCGAGTATCAGGTGGGCTTCGGCGAGGCCGCCTTCTACGGACCCAAGGTCGACTTTCAGATCCGCAACGTGGTCGGTCGCGAGGAGACCGCCTCCACCAATCAGCTCGATTTTGCAGTGCCGGAGCGGTTCAAGCTGACCTACATCGGTCCCGATGGGGCCCAGCACACCCCCTACTGTATTCATCGTGCTCCGCTCGGCACCCATGAGCGCTTCCTGGCCTTCTTGATGGAGCACTTCAAGGGCGCCTTTCCCACCTGGATGGCCCCCCTGCAGGTGCGCGTGATCCCGGTGCAGATGGAGAAATTCGGGGAGTATGCCGCCCGGGTCGTGGCCGAGCTGAAGAAACGGCGATTCCGGGTTGAGCTCGATGAGGGCTCGGATAGTTTCAACAAGAAGATCCGCACGGCCGCCACCGAGAAGATCCCGAACGTGCTGGTCGTGGGCGAGCGCGAGCAGGAGGCCACTGATGTGACCTGGCGTCGCTACGCCGTCAAAGAGCAGAAGACGTTGCCACTCAAAGAGTTTCTGGCTACCATCGAGCGCATGCGCAGCCTGCGCTTGATGGACAACTTCCCCGATGTCGAGCTGACCCTCGAGTGACCGACTTTCTCGGGAGCCTGGTGCGCAAGCTGCGCGGTAAGAGCGCGCCCGAGACGCACGCCGAGCAGCCCGAGTCAGTCTGGACTCGCGAGTCTGTCTCCAAGGAGGCCCGCCTGCGGGTGGTGCCCGGCACGGAGCGGGTGGAGTTCTTCAGTCTGATCACGGGTGAGCGCCTTTTTGGCTTGCCAGCTCGCCTGACCGGGCCTCCAGTAAAGTCCACCGAGTCGGCCGACCGGGGCCAGAGGCAGGTGGTCTTGAGCGTGCCCCTGCCCGACAACCGGTCGGTCCGGGTCACCTTCCAGAGCCCGCCCGAGATCGAGCCGGAAGAGGTCGAGACGGCTCGGGCCAGCCAGGCGCGCGTTCCGCCCGACTCGAGCATGGTGGAGTTTCTGCTCACCCGCGAAGAGCACGAGTTCCGGTACGTTTTCGAGTTTCCGGAAGGGCTATCCGTGCAAGATTTCGAGCCGGTCCCTGATCGTCGTCCGGTGTTTCGAACCGTGCCCCCCGTGGCTCAGATGGCCGCATTTCTGCGGGCCATGACCCAACATCGTCGCAGTGCCCTGGCCTGCCTGGAGGACGTGGCCCGCACCTCGGGCTCTCCTCGGACCCGCGAGCAGGTGGTCGTGCTGGCCGGGCTCTATCCCCGCAACCACGAGTTCAGCTCCGAGCGCCTCCAGGCTCTGGAGAGGCTGCTCCGCCGGAGCGGACGCATCGTGCATCCCGCCGTGCTGGCGGCTCTGGCTATTTTCGTCGAGCTCGAGCAAAATCGCCTGAGCCCCGAAAGCCTCGAGCCAGGAGGGCCATTGGAAGCATCGGCCCGGTCGTGTTACCTGGTGGCCCGTCACTTCAACGTGGAGCCAAACTCGACGCTGTGGGAGGAGCTCTTCGGCCAGCCTCCCGACGACACGCCCGATGAAGGCCTGCGCGAAGCGCTCAGGAAGAGCTCAACCTCGCGCACCCACCTGGACATCCTGAGCGACCTGGCCCGCGAGAGCAAGTCCCAGCGGGTGGCCGCCTTCGTCGACGCGGTGCGGCCCCGGCTGCCGCACGGCCAGTTCCAGGTCAACGACGAGCAGGTGGCGCTGGGCGCTTTGCTGGCCGCCAGCGGCATCCCCGTGCACGGCAATACGCTGACGGCTCTCTGCTTGTTCGTGGACATCGAGGTGGGAGTGCTGAACCAGCTGGCTTTCGACCGCCTGGTCGAAAGCGGGGACCGGGTGGACACATCGATGTATGCCATGGTGGCCGTGGCCGGCGCCTTTGACCTGGGCCTGCGGGGTTTCTCTCTCGAGCAGGCCACTGAGGACGGTCTCAAGAGCCTGCTGCAACTGGCCGGGGGACGTTTGATGGCCCGCTTTGTGAAGGCCGGGCAGGAGGGGTTCTGGTGGGAGTATCTGGGCTCGGCCCCCGAGGTGACCCGCCCGGCTCGCGAGGGTCTGACTTTTACCGGTCACGTACTGGGTCGCTTTTCGGTCATCGATCAGCTCAACGAGCGTGACCTCGAGGTTTTCAACCGGGCCGGTCGTCCCATGATGGCCTGCTTCTCGGCTGACTATGATCGCACCATCCTGTGGAAGAAGC
>CAZWUN010000183.1:0-10350 GCA_964637145.1 uncultured Burkholderiales bacterium
AGGTCGATTCGTCCGGCATCTTCACGCTGGACCTGAGCAAGGCCATCGACAAGCTCTCCGTCTACCAGCTTCCCCAGCAATACTTCTACATCCCAAAGATGGTCCAGGCCGCGGTGGCGGGCGGGGCCACCTTCGTGCAGGCGAAGATCAACGAGACCCGGGTGCTGATCGAGTTCGACGGGCACGCCTACGGCGAGGACGAGCTGCGAAACCTGTTCTCGTACCTGTTCAGCGAGAAGGACTCGGTCCAGCATCGCCATCGGCGCCACATGGCCACGGCCATCAACACGGCCGTGGCCCTGGAAGCGCGGGCGGTGCGCATCGAGTCGGGCCGGGGGGACGCGGTGGTGCGCCAGCGCTGGATGGCCCACAACCACAACGAGATCCAGAAGGTGGAGAAGCCCTGGCCGGCTCACGAGGTGCGCACCCGCTTCCTGCTCTATCGCAGCCTGTCCGACATGTCCAGCAAGTGGTGGCACACCGCCGGCAAGGTGGACGTGATCGACCTTCTCACCAAGCACCAGCGGGCCATGACCCCCGAGCAGCAAGAGCTGCTGGCCCGGGTGCCCTACTGCCCGATCCCGGTCATCCTCAATGGTCGCCGGCTGAACTTTCCCCGCTTCGGCGAGCCGCCTTTCGGGGTGGGGCTCGATCGCCTGCTCAACACCCGCAACTACAGCGGGGGGCGGATCCACCGCCAGCACCACCTGGTGGAGCGTTACATCAGCCTCAATCAAGCTGGACCTCCCCAGCTGGGCGCCCCCCTCAGCACGGCCAGCCACACCGAGACGGTGGTGATGCAGCCGGGCGAGGCCCCCTGCCCGGCCCTGCTGGCCCTGGAGATGGGCCTTTACCAGCACGAGAAGCTGGCCCGGCTGGTGTTCGTGCTGGACGGGGTGATCGTGGGCCAGAAAGCGGTGCGCACCGACACTTACGGGGCCGTGGGAGTGGTGGGAGCGGAAGGTCTGAGCTTCGACCTCTCCCAGTTCAGCATCGCCGAGGACGAGCGCTTCCATGATCGGCTGGCCTGGCTCAAGACCCAGTTTCGCGAGCTGCACGAGCGGCTCAAGAAGAAAGCCGAGAATGGCGAGTTGAGCAAGATTCCCTCCGACCTGCTGCAGGCCCGCCTCACCTGGTAGCCAATCTCTCCAGGTGAGCATGTTCCGGGCCTTGAGGCACCGCGACTACCGCCTGTTCTGGCTGGGCCAGACCATCTCCCAGCTGGGGGGCTGGATGCAGACGGTGGGCCTGGCCTGGCTGGTGTTGGAGATGACCGACTCCCCCTTCATGCTGGGATTGATCTTCACGCTGCAGTACGCTCCCCACCTGGTCGTGTCGCTGCCGGCCGGGGCCCTGGCCGACCGCTTTCCCAAGCGCAAGCTGGTGATGGTCACCAACCTGGCTCTGGGGCTGATCTCCTTCACGCTGGCCGGGCTGGTGCACCTGGATCAGGTTCAGTTCTGGCAGGTGGCGCTGCTCACCGGCCTGACCGGCCTGGTCAGCTCGCTGGAGGTCCCCGCGCGCCACTCCTACCAGATCGTGCTGGTGGGACGGCACGACCTGATGAACGCGGTGGCGCTCAACTCGGCCAGCTTCAACCTGGCCCGCATCGCCGGCCCGGCCCTGGCGGGAGTAATGATCGCCCGGATGGGGGTGGAGCCGACTTTCCTCCTCAACGCGCTCAGCTTCGTCCCCCTGATCGGCGCCCTGCTCCTGATTCGTGCCCCCGGTCTGCCCGAAGGACAACACCAGAGCGTGCTGACCGAGGTGCGAGAAGGGCTGGCCTACGCGTGGACCACCCCCCAGGTCTCCATCCCCCTGCGCTTGATGCTGGTCATCAGCGTCTGCGTGATCAATCACACCGTGCTGGTGCCGCTGTTGGCCCGAGACGTGCTGCACGGCGGCCCCGAAGCGGTGGGCTGGCTGTTTGCCTCTCTGGGAGTGGGGGCCCTGGCGGGCGGGCTGCTGGTGGCGGCCGAGGTGCGCCAGCGGCCGGCCATCCTGTCGCTGGCCCTGACCGCGGTGCTGCTCTCGGTGCTGTATGCGGCCGTGGCCCCGGTGCACACGCTGGCGCCCGCCATGGCCCTGCTGTTCTTGCTCGGCTTCGTGCAGATCCGCTTTACCGTGGGCTGCAACAGCATCTTGCAGGTGGTCACACCCGACCCCCTGCGGGGGCGGGTGTTGAGCCTCTACTCGCTGGTGTTCCTCGGCTCCACGCCTGTCGGCTCGCTGCTGAGCGGGCTGGTGGCCCAGACCTGGGGAGTGGCCGCGGCCTACGCCCTGGGCGGCCTGGTGGCAGTGATGGCGGTGCTGGCCTTGAGCCCGGCCCTGCAGACTCTGGGCCGGGTGCGGCGTCGGCGCCGCTCCTTGCGGGTCGCCTTGAGAAGCTAGCCCAGCAATCCCGCCCCCCGCAGCTTGAGGCGCCAGTTGGCCGAGCGCAGGCAGTCGCGCACAGACTCGTCCACCCTCTGCACCTGCTCCGAGCCGAACAGCACCTGCTCGAGCACGTCGGCGGTCCAGCACGGGTCGCCCAGGCAGGCCAGCTCCTCCACCGCCAGGGCGGCGCTCTCCGAGCGCAAGAGCAGCACCACCCGGCGCCGGCGAGCCTGGCGCAGTGCGGCCAGAGCCAGCTCGGCGGTCAGGGTGACGTTCATGACGAGCGCGTCGGCCTCCAGCTCCTCGGCCGTCAGCTCGAGCCGGTCCGGGGAGGAGGTGAGGTAGTCTGCGCTGGTATCGGGAAGCCGCTCGGCGCAGAGGAGGGTGACGCCCTGAAGGCGCTCCAGGAAATCGGCCGTCAGGCGCGAGCGCAGGCGAAAGTCGGGACAGGCGACCAGGGTCAGGCCGGCTCCGCCCAGATCACCCGGGTCCGTCAGCCGCCGACCCAACTCGCTCTCCAGGGTCAGCACCATCATCCCCGGACGGTAGGTCAGAGCGCAGCCGAACTCTCTCCCGTCGTGGACCAACTCGATGCGGCCTCGAACGGGCCGGTCGAGCTCGGGCTTGAGGCCGGCCAGCGTGAGCAAGCGGCCCAGGATGGCCCCCCAGACGGAGGCGGGGGGGTTCATGACCACGTGCAGCTTGCCGCCGACGCGGTATTCCACGCGGTCGGTCAGCCGGATGGAGGTGGCCCCGTCGTTGATGGCCTGAGAGAGGATCAGGTTGACCACGCGCACGATGGGGGCCTCGTCCACAAGCTCCTTGAGCTTGTCCAGCGAGATCTCCTCGTCCAGGGGTCCGAAGTCCTGGGCCGAGATGTCCTTCACGGTTTCCTCCACCTCCAGCGGCTGGGCGATGTGGGAGCTGGCCAGCTCCACCTTCTCGCTCTCGTCCACCAGCACGAAGGACGTGAAGGCGGTGAGCAGTCCGAAGCGCACGGCCATGTCGGTGATCTCGCGCGCAGAGCCCTGGCCCAGGCGGAGCCGATCCTCCAGGGCCCGAACCCGCTCCCGGGCCCACAGCAAGGGCAATCCGGAGCCTTCCAGCGGGGTGGGCTCGAGCAGGGCGCGATACTCCTCGCCGGAGTGGGCCCAGCGGCCCACCACCTCCACCGCACCCTCCCCCAACCGACGGCCGGCCAGCAGGGTGGGCCGGGCGGCGAAGAGATCGCCGGGACGCGAGGGGGAGAGACTCTCGGGCAGGTAGTTGAGCCCCCGGTCCACCAGATGCAGGTCGGTCACGACGGCCCGCGACGTCTCCTGCTCCAGGCGCCCCAGCACCTTCGGCAGCTCGTGGCCGTGAGAGAGCAGCTCGCAGCTGGCCCGGGAGATCTGGGCCAGCTCGCGCAGGAAGGCGTCGTTGACGCTCGAGCCCAGCCCCAGTGTGAAGATCCGACAGGAAAGCTCCTGGCGACGAAGCCAGGTGTAAATTTGAGGCTCGTTGCCCACCATCCCATCGGTGAGAAGCACCGCGCACAGCAGTCGCCCCGGCTCCGGCCTGTAGGTAGCGAGCAGCCGCTGCAGGGCGGGAAGGATCTCGGTGCCGCCCTCCGATCGCACCGAATCGAGCCAGCGAAAGGCGGCCTCGCGCTGATCCATCCCCCAGAGTCGATCGCCCCCAAAGGTCTCGAGACGGTCGCTGAAAGAGAGGATGGCGAAACGCTCTCCGGGTTGGAGCCCGCCCAGAAAGTCGGCCACCGCCTGGCAGGCGGTCCGCATGGTGTGGGTGCCCATGCTGGCAGAGCGGTCGAGCAGGAACACGACGTCGCGGGGCAGGCCGTGAGCCGGAACGCTCGCCGGCGGCACCAGGCTGAGCAGGAAGTGCTCGCCTTCAGTGTAGAGGGCGCCCACCGGCTCCTGGCTCTGGAGCTGAAAACGCAGCACAAAGTCGCGGTTGAGCAGCTCGCGCTGGCGGGAAAGCTGCACCAGAGTCCGGTCCTGCTCGAATCGAGTGGCGATGCAGTGCTGGCTGGAGAGAATGCGATCGGCCCGTCCCTGTAGCTCGACCTGCAGATCAAGGCGTGTGTCGGCGTGCACCCCGGCCGGCAGCCGCGGGGCCAGCGTCGCCCCGCCGTCAGCGTAACGGGGGGCCACCACCAGGGGAAAGCGAAACACGGTCTCAGCCTGGTGCTGCTCGAGCCACTCGGCGTATTCCAGGCGCACTTCCACCCGCTCTCCGACCTGCAGGTTGCCCACCCGGGCGATCAGGACGTTGTCGCGGTTCAGCTCGAGCAGAGCGGCCCGATGGCCGGCCTGGAGGCCCTGCGAGAAGGCCTGGCGAGCCTGAGCCCGCTCGCACACCCGGCCGGACAGCACCCGTCCGCCCACGCGCATCTCGAAGGCGTGGACCGCCGCCCGGGCGGGCACCGGGAAGAGGTAGGACACGTCCAGAGCCTCCCCGGTCGGGTTCTCGAACACCATCTCCAGCTCGACGCGCGCCAGCGGACCGGCGATGCGGGCCCGGGCGCTCAGAGCGCGCAGGGGCAGCTCCTCTCCCAGGACGTCGGCCGCCAGTCCCAGGCACCGGCCCACGAAGTCGGGAGTCACCTGCACCGGGTCGATCTCGAAACCGGTAATGAGGCGAATGTCGTCGATGGCGATGAGGTCGTGCGGATCCACCATCCCCAGCTTCAGCCGGTCGTTCTCCAGGCCGAGCGGAACCACTTTGTAGCGCTCCATCAGGTGCTCGGGCACCTCCCGCAACAGCTCCCTGGCGGGCAAGTCCTCGCTGCTGACGCGAGCTCCCATCAAAAAGCCGGGAACCGGTACCGGGCCCGTCCAGGGCTCCTCGAAAAGTGGCACGTGCTCGTCGGACATGGCTTCATCCTCCCCTGCAACGTTATATAAAGAGCCCGCTCCCGGACACGGGAGCCCGGGAGTCGGGCCGAAGGCCCCTGGGAGCAACCTGCGATCTGGTTCCGCCGGATGCAGGCCGTATGCCAGGGCTTCGCCCTCCCCCCCGCGCCCGGGGGCGGACTCGAACTCTCAGGCGGACCGGTAGCGCCCCTCGCGCCAGCGCTTGAAGTCTTGCAGGTCGAGCGCGATGACGCGGCACACGTGGCCGAAAACGTCCTCGAGGCAGTCTCGCCCGCGCAGGAGGTCGGCGAGGTGGGTGGAGGCGGTGGTGTAGTTCAGAGCGCTCAGGGCCAGGGTGACCGAGCCGTAAGCCGGCCCGCGGCACTCGCCGGTATAGTAGGCCCAGACCAGGGCGGGGAGGGCGGTGACTTCCTCGGCCAGGGGCTCGAGGCGGCCGCCTGGCTCGACCGTGGGCTCGAGCAGCGTGCGCGCCTGGTGCAGCTGGCGCAGCAGGGCGTCGCGGTCGAGCAGCAGGCGCGGGGCCAGCTTGACCGCGGTCTTCCAGGTGTGGCTCTTGGGTTCCGGCATTCTCTCGACCTCCCCGACCGTCTTCGCTTGTTCAGATTACCAGGGTGGGGGCCGGGAGACGGAGGGGGGAATCCCTCGGGGACAGGTAGGGTAAACCCTACGCTCTGAGGGGGAACTCGAAGACGAAGGTGGAGCCCTGCGGGCGGGCGCTCTCGTAGAACAGCCGACCCCCGTGGGCCTGGGCCACCAGGCGGCAGAAGTAGAGCCCCAGGCCCAGCTGCTGGCGGCCGCCGCCAGCCACCACCGAGAACTTCTCGAACAGGCGGCCCACCTGGTCCTGGGGGACGCCCGGGCCCTGGTCGCGCACCTCCAGGCGGGCCAGGTGGCCGCCGTAGCGCACCTCCACCTCCACCCGCCCCCCGCCGTATTTGCGGGCGTTGCTGAGCAGGTTCTCTACCGCCCGCCCAAGCAGGCGGGTATCCCAGAGGCCGGGGGGCTCATCCTCGGGCAGATCGAGCAGCAGCCGGCCCTCGGGGAAGTGGGGGGCCATCCAGGGCGACTCCACCAGGTCGCGCACCAGCTTGCCCAGAGTGGTCTCCTCCAGCTGCAGGGCTAGCTGGCCGTGCTCCATGCAGGCGGTGGTCAACAGCTCGTCCACCAGGCTGTCCACCCGGTGCAGCTGGCCGGCCAGCACCTCCAGGTCTTCGGGGCGGAAGTCGCGCTGGAGCAGCTCGAGATACATCCGCATGGTGGCCACCGGAGTGCGCAGGTCGTGCACCAGCAACCGGGTCAGCTCCTCGCGCCGCTCGATCTCGGCCGCCAGCTCGTCCTGCTGGCTCTTGATGCGCAGCATCGAGCGGGCTCGGGCCCGCAGCTCGGCGCCGGCCACGGGCTTGTTGACGAACTCGTCGGCTCCCGAGTCGAGCCCCTTGACCAGGTCCTCGCGCCGGTTCAGGGCTGTGACCAGGATGACCGGGATGCGCTTGAGCCGGGCATCGGCTTTGAACTGCTTGCAAAGCTCAAAGCCCGTCGTTCCGGGCATACAGACGTCCATCAGCACCAGGTCGGGGATCAGCTCCAGAGCCCGTTCCAGGCCCCGAACGGGGCCATCGGCCTGCTCGATGCGATACCCCTCGCGCAGCAGCTGCATCTGCAGGGTTTCGCGCGAAGCCCGTTCGTCATCGATGATCAGCACGGTGGGCCGGCCCATTGCGGGGAGCTTCCTGTCGACTCGCGAAGACCCTCCCGTGGATCTTGAGCGCCAACTCGAGCAGCTGACCCGCGACCTGCAAGCTCTCCAGGAAGAGCAGCGGCGCGACCGCGAGGAGCTGACCCGGGCCCTGCAGGCCCAGAGCGAGTTTCTGGCCAGCACCACCCACGAGCTGCGAAGCCCGCTGCACACCGTGCTGGGCATGTCCGAGGCCCTGCTGGACGAGGCGCTGGGTCCGCTCAACGAAAGCCAGCGCTCCTCGCTGGAGACCATCTACCAGAGCGGGCGCCATCTGCTGGGACTGATCGACGATCTGCTGGACCTGTCGCGCCTGGAGGCGGGCAAGCTGCGCCTGGAGTGCCGCCACCTGAACGTGGCCGACCTGTGCCGGGGGACGCTGGAGCTGGTGGACAGCGGGTCGGTGACGCTGGAGGTGGAGGAGTCGCTCGAGGTTTGGGCCGACGAGGGGCGGCTCAAGCAGATCCTGGTCAACCTGCTCAGCAACGCCCTGAAGGCCAGCGGGGCCGCCCGCCTGACGGTGGCCCACGACCGCGAGCGCGAGGCCGTGCGCTTCAGCGTGTCCGATCAGGGCCCGGGCATCGCTCGCGAGGACTTCTCCCGCCTCTTCGTGCCCTTCGGTCAACTCGACCAGAACCAGCCCGGTACGGGACTGGGGCTCATGATGGTGCAGCGGCTGGCCGAGCTCTCGGGAGGCAGCGTGTCGGTGGAGAGCCAGCCCGGCCAGGGCAGCCGCTTCAGCGTGGCGCTGCCGCTATCGCCCCGGGCCACCGCGGTGGAGCCGGGTGCCTCGGAGGGCGGCCTGCGGGTGCTGGTGATCGACGACAATCCGGTCGATCGGGTCTTCTTCTCAGGCCTGCTGCGTCGGGCTGGCTGCCGGGTGGAGCAGGCCGAGGACGCCATCGTGGGGCTGGAGATGGCTCGCTCGAGCGTGCCCCAGGTGCTGCTGGTGGATCTGCGCATGCCGCGCCTGGGAGGGCTGGACGCCATCCGGCTGCTGCGCGCCGATCCGCGCATGGCCCGCAGCCGCATCCTGGCGGTGTCGGGGTTGACCGTGCCCGGCACGCGGGAGGCATGCCTTGCAGCCGGGGCCCACGCCTACCTGGAGAAGCCGGTCAATCCGGAAGAGCTGGTGGAGCTGGTTCAGGCCAGCAACTGGTAGCGTCGTGCCGCCTCCAGGGCCTCGGCCAGGTTGCGCACTCCCAGGCGGCCGAAAATCTCGGTGCGGTGCTTCTCAACGGTCTTGGTGCTGAGGGCGAGCTGGTTGGCGATCTCCCTGGTGCGCAGGCCGCGGGCGGCCATCAGGAGGATCTCGAGCTGGCGGGCCGAGAGCTCGGGGGGCTCCTCCAGTCCACGCAGTGACTCGGCCAGGGCCGCGGCGGCGTGGGAGTCGTAGTAGGTTCCGCCCGTGCCGACCTGGCGCAAGGCCCTCACGATCTCCTGGGCAGGCGCGGTCTTGCTCAGATAGCCGCGCACCCCGGCGCGCACAAGCAGCTGCACCTCGCGGGCGCGGACCAGGCTGGAGACGATCACCACCCCCTGGTCGGGCCGGGCGGCCAGCAGGCGGACGGCCGTCTCCAGACCCCCGATGCCGGGGAGGTGCAGGTCAAGGGTCACCAGCGTTGGCTCCAGGCGGCCCACGAGCTCGAGGGCCTCCTCGCCGGTGCCGGCCTGGCCCACCACGCTCAGGTCGGGCTCGCTGTCGAGCAGCCGCGTCAGTCCCTGGCGCAGCACTTCATGGTCGTCTACCAGCAGCACGCTGATCATCCGGAGATATAGGGCAGGTCAGGGGAGTTTTCCTGTCCCGGTCCGAGCAAGTCGGCCCGCTTGCCCCACCACGGAGCGTGGGGATCCCCACCGTGGGCTGTGGGGCTCAGCCGCTATCTGGCGCTCGGGTGGGTCACGCGTACACGATCCGGGTCCCAATCACGGACGTGGTTGCGCTACGCAGCGCCGCCCACAACTGAGGCCGGCGTCGGACACTTCTCCCTGGACAGGACGACGCTGTCGTCGCGCTTGGCGTCCTTCTCGCTGAAGAACATGATATGAGCCTGCTGCACCGACTCCATCGCTCCTCCGATGACGAAGCCCGAGAGCCCGCCATCGGAATACATGAAGCCGCGCAGGCCCTCCTTGATGAAGGCCGCGGGCACCGCGCCCATGGCGTTGCGATACTTCTCGTCGATAGGCCCGCGGGCCAGGCCCGTGCGCATTCCGACCCACTCCATGCCCTTGCCCGAGTCCTCGGCCAGGTTGCGGAAGAACTGCGAGAAGCGCGGTCCGAAGAACGGTCCCACGGCGCCCGCCAGGCCGGCGCCCAGAGCAGCCATGGGGACGGTGGTGGGGGCAAAGCCGATGGCTGCCAGGCCCGCTCCCGTGGCGGCGCCCACTCCGGCACCGATGAGAGCGCGCTGCCAGCCTTTCTCGTAGCGTGCTCCGGCGGCGGCGCCGATGCCTCCGGCCACCTTGGCCGGGCCGTCGATGAAGAAGGCGGAGATCATGGTGGCGTTGCCGCCGGCGTCACGAATTTCGGAGCGACCGTCCGAGCGGATCGTCTGGAAGCCGCCCAGCAAGCCCCCCAGCACGCCGGCATTGACCAGCGGCTGACCGCTCATGGCGCCCACGGCCGTCCCCAATGCGGCTCCCACGGCTGTGCCGCAGATGACGCCGAGAACCTGGCTGCCGGTCCTGTTCTGGATGAACGAGCCGGTCAGGGCCGAGCCGGCCCCGGCCACCACGCCGGCCGGACCCATTAAATAGTAACCTTCCGTGCCTCCCTGGAAGAAGGCCTGAAAGTAGTTGGCCGACTTGAAGTTGCCGGCGGTCGTCTCCCGCGCCGAGGTATAGTCGTCCATCCAGGCGACGGCTTTCTCGACGGGATTCTTGGGGGGCTCGGGGCAGGGGGCGGTAAGAGAGGACGTCACGGTAGGCGTGATCAGCATGGTTTCATTGTAACAATGCCGGTCGATCAGCGGATGAGGAATTTGTTAATGCCAGGACAAGCGGTCAAGGTTTTCTCAAGGTTGCCCGCTGAAGGCTGCCCAGGGGGAAGGCCTTGACTCCGTGGGCCGACTCGCGCAGCGGGTCCTTGCCGAAAGACTGCATTTCCATCTTGAGCTGGTCGCCTTCGAGCTCATAGCGGGCGGTGATGCGGTTGCTGCCCACCTCGAACTGGCTCGTCAGCACTCCGTCCTGGTAATAGGAGTCGATCAGGATGCCGTTCTTCTCGTCCACCAGGTAATGGCCTCGGGCCGGATCCACCGGCACCAGCTCGTAGGGTCGCTCGGGCTGGCCCTGATAGCGGAGCGACCAGCTGTAGCGCCCCTCGCCGCGGGGGCGGATGTCGAGCTCGACGCCCACCCT
>CAZWUN010000184.1:0-480 GCA_964637145.1 uncultured Burkholderiales bacterium
GGTGTAGACCAGCAGCAGCGTGATCGCCGTGCCCAGGCTGAGGTCCTCGATGCGGTCGGAGATCGGGTCCCCTCCGGCGGGAGGGGGCAGGGCCGCGAAGACGGCCGGGAAGAGCAGAGCGGCCACCACCAGGGTCAGCGTGCCCATGTTGGCGGCCGCCCCCAGCGGGTGCAGGTTCAGGAACTTGTAGCGCAGGCCGCCCACCACCGCGCTCAAACCCAGCACCAGCAGCAGGTTGGCCAGGATCGAGCCGGAGAGGGTGGCCTTGACCACGTCGAGCAGGCCTTTGCTCAGGGCGACGTACAGGATCACCAGCTCGGGCGCGTTGCCGAAAGTGGCGTTGAGCAGGGCCCCGGGGCCCGGGCCCATGTGCTCGGCCAGATCCTCCGAGGCCCGCGCCAGGGCCGTGCCCAGGGGAAGCATGCACAGGGCCGAGAGGAGAAAGGTCACCCAGGCGGGCGCATCCAGGCGATCCGACAG
>CAZWUN010000184.1:490-10296 GCA_964637145.1 uncultured Burkholderiales bacterium
GTCGAGGTCCTTCGCGACGGTACCCACCGCAAGAAAGCTCAGTCCACGCAGGCTCAGCACGAGGCGGGGCCCTTCGGATCGGAGGGCGGCAACCCTGTTTCGGGCGGGTATGCTATCATGATCGGGTGAGGCGCGCTCAGGGGTACTCGCTGATCGAGATTTTGTTGACCATGGCGCTGGTTGGTTTGCTACTGGGGCTGACCATGGTCAATCTGCGCCCCCAGAGCCAGCGCACCCGCTCTCAGGCCATGGCCTACGAGGTGGCCCAGGAGCTGCGCTCGGCCCGCGAACGCGCACTGGCAAGCGGAGCTCCCGTCGCGGTGGTCTTTCCAAGCTCGGGCGGGAGCCAACCTCACAGCCAGTCCTACTCCATCCTGGCCGGTCACGACCTGCCCCAGACGCTCAAGACGGTCAATTTTGGGACCCAGTATGAGAACACGTCGGTATTCGTGGGTCTGTGGAGCCTGACCGGCGGTCTGGCCAACCAGCGCGATGCCACGGCGCCCTGGAGCCGTCCCTCTATGCTCGACCTGGACCGCTGGCTGCCCACTGCCGTCAAGACCGACTACTGCCTGGTCTTCGCCCCGGATGGCACGGTGCGCACCAATGACCTGCCCAGCTTCGGGGGGTCGGTACACCTTCTGGTGGTCAACGGGGCCGAATACTCCGGGGCATCCGCCCCGCCCGGGACGGCCAGTGTGACCCCGGGGCCGAGCTACTTTCAACCTCACCGCGTGGGCTCGCCCTGGACGGTAGCGGTGAGCCAGGCGGGCTCGGTCTCGGTGCGGCGTGGAGTGCAGTCAGCCAGCGCCGTGACCGAGGTCGACAAGCTTGATTTCATAGCGGTGCCAGTGCGCCAGACCTTTTCAGGGCTGGGCCCAAACCAGGTGCCAGTGTTGACCTCGGTGGAGTTCTTTCCGGCCCTCAACCCCCTGACCACCCCGGCCGGGGCGGATGCGACCGTAGCCCAGGACGGGCACCTGACGCTGGTTGTGAGGGCCACGGACCCAGATGGGGATGCCCTGTTCTGCAACTGGACCGCTTCCGGTGGAGCGCTCAGCTCGCCCGCCCAGGATCGGATGCAGTTCGACGTGGCCAGCCAGGCTTGGACTTCGGTCTGGCAGTGGCGTCCCCCCGAGGGCGCCCTGGCCACCGCTCGCTTTGACCTGGAATATCGAGTTTTCGACGCTCGGGGCCAGGTGGCGGGGCCACTCGGAGCGGCCGTTCGCACCGTGGAGGTGCTTCCTCGGGGCCGGGTTCTCTTCACCCGCGACGATGCCGGCGGGTTAGGGGATGTCTGGGTGATGAACAGCGATGGCACGGGACTGCTCAACCTGACCAAGACACCCAATGTGGACGAGACGGTCGAGTCCGCGAGCCCCGATGGCAGCTGGCTGGTCTACAAGCACGGCAGCCCCAGCAACCTCTACCGGATGTATCTCGATGGCACCGATCAGCGCACCATCGCTGCCGATGTCAACTGGGACCTGGGCGGCAGCATCTCGCCCGACGGTCTCATGGTGACGCGCGTCTGGGAGCCGAATTTTCCGGGATGGGAACTCTGGATCATGAATGCAGACGGCTCCAATCCGGCCTTCGTGGCCAGTCAGCAGTATCAAGGCCCCAACGGGAACAACGGGTCCAGCTGGTCACCCGATGGCACCCGGCTGGTCTACAACAAGCAGGTGGGAGGAACGTGGGAGGTCTATACCGTCAACCGGGACTCCAGCTCGGACACTGCGCTTGCCGTGGGACCCGGCAACTCCGACGACGTGCATTGGAGCCGGGATGACTGGATCTACTTCGTCTCCGACCGCAACGGGAACAAAGACATCTTCCGGGTGAGGCCGGACGGCAGCAATCTCCTTCAGTTGACCAGCAGTCCGAACGATGAGACCTTGCCCACCACCTCGCCCGACGGAGCCCTCATGCTCTTTCGAATGTCCGGGGACCTTTTTTCGATGCAGACCGATGGCACCAACCTGCGCCGCTTGACCCAGACTCCGGAGCGGGAGGGTCGCTCGGTCTGGCTGCCGTGAGCCGACGCGCCCTCAGCCTGACCGAGGTGGTCATGGCCATCTTCCTCTTGCTGGCCGGCTTTCTGCTGGTGACCAACCTGTTTCACGCTGGCATGCGCTATAATCGACGCGCCGATGCCCGCCAGACGGCTGCGCGGCTGGCCCAGAACAAGCTCGAGGAGATTGTGGCCTGGGCCCGGGGGCGCAGCGGGGCGGCCTACAACTACGATGACTGGAGCCCCTGGCAGGGAGCCAGCGGAGCGTTTCCCGAGGCTCCCGGCTATCAGTTCGACGTGACCGTGGGCGATCTGGTCACCCCCAACCCCTGCAGCGCCTTCGACCCGGCCGTGCTGGCCGCGAGCAAGAAGAACGTAGATCTGAAGCTCGTGCGGGTGCGGGCCTGGAGCACCGGACCACCGGTCGAGCTCTCGACGCTGGTGGGCGAACCGGTGCGTGACCTTCACCCCGTCTCCCCCCTGCGCATCACCCCTGTCTCCGTCTCCGATCCCCTGCTCAAGAACCAGCCAGCCACTTTTACTGTGAACGCCTATGACGACAACGATCAGGTGATTGCTGACGCCACCTTCCAGTGGTACATCGCGCCCGGGACGGGCAACGGGCAGCTCACGCAGACAGCCGATGGCACCCGGGTAACGCTGACCAACGTGCTCAACCATCCCTTCGGGCCCCCTACCTACACCGGTGGCTCATGCCTGCTGCGCGTGCGCCTTCGCTACGCGGGACGGGACGTGGTGTCCGATGCCCCCGCCTTGAACCTGGAGGGCCCTTGAGGAAAGCCTTTTCGCTGGCCGAGACCCTGGTGACCAGCTTTCTGTTCCTGATGGTGCTGGGGGTGGCCGCTCTCTTCTTGCGCGACTATTCCCAGATCATGCGCCAGGATACCGAGCAGAGCCAGCGCAGCCAGGCTCTGGCCAGTCTCGAGCAGATCGTCTCCGAGGCCCGCCAGGCCATCGCCTTCGTCACTCCCCCGCTGGGGTCGGGGACGGCCGTTCCGGTGCTCGAGTTCGACCGCATGAACCCTCGCCAGCCCCACCTGCCGGCCGTTCTTCCCTCTCCGCTGCCGGTGAGCTGGCAGCCCCACCCGGGCACTTCGCTGGTGCGGGTGCGCCTGGAAGTGGTGGGGGGCCGGCTCCAGCGGCGCACTCGCCAGCTCGTGGGCGGCCCCCCACCTCAGACCATGGCCATGCTCGACCCTTGCGACGGTCTGGCCTGTCGCTTTCTGGCCAATGGCAACCTGGAGGTGGTGATCTCGCTGCTGGTGGACGGGGTGGTGCAGACCACGCGAGCCGAGCTGCAGGTGAGCGTTCCGTGAGGCGCCGTCAGGGCTTCGTGATGGTGTTGTCGGTGTTGCTTCTTTTGATCCTCCTGATCATGGGTCTGGCCTTTCTGGGCTCGAGCGCAGAGCGCGTGCGCTCTTCGATGCAGCTGTCCCAGGGAGCCCAGGCCCTGTGGCTGGCCCGGGCCGGTCTGGAGGACGCTCGCACCAAGCTCTTGAGGGATCTGCGCTTCCCGCCTCCGGGCGCGGACGATCAGACCAGGTTCAGCTACTCCGAGGACCTGCTCGATCCTGACGGACAACTGGTCGGGAGCTTCACGGTCACCATCGACCGCCGCCATGAGGTGGCTCCCTACCAGGTGCTGCGCCTGATCTCGGTGGGGCGAGCCGGACCGCGCAACGCACCCCAGGCCGAGCGTGTCCTGACCGTGGAGGTGGACATGGCCCAGAACGATCGGGTCAATCCGGCCAGCCTCAATGCCAACCTGTTTCGCCTGCTCGACCATCAGGATTCCGGAGGACTCTAGCCCCAGGCCTGTCAGGCTTGCAAGGGTCACCGTCTCAGCGGCGGCAACCTCGGGTTTTGGTAGTCCTGGTCGTGCTCAATGAGAAGCGCCGACAGACAGATCTGTCGGCGCTCCAACTGGGCCCCCCAGGTTCTACAGCGAGCCTACTTCACGAACAACAGCTCGCGGTAGGAAGGCAGCGGCCAGAGGTCGGAGGAAACCCTGGTCTCCAGCTCGTCGGCCAGCGACCGCACCTCGTGCATCAGCGGCAGGACCTTCTCCTTCATGTACTTCGCGTACTTGAGGTGGTCGTGCTCGTGGTGATCGTCAGCCTTGTCGAGCTTGTCCAGGGCCTGGGTGTAGCGCTCGACCAGGTCCACGAACTCCTTGAGCGCCTTGCGCTGCTGGGGAACCTTGACCCCGGCCGCCTCGGTGGCGCTCACCGCCTGGGCCAGGGCCGTCTGGTGAGCCAGGGCGGCGCCCAGGAGGTTCTGCCGGCCGATCAGCACCATGGCCTCGGACTCGATCAAGAGTTCCTTGGCATACTTCTCCATGAAGATGTGCACCCGGCTCTCGACCTCTTCTCGGGTCAGCACCTTGAACTTCTCGAACAGCTTGACGTTCTTGTCGCTTCCCAGGGCCGGGATGGCGGTGGTGCAGTCCTTGAGGTTGGGCAGCCCGCGCTTCTTGGCTTCGGCATGCCACTCGTCGCTGTAGTTGTCGCCGCCGAAGATGATGCGCTTGTGCTTGCGGATGATCTCCTGCATCACCTTCTGAGCCGCCTCGCGCTTGGCCTTGGGGCTGGCGTCGCTCTTGCAGCGCTTCTCGAGCTCGTTGGCGATGTGGTTGAGCGAGTCGGCCACGATGGTGTTCAGCACCGTGTTGGGCCAGGCCACCGACTGCGACGAGCCCACGGCCCGGAACTCGAACTTGTTGCCGGTGAAGGCGAAGGGCGAGGTGCGGTTGCGGTCGCCCGAATCGCGGGGGATCTGGGGCAGCGTGCTGGAGCCGAGGTCCAGCGTGCCGCCCTTGAGGGTACGGGCGCTGGTGCCCTTCTCGAGCTGCTCCACGATGTCGGTCAGCATGTCGCCCAGGAAGATCGACATGATGGCCGGGGGCGCTTCGTTGGCGCCCAGGCGATGGTCGTTGCCCGAGCTGGCCACCGAGGAGCGCAGCAGGTCTCCATGCACGTCCACGGCCCGGATCACAGCGCACAGGAACAGCAGGAAGAGCGTGTTGGAGTGGGTGTCGTCCTGCGGGTCGAGCAGGTTGTGGCCCTTGTTGGTGACCATGGACCAGTTATTGTGCTTGCCCGAGCCGTTGACCCCGGCGAAGGGCTTCTCGTGCAGCAGGACCTGCATCCCGTAACGCGGGGCCACGCGGCGCAGCGTCTCCATGGTGAGCATCTGGTGGTCGCAGGCCACGTTGGTGGTCTCGAAGATGGGCGCGATCTCGAACTGGCCCGGGGCCACCTCGTTGTGGCGTGTCTTGACCGGAACGCCAACGCGGTAAAGCTCGCGCTCGACCTCGGCCATGAAGGCCAGCACCCGGGGCGGGATGGAGCCGAAGTAGTGATCCTCCATCTGCTGGCCCTTGGGCGGCTTGGCACCGAACAGGGTGCGCTCGCAGGTGACGAGGTCGGGGCGGGCATAGTAGAGGTGGCGATCCACCAGGAAATACTCCTGCTCGCACCCCAGCGTGGTGACCACTCGGGTGACGCCCTCGGCGGCGTCGAACATCTTCAGGATGCGGATGGCGTGGTGCGACACCGCGTCCATCGAGCGCAGCAGCGGGGTCTTGTGGTCGAGCGCGTGGCCGGTCCAGGAGACGAAGGCGGTGGGGATCACCAGCGTGACGTGGTTCTTTCCGCGCATCAGGAAGGCGGGGCTGGTGGGATCCCAGGCGGTGTAGCCGCGGGCCTCGAAGGTCGCCCGCAGGCCGCCCGATGGGAAGCTGGAGGCATCCGGCTCGCCCTTGGTCAGCTCCGAGCCGCTCAGGCTGAAGTGCATTCCGCCGTGCGAGTCTGGCACGATGAAGCTGTCGTGCTTCTCGGCCGTGCTGCCGGTCAGGGGCTGGAACCAGTGGGTGTAGTGGGTGGCCCCGTTCTCGATGGCCCAGTCTTTCATGGCCGAGGCGATCACGTCGGCCACATCGCTCGAGAGGGGGTGACCCGACTCGAAGGTGCTCATGAACTTCTTGAACACGTTCTTGGGCAGACGCTGGCGCATCTCTCCGATGCTGAAAACGTCGGAGGCGTAGAACTGGTCGACGCGCTCGGGCTTCTTGCCGTTGGCGGCGGTCTCGCCGTTCCAGGAATGAGCGGCCGCAACCGCGCTGCTTCTCGTATCGGTGCTGTGATGCATGATGAGCTCCCCGGTCAGATTGATCTGGCTCGTCGCCAGGAAGTGCAAAGGCCGGAATTCTTTGATTCTGGCCGGCAAGTTCGCCCCTTTCGCTGCTGGGTTCACCGGCTCCTCTCGGCTGGGGGAAATCATTTTCTCAGACAGGGCTGGACGCCTAAAATAGTTTGGCCAACGGCCTTCAGAAGCGTAATTACTAAAGCCGGATTGCCGCCAACCGGGTTTAACCCAGCGTCTTCTCCAGCCAGTCGAAAACGACCTCATTGCGCCACTCCGGGTTCATGGGAGCGCAGTGGAACTGAGAGCCCGTGTCCGGACCCAGCGACACAAAGGTGGTCCCCGATGGCATGAGCGCCACCAGGGCGGCCGCCTGACCGACCACGAAGTTGTCCTCGACATAGCTCGTTACCAGGGCGGGCATGGAGATCTTGTGGGCCACACCGCTCACGTCGAATTTCCGAATGGTGCGCGAAAGGGAGTACCAGTCGGTGGGGACCATGCCGGCGCGAGCCTGCCGCAAGGCCTCCCGGCTGTAGATTTCGAGTCGTTTCGCCAGGGTGAATCGCTCTGCGGGAGAGGCCCCTGCAACAACGTCCTCTTTCCAGATCTCGTTGACCCGGGCCGCGTCGCCCGCCTCGGCGATGTTACGCAGCTCCGCGGGGAACCCTTCGAAGGCCTTGACGAATCCGGGATCGATCACCACGGCCGCGAGCCGTGGCTCGAAGGCCGCCGCCCGTGCCACCAATCCACCCCCCAGGCTCCAGCCGCTGAGAGCGATCTTGCCGGGGTCCACGTCGGCCCTGCCGGACAGCCAGTCCACGATGGGGGTGATGACCGCCTCCCAGTCAGGGCGAAAAGGCACCTCGTCCACAAAGAGCAGGCTGCCCTGACCGGGACCTTCGAAGAGAAGTGCGTTCCAACCGCGCTCCAGGGCCGCAGCGCCCCCATAGACGAAGGTATCCACGTTCTGAGCATCGCTGCCGTTGTTGACGATCAGCGTGGGACGCCTCCCCCTGGCTCCCGGCGGTTTGAGAAACCAGCCCGGGAGGGTCCTGTCCTGGTAGGGGATCGACACCGGCTCGAAGGCCGGCTCGAACAGCCCGGCCCCGAGCGACCAGGCTCGATTCATGTCCAGGTAGACGTTCTTCTCAGCGCCCGGCGTCGACGTTCCCAGCACGAAGAACAGTCCCTGATCGAAATACGAGGCCGCGCGGAGATATCGGGAACGGGCCGTGACGAGATGACCGGAAGCTCGCGCCTCGTCGCCCGCCCCGAGCAACTTCCTCCCCATCGCCATCATGGCATCAAACCAGCTCTGAAGAGTCGCCCCACCGGCCACGGCGTGGGCCTGATCCACCGAAACGACAACCTCGCCAAAAGCGCTGGCGACTCCCGAGGCACTGGCGGCAAACAGCGCGTTGAAGTTCATCAGAGGGTCACTGAACAACGAGAGAATACGAGGGCTGACCTTTGAAGGCTGCGCGGCGGCGGCACCGCAACCGGCCAGGTAGAATCCAGCGGCACTCGTGGCCGCACTCCCCAGGAACAGCCTGCGAGGCAAACGCGCGGGTCCGCCAATCAACTTGTCTGCCAAGTCCACTTCCTCGACATTCGATTCTGGCAAAGGACGTTCGGGTTTCAGAATCGTTCCTCCCGCGTGGGCCACCCTGCCCGAGCAATCCGGGCTGCCCCACCCTATCGCGTGGGCGTTCCCACGCACGGGGGTGGGGCACCGGGGAGGAACCGTCAGAGCTCAGCGCCCGTGCGCGATCAGCTCGACCTCGAAGACCAGGGCGGCGTTGGGAGGGATGGTGGCGCCTGCGCCTCGGGCACCGTAACCGAGCTCGGGCGGGAGATAGAGCCTGCGAATCTCGCCCGTCTTCATCCCCACGATCCCCTGGTCCCAGCCCGGGATGACGTGACCCACTCCAATCTGCACCTCGAAGGGCTGGCCGCGATCCAGGCTGCTGTCAAACTTGCGACCGTCGGTCAGCCAGCCGGTGTAGTGGGCCCGCACGCGCTCGCCCGGAGCCACGGGCTCTCCCTGCCCCGGGCGCAAAATGGTGTAGGTCAAGCCGTTGCCACCCTGGACCTGACCCGTCTCGCCAGGCGCAGGAGGCTGGCGCAGGCTCACCGCCCCGCCGCGCTGGGTGACCTCCACCTCGAAGACCAGGTCGGAGTCGGGCGGAACCTTACCCCGCCCGGCCTCTCCGAAGGCCAGCCTGGCCGGGATGTAGATCCGCCGCACCTCACCCACCCTCATTCCCATGACGCCCAGGTCGAAGCCCGCGCAGGCGGTGCCCGAGCCGAGCACGTAATCGAGGGGGGCGCGGTTCTCGCGGGTGCTGAAGAACCGGGTGCCATCGGCCAGCCAGGCCTCGGATTGGGCCTGGAACCGCTCCCCCTGATTCAGGGGCTGGCCCTGGCCCTCGACCAGCACGGTATAGCTCAGGCCCAGCGCGGTCTCGACCTGGCCAGACTCTCCCGCCCGGGGCGGCTGGAATCGCTCCTGACCCAGGGCCAGCGCGCCCAGGAGCAGCCAGGCAAAGACGACGTAACGCATCTCCCGCAGTTCGTTCCCGGGCGTGATCTCCCCGCCGTCCGGGAACTGCTTCGAGCTGGACCTGCGCACGCCCGAAATTTTTCGGTACGGCCCTGGTAGGTGCGTATACCGACCCTGCAGCCCCGTACCGCGAAATTTTCCCCGTAAAGCGGGGGATTACGAGCATTCGCGCGGGTGGCACGAGCGATGACCCATAGGGCGAGGGTCGGGAAAGCCGGGAGTCGGTGACCGACCCCAACGGAAGTATCAACAGGCCTCCAGCACCGCAAAAGCCTACAAAGCAGCTCCCGCGGCAGCTCGCTCAGCCTCGGCCGACAGGGGCCGATCCCACGGACCCTCGCCCGCCACCACCTCCGCCTCGCCTCGAGCCGAGCGCAGCTCGGCCTGCAAGAAGGCCACCCCGGCCTCGGTGGCGATGGGCTCGATCCCCCGCGAGCGGAAGGCGCGGTTGACCTCTTCGCCGGCCATGCCGGCGCCCGCCCAGGGGCCCCAGGAAACCGAGACCACCCGGGCCCGAGGCCAACGGGCCTGCATGAGATAGGCCATGCGGTTGAGCACCTCGTTGGCCAGGGCGTAGTCGCCCTGACCCCGGTTGCCGAAGCGGCCGGCGGTGCTCGAGAAGAGCACCACCGAGCGCAGGCTCTCGCTGTTGAGCGACTCGAGCAGCACCTCGGCGGCGGCCACCTTGGTGGCCAGCACCTCGTCGAAGCTCTCCATGGTCTTGTCGCCCACCAGCTTGTCGCGGATGATGCCGGCGCCGTGCAGCACCGAATCCAGACGCCCGTACTTCTGGTAGACGCTGGCGATCAGCTCGGAGAAAGCCTGGCGGTCGCGCACGTCGCAGACCCGGTAGTCCACCGTCAGGCCGCGCCGGGTGAGCGCTTCCAGGTGCTCCTTGATCTCGCGCTGGCGAAGCAGGCCCTGCAGGCGAGCCTCCACCTCGGCCGGGGTCTGGCCGCTGAAGCGCTCGAGCAACCAGGCCCGCAGCTTCTCCGGGGGCAGCGAGGGGATCTCCTCGCCGGTCAGCTCGGTGGTGCCCAGCAGCACCAGGCGCATGCCGGC
>CAZWUN010000185.1:0-10271 GCA_964637145.1 uncultured Burkholderiales bacterium
CCCTGGTGGTGGTGCCGGTGGGAACCTCCATCGTGGAGGACCTGCAACGTCTGTTTCGGAGGAAGTCGAAGTGACACGCCTGATGCTGGGGATCCTCGCCCTGATGCTGCTGACCGGTTGCCCCGCCGGCAAGCCCAAGACTCCCCGACCGAGCCCGAGCGCCTCGGCCACCCCCTCGGCGACCCGGGTGGACGTGGCCCGGGCCGTCACCCGCAGCATCGCCCGCGATCTCTCCATGCCGGGCACCATCGCGGCCGAGAACGCGGTCACCATGGCGGCCGAGGGCTCGGGCCAGGTGATCGAGCTGTACGTGGACATGGGCGATTTCGTGCGCCAGGGCGAGGTGCTCGCCCGCATCGACTCGGACGATCTCCAGATGCAGATCAAGACAGCTCGCGCCCAGCTCGAGGAGACCCGGGCCGAGTCGTTCCTCTACTGGCCCGACGGCTCGCCGCGCGATCCGGTGGATGTGCCGGCCGTGCGCAAGGCCAAAGCGGTGGTCGACAACGCCCACCAGAAGTATGAGGAATACCGCCAGCTGCGGGCCGAGGAGCTGATCTCGGATCAGAACCTGGCCGACATCCGCGAGCAGTACCTGCAGGCCAAGGCCGACTACGAGACAGCCCTGGAGAAGCTCGAGCAAGCCCGGGCGGCCATCCGGGTCAGCCAGGCCCAGTATGAGGAGGTGGCCCGGCGCACCCGCTACTACGTGCTCAAGGCTCCCATGGACGCCATCGTGCAGCAGTGCGACCTCAACGTGGGCGACGTGGTCAGCGCCGGCAATCCCACCGGCCTGACGCTGGTCAGCCCGACCCCCCTGCTGGTGACGCTGGATGTGCCCCAGCGCTACGCCACCGAGCTCGGCCCGGGCGAGAGCCTCCGCTTTACCTGCGACGCGGCCCCCAAACAGACTCTGCGGGCCACCGTGCGCCACCTGTCCCCGGTGGCCAGGGTGGAGACGCGGGCCATTCCGCTGACGGCCGAGGTGGCCTCGCCTCCCCGCTGGCTGCGGCCCGGCATGGCCGTCAAGGTGTGGTTGCGCACCGAGGCGCCCGAGCTCCACGTCATGGTGCCCGACGGGGCCGTGCTGACCCGGGACGGGGCCAGCAGCGTGTTCGTGCTCGAGCCCAGCGGCTCGGACTACGTGGTCCGAGAGCGCTCGGTGAAGACCGGCCAGAGCAAGCAGAACTGGGTCGAGGTGGAGGGGGTCAAGGCCGACGAGCTGGTGGCCGCCTCCGACCTGGTGGGTCTGCACGACGGCGATCGGGTGGTGGCCGACCAGACCCTCAAAGCCCCCCGGATGGAGTCCGAGTGAGGGTCCTGCTGGCACTGCTCCTGCTCCTGGCGCTGGCCGTCTTGCCGGTGGGGGCCGATCCGCCCGCCCTGCAGCCGCTGCTCGACCAGCAGCGCGACCTGTTGCCGCCGGTGGCCGACCCGGGAGGGGAAGTGCTGACCCTGGATCGCTGCCTGCAGCTGGCCTATGAGAACCACCCCATCCTCAAGAGCAACCGGGCCAAGGTGACCCAGGCCCGGGCCCAGCTGGGCCAGGCCTGGGCCCTCTACGAGCCCCAGATGGGCTTCACCATCGAGCGCGACTGGCAGCTCATCAACGGCGAGCTGCAGACGGTGTTCGACCTGGTCAAGGAGACCACCCTGACGCTGGGAACGACCTGGACGGTGCTCGACTCGGGCGTGCGCCACACCCAGGTCGAGGCGGCCCGCTACGGGGTCTCGACCGCGCTCTACAACCTGCAGAGCGCCTGGCTGACCCAGTACCAGGACATTCAGCAGGCTTACGTGACGGTGCTTCAGGCCCAGCTGAACCTGGCAATCCAGACCGGCAACCTGGAGCGCGCCCAGCTCAACCAGACCGTCTCGGACCAGTTCTACACCGCCGGCCAGAAGGGCATGGCCGACGTGACCTCGGCCCTGTCCCAGGTGGCCACCGCCCGCGCCGCCATCGCCCAGGCCAAGAACGACGAGCGCAATGCCCGCCTGGCCCTGGCCCAGGCGGTCGGGGTCGACCGCTCGGTGGTCGAGAAGGCCCGGCTCGAGGACATCCTGAGCCAGGATCCGCCCCATCAGGATCGCTCCGCCGCCTTGAAGCTGGTGGATCAGAACCCGGCCCTGCTCTCCCTGGACGCCCAGGCGCGCAACTTCGAGCTGCAGGCCCACATCCAGACGCTGGGCAACAAGCCCACCGTGAGCACCTCGGTGGGGGTGGGCGGCCAGGGGCTCGACCTGCCCAACGTTCCCTTCTTCGAAGTGCAGCTCTTTTTGACCATCCCCTTCTTCACCCCAGGCCTGGACTCGGCCGAGGAGCTGGCCCTGGCCACCGCCGAGCAGCTGCGGCACGACCGCGAGAACGTCCGCCTGCAGCTGGTGCAGATCATGGATTCGGCCTTCGCCGACCTGGAGGCGGCCCGGGAGCGGACCTCGGCTTCCGAGGACGCCGTGCGAGCCGCGCTGGCCAACTTCCAGCTGGCCTCCAAGCGCTACACGGCGGGCCTGACCGACCTGGCCGAGCTGATCAACGCGCGCTCGTTCGTGCTCGACGCCCAGGGAGATCTCATCGAGGCCCTGACCGACCGCAAGATCGCCGAGGGCGAACTCAAGGCCGTGACGTCGGAGGTCTTTCAGGGTCAGATGAGCCTGCCCTCGGACGCCCTGGCACCCCAGGAGCCGGCTTCCCTGCAACCGAAGGAGACCCCGTGAGAACGCTCTTCCTGGTGCTGCTCCTGGCCCTGCCGGCGGTCTGCCAGGGCGACCGCGACCGCCGCTCGCTGGACCTGTTCGACCTGGGGAACGGCCTGATGGACGCCATGCGCCACCTGGACCGCTACCGCCAGCTCGAGTCGCTGAACCTGAGCTTCAATGAGCTCAAGGAACTGCCGCGCATCCCCTACCTCAACGGCGTGCGCGATCTGGACCTGTCGGGCAACAAGCTGACGGCCGTCCCTCCCGAGCTGGCCCAGGCCCGCTCGCTGCACGAGCTGGACCTGCGCGGCAACCAGCTGGTCCACCTGGGACGCCCTCCCTGGCAGGGCATGCCGCTGCTGGACACGCTCGACCTGGGCGAGAACCAGCTCACCGACCTGGGCGACCTCAAGGGGCTCGAGCGGCTGATCACGCTGGATCTGTCCGACAACCAGCTCACCCGCCTGCCGGCCGAGATCGGTCGGCTGCGCTCGCTACGCCACCTGGACCTGTCCCGCAACCCACTGACCACGCTTCCCCCCGAGATCGGTCGGTTGACCCGGCTCGAGGAGCTGACCCTGGACGGCACCCCGCTGGTCAGCCTGCCGCCCCAGATCGGTCAGTTGAAGGCCTTGCGCCGACTGGACCTGGAGGACACACCCCTCAAGAGCTTTCCGCCCCAGCTCGGTGAACTCAGGCGGCTGGTGACCCTGAGCGCCACCGGCTGCCAGGCCCGCATCCCGGACAGCTTCCGGGGACTGAAGGGGCTCAAGTGGATCTTCGTGGGCAACCTGGCCCCGGCCGAGCTCGAGCGGGTCCAGGACCTGCTGCCCTGGGCCGAGGTGATCCCTATCCCCTGAGCCGCCCGTTCACGACATCACCCGGTTGCGGCCGGCCGCCTTGGCCTGATAGAGGGCCAGATCCGCCCGCTTGAGGGCGTCGGCAAAGCACTCGTCCTCGGCCGTGACCTGGGCCAGCCCGATGCTCACGGTAAAGCTCACCCGGGCGCCACCGGCCGCCACCTCAAGCTCGGACACCGAGCGCAGGATCCGCTCGGCCACCACCGCCGCCCCCTCGATCGGGGTCTCGGGCAGCGCCACCGCGAACTCCTCGCCGCCCAGGCGGCCGAAAATCTCGGTCGAGCGCAGCTCGGCCGCGATGGCCGAGGCCAGGGTCTTCAGAACCTGGTCCCCGACGTCGTGCCCGTGGCTGTCGTTGATCGACTTGAACCGGTCGGCGTCGAGCATCATGGCCGAAAGCGGGGCCGGGTAGCGGCGCGAGCGCTTGAACTCCTGCTCGGCCAGCTCGAGAAACCGGCGACGGTTGGCCGCCCCGGTCAGGCTGTCGGTGGTGGCCAGGACCCGCAGCTCTTCCTGCACCCGGATGCGCTCCTTGATCTCGGCCTGAAGCTCGCATGTTCGCTCCTCGACCCGGCGCTCGAGGGTGGTGTAGAAGTGAGCGTTCTCGATGGAGATGGCGGCCTGCCCCACCAGGACCCGCAGCAGGTCGAGGTGCTGGTGGGTGAAGGCCTCGGTGGTCAGGTCATTCTCCAGATAGAGGATGGCCTTGAGCTGGTTGTGCCGCTTGACCGGCAAACAGAGCAAGGACCTGGTCGAGCGCCGCTTGATGTAGTCGTCATCCCGAAACAGCTCGGACTTGCCCGCATCGGCCAGCAGGACGTGCTCGTGAGTTCTGCGCACGTACTGGACGATCTTCTCAGGGAATTCGGGGTAGCTCTCGAGGGGAAGCTCCATCGAGCGCAGCTCGGTCTCCCGGCCCACCGTCCCCTCGCAGGCCACCTCCCACCTCCCCTCCCGATCGAGGAGCAGCAGGCCGCGCTGGCCGCCTCCGACCTCCAGGGCCAATCGCAAGAGCGTCTGCACCAGGTCGCCCAGGACGATCTCTCCCGAGACGGCCTGAGAAGCTCGGATGGCTGCCGAGAGGTCCAGCTGCGAGGAGTCCACGGTGCCGGTCGAGGTTCCCAACGAGGTGGTCCGGAGGGCCCTGACCTGGCGGAAGCCAGCCAGCAGCTCGGCGAACTCCTCCTCCAGGCGGGCTGCCTTGGCCGTCGCTCCCCAGCGTGTGTAGAGGAAGATCGCTTCGAGCAGGTACCCGCGGGCCGGCGTCTTGCCAACGGCCTCGAGCAGGAACCGGCCCGCCAGCTCGTTGGCCAGCGCCTGCTCGTGGATGAACTCGTTGCTGCGGGCTGCTTCGATGGCCCGCTCGTAGAGCGCCAGCGCCTCCCCCACACGGCCCTCCAGCCGGGCCACCTCGGCATCGATCAGGAGCACCCGATGCTCGAAGTTCACCCGAGAAAAGGGGAGCAGCCTCTCCAGGAGCTCGCGGTCCGGCTGGATGCGCGCCAGGGTCTGGCGAACCTGGCTCTTCTCCTTGCCGGATAGCCCCAGCGCGGCCAGAGCCCGGTACTGATGCCAGACGACGATGTGATAGGTGGAGGCCGCCCCGTCCTCGTAAGCGGCCCACTCGTCGGCTCCGGCCAGGGCTTGCTCGAGGTCGCGAAACATGTAGCGACAGAGCGTGGCCACCGCCGACAGGACGAAGAGCGCTCCCCGGAAGTTCCTGGCCAGCAGGCGCTCGCGGTGGGAGTTCTCGTCGTAGTTCTCTCCTACCAGGCGGGCCGGGTCCTGGGAGTTGCCGCGCAGGTTCTCGATGGCTTGCACGAACTGATAGGTGCAGGCCAGCGCCGGAAGTTGCTTGTGGTGCTCGAGAAGGGCCACGTGGTGCCGAGCCGTTTCGGCCAGCCGGTCGAGGCCGAGCCCGGCCCAGAAGCCGTTGCAAACCTCGGTGTGCAGGGCCCAGGCCGCATACTCGATGTCGCCGGTGTCCAGACCCAGTCGGCAGACTTCCCGGTTGGATTCGAGCGTGGCCCGCAGCGGCTCCACGTGGCTGTTGATCAGCGAGCCCACCACGTGCAGGTTCTTGACCTTGATAGCCCGGTCTTCGTAGCGGTCGGTCATCTCCCAGGCGATCTTGCCGATCTGGTAGGCCCGATCGATCTGCCCGGCCGTGACCAGCACCAGCCCGAGACACGAGAAGCCGTAGATGGCGGGCTGGCAGACGCCGTGCTGGAGCGTGGATTGGACCATGCTGCAGCAGAGCAGGGGCAGCAGGTTGGGAACGGCCAGGTAGGCCGACGACATGAGGCCGGCCTGAATTCTCTGGGCCGCGGTGACCTCGGGGTCGGTGGCCTCGGGGAGCGCCCTCATGGCCTGGGCGTCCTTGCCTTCCAGCAAGGCCAGGGCTGCGGCCACGGCCGACTGCACGTCCTCGGGGCGAGGGTCGCGCTCGAGCCTGACCCCCAGCTCCTGCAATACCTCCAGGGCCAGATCCACGGCCTGCGTCAACTTCTCCTGGCTGACCAGCGCCTGGATGCGGACCTCCCGGGCCTGCACCCGGTCGAGCAGGGTCCGCCCGCTGGCGAGCACGGCCTCGATTCTCTCCTCCATCAGGTCGTAGTGGCCGCTCAAGTAGGCTGCTCGCGCTCCCTCCAGGTGCACCGCCAGGGCCGAGGGATAGTCATTGCTCCAGGCCTCGGCCCCGAGCAGGCGGTGGGCCTGCAGAAAGTACTCGTGGGCGGGCTGGAAAGCGGCCGACAGGGTGGCCCGTCGGGCCGCTCGCAGATTGAGCTGAGCGAGGTGCTCCCGCTCGTCGGCCTCCTCCATCAAGGCCGCCCCGCGGTTGAGGTGCTCTACGAGCACGAAGAGCTCCGGGCCTCGCTCGAGCTCGTCGAGCTGGTCGGCCAGGATGCGGCCGAGGCAGAGGTGGATGCCAGCCGCCTCTCCGTCCTCCAGCATGCCGTAGGCCGCCTGCTGGATGCGATCGTGGGCGAACCGACAGAGGAAGTCAGTCGATTCCTCGTGCACCTGATCCACATACCAGAAGCTCTCCTCGGCCGGCTGCACCAGGGCCCCCTCCAGAGCAGGTCGAAGGCCAGCCAGGGCCTCTTTCCGGCTGGTTCCCAGGGCCCGGGCCAGGGTGCTCAGCTCGAAGGTATTGCCGATGCAGGCGGCGATCTGCAGGCTGCGGCGAGCCACCGGCTCCAGCTTGGCGATGGCCGAAGCCATGAAGTCGACCACGTTGTCGGTGACCGCCTCGGCCTGGATGGCCTCGAGATCCCAGGTCCAGCACTGCGTGGCGCTGTCGTAGCCGAGCAGGCGTCGGTGGTGCAGGCTCTCCAGAAAGCGATTGAGGAAGAAAGCGTTACCGCGGGTCTTGGCGTGGCACACCAGGGCCAGTCGCAGGTGGCCGGGAGCCTGGTGGAGGGTATCGCCCAGGAGCTGCAGGACGTCCTCTTCCTTGAGGGGCCCGAGCTCGATGGTCTCGACCTCGGCGCCATCGGCCTGCATGCCGGCCACGGTGGTCATAAGGGGGTGCGAGGGGGAAACCTCGTTGTCCCGATAGGCACCGATAAAAAGGACGTGGCTGGTATCCGGGTCGGTGGCCAGGTGGCGGATCAGCTCGAGGGTGGGCAGGTCGGCCCACTGGAGATCGTCGAGAAACAACACCAGGGGATGGTCGGCCGAGCCCAGTGCCGAGACCATTCGAGCCATGACCAGTTGGAACCGGTTGCGCCCTTCGGCGGGGCCCAGAATTTCGACCTCGGGCTGGGCGCCCAGGACGTGCTCGAGCTCGGGAATGACATCGATCAGAATGCGCCCATGACGACCCACCGCCGCCAGGAGCGTCTCTCTCCAGGCGGCGATCTCGCCTTCCGAGGCGGTCAGGATCTCGCGCACCAGGCCCCGGAATGCCTGGATCAACGAGTCGTAGGGCGTGCCCCGGTTCAGCTGGTCGAACTTGCCCTCGACGAAGAGCCCCCGGCGAGCGGTCAGAGGAGCGTGGATCTCGTGGACCAGCGAGGTCTTGCCCACCCCGGAGTAGCCCGCCACCATGAGCACCCCGACCTGACCCCGAGCGGTCCTGTCGAAGGCCTCCAGCAGCGTGGCCTGTTCCGCCTGGCGACCGTAGAGCTTCTGGGGAATGAGCAGGCGCTCATCCGAGTCGCGCCCCCGGAGGGGAAAGCTGATCGTTCTTCTGGCCTTGAGGGCCTCCAGGCAAGCAGCCAGGTCGTGGCGCAGACCAGCGCCCCCGTTGTAGCGGTCTTCAGCTCTCTTGGCCAGAAGGATCATGATCACGTCCGAGAGCTGTTTTGGGACCCCGTACTCGCAGGGTGGCACCGGCGAGCGGGCGATGTGGGAGTGGACCAGCTCGAGAGGATCCTCCGACTCGAAGGGCCGGCGGCCGGTCAAGAGCTCGTAGAGGGTGACGCCCAGGGAGTAGAGATCGCTGCGACAGTCGACGTCACGGTTCATGCGGCCGGTCTGCTCCGGCGACATGTAAGGCGGGGTCCCGCTGAGATTTCGATTGCGACGATGCGAGGCGGTAGCCCGGCTGACCACCTGGGAGATGCCGAAGTCGATCAGCTTGACCTGCCCGTTCTCGGTGTTCCAGACGATGTTGGCCGGATTGACGTCCTTGTGAACGATATTCCGGCGGTGGATGTGGGCCAGGCCGTCGGCCACCTGGATGGCCAGGGGGAGGGCTTCGGTGGGCCCGATGGCCCCCTGCTCTCGCATGAGATCGGCTACCGAGCGGCCCCCGAAGTCCTCCAGGATGATCCCCACCGTCCCCTCGTGGGCGTGCATCTCGTAAGCCTCGATCACCTGGGGGCCGGCCGCGCCGCGCGTGATCTCGAACTCTCGCATGAAGCGGGCCATCGACTCTGCGCTCGGGTAGAGCTCTCGCATCTGCTTGAGAACGACGTGCCGTTCGGTGCGGGTGTCGGTGGCCAGAAAGACCTGCGACCAATCCCCCTCGAAGATGCACCTTTTGGTTACGTAGATCGCCATCCCCGCTCCGCTCCTTCAAGAGTGAGCAGGAAACGCCCTCTCGACCGTGACACCCGCTATCCCCTGAGCCACTTGTGGGTCAGCCCGCCCAGGATGCCAAAGTTGATGCCGGTGACTTTGGCGACGTAGCGGGTGAGCAAGATGCGCAAAAGCAAGCCGGCGAGCAGGCTCGAGCTGGAGGCGCCGACCATTCCGTAGTGAGGCGTCAACACAGCCAACAGGACGAGCTGAACGGTCAGGCTGAAGGCAAAACCGCGGGCCACCTTGACCGAGTGGCCCGAGACGATCAGAACGTAGGCGGGGGGGCCGGCCGAGGCGATCAGCACCTGGTTCCAGCACAAGATGACCAGGGCCCAGTAGCCACCCTCGTAGTTGGGACCGAACAGGCCCAGCACGTCGGTGCCCATGTAACAGAGCATGATGGTCAGGATCAAGGTGGGATAGGTGGCCAGTTGGGCCGAGCGCACCAGCACCTGCTGCAAGAGCTGGCTGTTCTTGGCCGCCAGCAGCGGGCCGATCTGGGGGGTGACCACGGTGTTGGCGGCTTTGGAGAAGGTGTTGAGCAGCTCGGAGGTGGCCAGCACGGCGGCATAGATGCCGGCGTCGGAATGGCCGTCGAGCAGACCCACGGCAAAGAGGTCGGCCCGGGCCGACAGGATGCCAAACATGGTCATCACCAGGACCGGCTTGCCGGTGGCGTCCCACTGGTCCTTGTCGGCGAAGCTGATGGAGCAGTGCCGCCCTTCGGGGGGCAGGCTGCGCTGCAGCAGAATCCTCTGAATGCCGGTGGAGAGGATGTTGACCAGCAGCAACACGAGCAGCACCTGGTAGACGGCCAGGCGGCCGGGAAAGAAGGCGTCGGCCAGGGCCACCCCGCCCACGAAGAGAAGCGGGGTCAAAAGCATGCTGGGCACGAACGAGTCTAGCCAGCGCTGCTGGGCGGTGAGACCGGCCTCGTAGACCTCCTGGGTTCCCTGCACCGGGATCAGGACCAGGGTCAGCAGGGCGGCGAAGGTCTCGGGCTCGGTCCAGGGGTTCTGGGGCTTCTGGAACTCGTGCATGATGGCCAGGCCCGCCCCCACCAGCACTCCCAGCGCCATCGAAGCGGTCGTCATGCGCCTTACGGCGTACTTGACGAAGCCCATGAAGGAAGGCCAGTCGCCGTGGGCCCGGTAGTTGGGCAAAAAGCGCTGCATGGCGGTGGGATAGCCCAGGCCCACCACGTAGGCCAGCACGAAGGCAGCCGTGGCCAGCAGAGAGTAGTAGCCGTAACTGTGGCTGCCCAGCCAGCGGCTGAGGAAGATCTGGGCCACGTAGCCCAATCCGATGCCCACCGCTCTCAGGCTCAGGTAGCTGACGAAGCCCTTGTAGAGGATCCGGGCGACCTCTTTCTCGTTGCTGATGGTGGGCGTCGTCGTCTCAGCGTCGGGCGTCTTCGTCTCAGCGTCCATGAGAGCCCTGCAGACTGCTCAATTGAAAGATGTCGCGCGACACGAAGCCCACGTTCTGGAAGATCTGGCAGCGGTAATCGAGCTGCACCCGCGGATAAAAGCGCGGGAAGAGCTGGCGCAAGAGGCCCTGCTCGGAGTCGGCCGCCTCGGGCACGGGGGCGACCTCGCAGGCGGCCGTGAACAGCTCGAGCACCGTCTCGCGCCGGCCGATCCAGGTGCCCCCGTTGAGGTAGCGAAACTCGCTCTGGCGGGC
>CAZWUN010000186.1:0-10232 GCA_964637145.1 uncultured Burkholderiales bacterium
GCTGGCGGCCGTCGTGCGGCATCAAGGTCTGACCGAGGGCGAGGTGGTCCGGGTCACCGACCTGCATGATCGTCTGGTGCAACTCTCCTTGATGCAGGCCCTGGAGTGGGGGATCCTGGAACGTGACCAGAGGGGTTTGCACACGGTGCACCCGGCCTGGGTTAAAGACCTGGAAGTGCTTTTGAAGCGGAAGAACATGCTTTATGCCCTCTGAGCAACCCGCCTTTCTGCAACTGATCCGCCTGGATACGGCCCTCTACGCGGGCCTGCTCTTGCTGGGCGCAACCCTGCTCGTTCGCGGTCTCAACCGGGCCGCGGGCGTGGCTACGCACATGGTGCCGGCGCGCCGGTTGACCATCCTGCAGTTTCAAACCATCCTGACTTTCCTCGTCTACATCGTGGCTGGCACAGCCCTGGTGGTGGCTTTACTCTGGCCCAGCCCCCAGCTCTTGCTGGCGGCCTCGGGCAGCGTCGCCCTGGCGGTGGGCTTCGCTCTCAAGGACGTGGCCTCGTCGCTGGTGGCGGGTCTGATCATCGTGCTCGATCGTCCCTTCCAGGTAGGCGACTGGGTGCAGTTCGACGACCACTACGGAGAGGTGGTGAACATCGGCATTCGCACCTCCCGCATGGTGACCCTGGACGATCATCTCGTCACCATTCCCAACTCGAGTTTTCTGACCGGCGCGGTGGCCTCGGCCAATGCCGGGAACCTGGAGATGATGGTGAGCGTGCCGGTTCACGTCGCCCTGGACGCCGAACTGGACCAGGCCGTCAGCCTGGTGCGCGAGGTGCTGGTGACCAGCCCCTACGTCTACCTCAACAAGCCCTGCACCGTGGGAGTGGCCGAGGTCAGCGAGGCGGAGCAGTTCTCACTGCTCCTGATGGCCCGCTGCTACGTGCTGGACGTTCGCTTCCAGAAAGCCCTGGCGAGCGACATCACGGTGCGCACGGCCCGTGCCTTGCGCGAAGCCGGGATCAAGCGTCCTGGTCAGGACTGAAGCCGGCCAGCGGCCGCGACTGGATGTCATAGCGGATGGCCAGCATCCGCAGGGCAAAGACGAACGCGATGGTGACCCAGGCCGCGGCCACCTCCGACAGGCCGAACCCCTTCAAGAGCAGCAAGAACAACCCACAGCCGGCCAGAGCAGCCGCCTGCTCCAGCGTCCCGGGCAAGAACATGCCTACCGGTTGACGCAGCAGAACGTCGCGCAGAATCCCCCCTCCCACCGCGTTCACCATGCCCACCACCATCACGCCCAGCAGGCTCAAGCCGGCCTGCAAGGCGTGGCACATCCCAACCGAGGCGTAAGCCCCCAGGCCCAGGGCATCAACGGTGGATACCAGTTGGGCGCCGCGAGGCAAACGGTCGAGCCACCTGCCGAGGAGCACTACCAGGATCACTCCCAGCGCGATGATCCCGAGATAGGTCGGCGAGCGCAGCAATACAGGAGGGCCGTTCTGTAGAAAGAGACCATCGCGCAGCAGGCCTCCACCGGTCGAGGAGATCATGGCCACGGTCAGGATCCCCATGATGGCGAAACCCCGCCGCGCTGCCAACAGGGCCCCGCTGACGGCCCAGATCAGGGTGGCCAGGTAGTCGAAGTAGACCGGAAGCTGAAAGTGCAAGCCTGGCTAGACCCTCGTGGTTCGCGAGCAGCGGGTTTCCAACTCTTCGACCAGCCCGCGTCCATCACACTGGCCCGCCAGGGCGATCAGCACCAGCGCGCTCGACGGCCTCTCCTGGGGGGCCCAGGCGCGGTGGGGGGTCAGGGTCCAGCGCCGCCCCATGCGCTGAAAGACGTAGCGCCGGGTGGGCTCCTCGGCCAGGTAGAGAATGCCCTTGGCGCGCAGCACCGAGTCGGGCCAGCCCTCCAGGCAGGCCCGCAGAGCTTGCTCGGGCAGGGGCGTTTCGGTCGCAAAGCTCCAGGACTCGTATTCCGGGTGGCTCTCCGACCCGGCCGAAAGAGCCGACGCGCTTGAGGAGAGTCCGGCCAGCAGGTCGGCCGGAATGTCCCCGAAACGAGCCTCCACCAGCCGGGCCCGGGGGGCAAGGCTCTCCAGCCAGGCGCGCAGGGCGTCCCGCTCGGGCTCGGCCACCAGGTCGAGCTTGTTCAGCACCAGCAGGTCGGCGCTCTTGAGCTGGCGCTGAACCGCGTCGCCCACGAACGGGTCCTGGCACTTCTCGCGCACCGTCTCGGCATCGGCCAGCACCACCACCCCGTCGGGGAGAAAGGGAGCCACGTGGCCGTAGCAGGCTATGCGCTGGGGGTCGGAGACCCCGCTGGCCTCGATCAGCACGTGCTCGGGGGCCGGCTCGCGCTCGGAGACCAGGTGCAGGGCGTTGGCCAGCCCGTTGGACAGGCTGCAGCAGACACAGCCGTTCTCCAGCCTGAGCACCCCGTCGGCCTCGATCAGGGCGGCGTCAATGTTCAGGCTGCCGAAATCGTTGACCAGCACCGCGTAGCGACGACCCTGGCTGTGGCGCAGCAGGTGATTGAGCAGGGTCGTCTTGCCCGCACCCAGGTAGCCGCCGATGACGGTGAGAGGGATCTCCTGCACACGCGTGGACATGGCCGCGCTTTCGGCCGACCTCCCGCGCTGCCCTCCCCCGCGCGCGCCCGAGCGGTTTCTTTACGCGCTCGGGTCGATGAGGGTCAATCGAGGGAAATAGGTGCGAAAGTATCCGGAATCACGGCTCAGCAACAAGTCGCACTGCGACTCGGCGTGGGCCCCGACCAGGAAGTCGGCGAGCATTCTCTGGCGAGACCCGCCCCGGGCTCGGTAGGCCTTCCAGGCCACCCCGGCTCTTGCGGCAGCCTGCAACTCGAGCGGCTGAAACTGAACTCCGATCATCGAAAGAGCATCCAGCGCCTCCTGCATCGAGGGAAAACAACCGACCAGCTCGGCCAGGACGATCTCGCATACGACCAGCGCCCCTCGCTGTTGATAGTGTTCCAGCGCCTTGCGTGAGGTCGAGCCAAAACCTGGATCGGCCAGAAAGACATCCAGCAGAACATTCGTGTCCAGGGCCGTAATCACGGATCGACAGCGTCGGCTGGTCCTCGTAGCTCGAGCATCACATCGTCAGTTCGCCGTCCTGGCTTGAGGATGCCAAAGGCCCTGTCCAGCCTGGAGACCGCGACCAGCTTCACCGCGACCAGCCGGCCGTTCTCCTCGGCGAAATCCAACACCTCGCCCGGTTCGATCCCCAGGCGCTCACGAAGTTTCTTGGGAATGGTGACCTGCCCGCGCTCCGAGACGACTGCTTTCATACTTTCATAGTATGAATTCTGATTTGAAAGTCAAGGCGACATGACGACCTGAGGCGAGGGGCACTGCGGGCGATTCCCTCCCCCACCGGGCCCGGAGGGATGGTACGGGCGGACCGGCCGGGCGCCAAGCCGGTTCGTGCTGCCCCGGCAGCTCACGGAGCGCCGGGTGCATCCCGGCGCGCAGCAGGTGAAGCGGTCGCGCTTGAGGATGCGCAGCAGCTTGCCCGTGAAGCCGTGCTCGTCCTGAGTATTCCACCCGGGAGCTGTTGGATACGTCCTTCAACCAGGCCAACCCCATCCTGTTCCAGCCCGGAGCCAGGTATGATTACAGCAACACGAACACTGTGCTGCTGGGTCTGATCTTGGAGCAGGTCTCGGGGCCTATCTCTCCGAGATTATGTGCGTGAGCGCATCGTGGTCCCGGTCGGTCTGAAGCACACGGAGTATCCGACGCTCGACGGTGGCGGCCCGATCCCTGCGCCCTTCGCTCACGGCTACGGTTTGGTGAATGGTGTCCGGACGGATCTGACCTTTGCGAATTTTTCCTAGGGCAACGCTGCCGGCTGCATGGTCTCGACGGTGGAGGACCTTGGCGTCTGGTGCCGCGTGGTGGCTCGCGGCGAGCTGCTGTCGCCGGCTACGCAGCAACAGCGCGTGCAGTTTCTGGATGCGTTGCCGGAGCATGACGGTTACGGGCTGGGTTTAGAGGACAACAACGGTTGGCTCGGGCACGGTGGTAACATCTTCTCGCATGTCGCCTACCCTTACTACTTGCCGGCGGAGGACATCACGATGGTGGTGCTTTTCAACTCGGGCGAGGACATTTATCAATCTGTGACGATTGTCCAGGAGATCACCCGGATCATTTCGCCCAACAACCTCTGGCCGGCGCTGCCTCCGAGGCCGCAGGACGAGGACGTCGAGGACATCTAGCGCGGAGCGAATGACTCTGTTGGCGTAGCCACACAACTCTCAACGCCATCTTCTGTAGAGACTCATCCCCCTATCCTGCCGAGACTTCCAAGCCGGGTCTGCACCAGGGCACGATGCTCAGGGCTCAATTCGGGCACGAGCCGCTCGATCGCGTCTTGGGTCACGATCTTATGCCTCAACAGCGCTCGAACGTAGTCCAGGTCCTTGTTGCGACCAGCCACGAGCTTGCTGACAGCAAGGTCGACCGGGCTGAGGCAGAGCGCCAGAACCCCCCCGGTGTTCTCCGACTGGTAGGGGACGAGCCGGCTGATCCAGGAGTCGGGGAGCACCGCAGTATCCGGAGACACACCGTCCGCGTGATATCCGAAGGTCTCGTCGAACATGGACATCTCTCCCAGCGAGCCTGTAATCAGATCGGCCTTCTCGGGGGCGTCCCGGGGGTAGAGGTCGACCTCGACAGACACGACGAGCTCCGGCGGAGGGTCCGGAAGGGAGCCTAGAATCGCCTGGCTGCCCACGATGATCATCACCTTCACGTCTGCGACAGCGCCGGCTGCGCGCAAGATATGCTCGAACTGGCTAAGAAGCACGGAACCTTCGCAAGAGGTCCAGCCGCTCTCTCTGGCTCAGAATCCCGCAGAACGGGCTGCTGGAGCGAAGACGCTGCCCGTTGTCGCCCGGATCAAGGATGATCGGGCGCAGCTCCTCCCATGGCAGACGCAAGAGCTCGATCCATTCCTGGACGGCGCGGCGTGGACTCTGCGCGTTCCAGCGCTCGGCCGTGGCGCGCGCGCGCACGAGGCCCGCGCGGGTAGGGTCGCAATCGATGCGGGCCGCGATCTCCTCCATCATGGCGAGCGACCAGGCGTCCAGACGCTGATGATGCACCGGAAGAAGATTCAATGCGAAGGACTATCGACCCTCCGTCCGCGCCCAACCCGCCAGCGGATCACGACACGGCGCGCAGCGACCAGTATGCCCTGGGCCTCACGTTCTACGAGCTGCTCACCGGACAGAAATACTCGGGCTCGCTGTCGGCGTGCCCCGCACCGTTCCGGCCCGTGCTGCTCAAGATGCTGGCCAGGGAACCCCGGGATCGCTACCACGGGCTGGAGGAAGTCCGAGAGGCTCTGAAGGGGCTCTGAGGACTGAGCCGGCGGCGGGTTGTGGGCTCGAGGGCCAGTTCAGGAGGTCTGCTCGGCCGGGCCGTCCGGCAGCAGCACGCGGCTGATTAGCAGCACGAGGTAGAGTTGGCCCAGGACGCCCTCGAGCAGCATGAGATTCCGGAAGCTGTGGCAGCACTGGGGAAAGGCGTTGTCCAGCCCGACCAGGGCTGAGAAACTGAAGTAGAGTGCCTCGTAGTAGCCGCTAAAGCCCTGGTTGACCGGCGCTCCAAAGGCTTCCGGCGCGTTCAGGTGGAGAATTCGATACAGGTTGGTGAAGGCCAACCCGGCCATGAAGTAGATGGCCGCTGAGGCCCACAGCTTCTCCACCGAGCTGCGCGCGCCCCGGAAGAGGTCTCGCAGAGCCAGGCGCAGCACCAGGATCTCCACCGCCAGCACGCCCGCGTGGAAGGCCGCGTTCCAGAGGTGCCGATCGCCGAGTCGAGCGGCCAGGACCTGGTCGACCACGACGATCAGGACGTAGATGAGCGCGATCCAGATCTGCACCGCCCGGATCAGCCACCGCTTGCGCGTGAAGTTCCGCAGCAGGTCCCAGAGCATGTAGAGATAGAGCGCCGCCAGGACCAGGAAGAGGAACCACGAGACTTCCGCGGCCGCCGGGACCTGAAGGCCCTGGAGCAGGTCCGACCCGAGCAAGCTGATCAGCAGCAGGGCGACCTGGAGCAAGACCACGTTGCGGTAGTCCTTGCGCTTCTCCTCGGTAAGTGCCTGCCCTTCCAGTCGGGACCCGTCCCCCATTGGCCTTGAATTCTCTTCAACGGGCGCCCAACCCTGCCGCGCAGGTCAATGCTTGTCCTCTCCCAGCACGGCCGCGCTGACCCACCGCTGAGCGCCCTGCCGGGTCCCGCAGTGGAGCTTGAAGCCGGGGTAGACGTAGAACGCGTCCACCACCGCCACCGGCTCGCCGAAGAGCCCGAGGTTGACACCCAAAACTAACCCCGCTCTCGCTTGCGAAAGGCCTCCTTGCGCAGCTCCATGACTTTCTCGGGGATCCCCTCCTCGTTGGCATACCTCTGCAAAAAATCGGCCGCCGGCCCCGGGCCCATCAACCGGGCCACGAAGGGCACAGCGGCCATTCGAGCCGGCCTGGAGAGATAGCCCAGCCGCCGGGAGACCAGCTGCTGGAATCCCGGCCCCAGGCGCTCGAGCCAGGAGTATGCCTCCCAGGAGACGTCACCGGGGCCCTGCCCGAGCAGTTCGAAGAGGTCGTCCTCCCAGGCCAGTGGAGACAGGTCGAGTTTGCGCAGGTGGCGTAAGAACGGCATGGCGGCGCCCGGGATGAACTCGCGCACCACCTGGGGATGCTCGCTGAACAGCTCCATGAAGCTGACCACCTTCTCGAGCTGCTCGCCGGCCGGTGTGCCCACGAGCCGCAAATAGGAGCGCAGGAGAGCCTGGGCGGTCAGCTGCTGGCTCTCGAGCATCCAGACGACCAACCGCAAACGCACCTTCCCAAGCCCATCGATCTCTTGCAGGTAAACCTCGAGGGGCTCGAGACCGGGCTCCCAGCCAGCCTGACAGCCCCCCCCGCAGGCGTGATAGAGTCGGGCCAGGCGCCACAGTTGGGCCGGGTTGGTCTCATCGAGCAGGTACTCCGAGCGATGGGCCGCGCCGGACAGGGCCTCCACCCGGCCCAGTCGGTCCAGAACCGACTCTTCCTTGCCGCTGGTCACGTAGCGCAGCGCCGCGGCCGAGTGCTTGCCCAGACAGGCCAGATCAGCGCTCAGCCCGGGGTGGGCGCTTTCCTTCTTCCCGAAAGGCCACATCAGGACATTTTCGCTCCCGCCGACCGCTCAGCCTCTCAGGGGCTCAGGGCCCTGCCCAGGAGCAGGGAGGCGAAGAGGAGCAGGGCGATGACCAGCGGGGCCAGCACTCGTGCGCGAGGCGAAACCGGCGCCCGCAGCCAGGGGCTGAACCAGCGGTTGGCCAGCGGGATGAGCAGGAATCCGGTGATGGCAACGGTGACGATGTTGCCGATCAGCATGCTGGTGGCCGGATCGAGCCCCCTGGTCAGAGGGTGCAGCGGGATATTCGTGATCATGACCGTGGGATACAGGGTCAACAGGACCAGCAGAGACTGTTTCCAGGCCGCCGGTGGCTTGCGACCCTCCACCGGGAACCAGCCCTCGAAGGCGTGCAGCGAGGTCTTGAGGGCATAGCCGTACTGGAACTGCTGGCGGGCCTTCTCGACCAGGTCGAGGCGGACTTTCGAGTCCACCCAGTCCACCACCTGATCGGTGCTCTCAAACTCCATGATGGTCCGGTATCGGAGCGTGCCGGCGCCCTGGGCGGGCAACTCCTCGAGTCGGCACTCCTTGCAGCCGGCCTTGAGAGCCGCCGCCTCCAGCGACTTCTCCAACTCAAGGAACAGGGCCTTGCTGGCCCCCGGCACCCGGTGCTCCACCACGAAGCTGGCGCCGGGCTCGTGCCTGGCCTCGGTTTCGGGCGGGCTCAGAAGCAGCCACCAGCCAGGCTCTTGATCGCAGCAACCTTCATACACCCTCCCGAAACCTGAGTGGAATGCCGGTTCGCTGGGGCCTGTTTCGCTCCTGCGGGAGAAGACCGTCAGGGCGCCGGGATGCCCAGCTTGTCCTCCGGGTCGAAGCCCCGGTTGAGGCCGCGCTGGCTGTGCAGGTCGGGAAAGTTCTCGGGAACTCCTGCGGCCGCATGGTAGGTGCCCCGGCAGAACAGGGTCACGTCGTTCATGGTGCCGCTGCCCGTGGCCGAATAGGTGGGTTTGCGTGCGGCCGGACAGCGATAGGTGAAACTCAGCGCCTGCAAGGTCGCGATAGGCACCGGCCCCTGACCGCAGGTCTTCCGCAGCTCGGCCATCATGGTTTCCAGGTTTTGACAGCACGCGGCATACTGCTCGCGAGGACCCATCGGACTGGCCACGGCCGTGGGGGACACGGTCGCCCGGGTGGGAGCCGGCGGAGGCGCGGAAGGACGCCAGAACAGGAAAAAGAGAGCGGCAACCACCACCAGCGCCAGGACGGGGTCGAGCCATGTCCGCCGGGAACGCACATCTATATGGTAGCGAACGATGCGTCCTTCTTCCAGGAAGCCAGGTTCCCAAGGGGGAATCCGGCTCTGTGAAGATCTTCCTGCGGCTGGCCTTCTTCCTGATGCTGCTGGGGGCCACCGTGGCCGGGGTCTACCTTTTGCCCCGCTGGAGCGAAGACCGCGATCTGCGCTTCCATAACCTGGCTGTGGGCAGCCCCATGGCCGAGCACAGGTTTCACGCCGGCCAGCGCCTGTTCGTGGCTTTCCAGCTGCGCGGCTGCAGCCGGGGCCGTGATGGCCAGTGTCGCGGCCGCCTGACGGTAAGCAGCAAGCCGGAGGACGTTTTTCAGGATCTGTCCACCCTCAACCACCCTTTCACCTTTGAGAAGCGCAGCGCCTATACGTTTCTCGACTACAAGGAATACCTGGTCATCCGACGCGAGTTCGTGGGTCGAGCCGAGCTCGAGTTCAAGGTCGAGGACGAGGCTGCCCACCGCACGGTGATCGATCGGGTGGTCTTTCAGGTGCTGCCCCCGCTGCCGTCCGAAATGCCCTGACAACCTCGCACACCTCGGGGAGAGGGCTGGCTCGATAGGAGTCGTAAGCATGATGGTGGACAATACCAGCCAGGCCAACCTCGAACCCATTTATGAGTTACTGAGCACCTTCGCCAACTATCGCAAGTTGGAGGATCTGGTGCCAGCCTTCGAGGCCAGTGCGCGAACGTTGTTGGGCTGCAAGGACGTGCGCATCCTGGTGGGCGAGCACGAGCAGACCACGTATCCTGTGCGTATCCCCCTGACCTCGGGCGACGTCACGCTGGGCGAGTTGATCGCCAGTTGCCCGATCGAGCCAGAGGCGGAGCGGACAGCCACTGCCCTGGCCTCGATTGTCGCCATGGCCATCCGAAGGGATCAGTTGCTCCGGCTGGCCAGGGAGAGAAAGGCTCTGGTCCGCGAGATGTCATTCGCTCGCCAGATCCTGCTGGAAATGTTGCCTGACTCCCCGCTAGAAGAGCAGGAGTACATTGTCTCGGGACGCCTTGTGCCAGCCAGTCAACTGGGGGGAGACTGCTTCAGCTACTCGTTATCGGGACCCGACCTGGTGCACTTCATGCTGGCCGATGCCGTCGGTCACGGCATCGGCTCGACCCTGCTTGTTTCCGAGTGCCGGGCCGTCTGGCGGACTCTGGCGCGCGATCCTGGCCATCTCAGCAAACGGATTCGGGTGCTCAATGAGCTGATCTATGAGAATACCGGGCCCGAGCGCTTTGTCGCAGCCTGCCTTGGCAAGCTGGACATTGGGAGCGGCCAGATAGAGTTCGCAGCTTGCGGCCTGGCACCGATGCTGGTCTATCGAGCTGGCGAGGGGCGGGTCGAGTTGCTGGAAAGGGCCGACCCGCCCCTGGGAATCTTCCCCGATACTCAGTTTGAGTCCGCAGTCTGCCAATTGTCACCCGGGGACGTCTTTCTCGCCGTCACCGATGGCGTTCTCGAGTGGTCTCGGCCTCAGGGCGACCTCTTTGGCGAGGAACGCCTCGCATCCCAGCTACTCACCTGCCTGCAACAGGACAGCGAGCCACTGGAGGGCATCTTTGCCGCCCTGCGCGAATTCGGCGGCGACCAGGCTCAACGCGACGATGCGTGCGCACTGTGCATCCGGCGCCAGGCGCCAGGCTTCTAGACCCAGCCGGTCAGGCAGTAGACCGCGATCACGAAGAATACCGACAGCGTCTTGATCAGGGTCAGGGCGAAGATGTCCTTGTAGCTCTCGCGGTGGGTCAGACCGGTGATGACCAGCAAGGTGATCACCGCGCCGTTGTGCGGCAGCGTGTCCATGC
>CAZWUN010000187.1:0-10227 GCA_964637145.1 uncultured Burkholderiales bacterium
CCCTGGGAATCATGATAGAATGTGGGGTACCCCAGTTGTACTCCCTGGAGGTGGCTGGCAGCGTGGTTGGAAACGAGCTCGTGCATCAAGAGATCAAGGCCCTGGGCGTGCGGGTGCGCGACGGACATGGCTCGCTGGCCCGAGAGCTCATGAACTCGAAGTTCTTTCCTCCCGAGTGCGCCCACATGCTTCGGGTGGGGGAAGAATCGGGCCGCATGCCCCGCATTCTCCACCGCCTGGCCGACTTCTACGAAACCGAGCTCGATCTGTCGCTGGAGACGGCCCTGGCCCTGATCGAGCCCTTGATGCTTACGGTCATGGGGGGCATCGTGGGCTTCATCTTGCTGGCCGTCTTCATGCCCATCTACAGCCTGCTGGAGGCTTTGTGAAACAGCGCGCCATCGCTCTGCCCGTGGTTCTCTCGGTGCTGACCCTGATGCTCATCATCGTCTCGGTGGTAGCCTCCTCGGGGATCGTCAACCTGCAACAGGCCCGGGTGGACACGTTTCAAAAGCAATCCCTGTATGCCGCCGAAGCCGGCATCGCTCGCTCGATCCGCGACATCATCGGGGGCGGAACCGGCAACCTGAACGGACAGATCGGCCAGTCGAGCTACCAGGTGCGCGTGACCATGGGCCCCAGCGCGGGGCCGCCGGTGGTGCCCGCCGGGGCCGCCTACCTGCTCTCCACGGCCACCACCGGCGACCGCTACGAGCGCCGAGTGGGCGTGATGATCCGCGGTCTGGAAAACGGCGAGGCCACCTCCAGCTTTCCCTACACCGTGGCTGCCGGAGGAACCGTCGACATCCAGGGAGGCGGTCGCATCGGCGGCAGCCTGAAGTCCACCGGTGACTTGAGCATTGGCGGGGGCGTCCGGATCACCCCGGTCAGCGGCAACGGCCGGGTCCTCTCCCACGAGGACATCCAACTCGGAAATGGAGTGAAGGTCGACTCCTCGCAGGACATTCGCGCCGCCCAGACGGTCAACCAGACCGGCTCCAACGTCTTTGCCAACGACAGCACGCCGGCAACCTCCGCCTTTATCAATGACGGCCGGTTTACCAACACCCTGGGCGCCGGAGAGGTGGGCGAGGTTCTGCCCAACCCTGACCCGGTGGTTCTCCTGGGATTGACCGAGGACGGGCTGGGAGACTACGTGGTCGACCCGCTGACCGGCCTCTACCAGGTCGATGCCGCCCGGACCGACGTGGTCCAGCATCCCGAGACAATGGTGGGCAATCTGGCGCTGGACGGAAAGATCCACTTCTTTCCCAACGGGGTGACCATCGACAGCATCAGTGGCGAGGGCACCATCGTCAGCGGCCGGGGCAACCCGGTGACCTTCAACCGGGCCATCCGCGGCTTTCCCAAGGTCAATGTGCTGGCCCTGCGCTGGAAAAACCAGATGCCTGCCCTGGGCAACCCGAGCATCACGTTCTCCAACGGGCGCAATGAGATCGCCGGGCTGATCCTGGCCCATGGAAACGTCAGCACCCCGTCCGTGGCCACGACCTCCAACTTCAACCTCAACGGCCTGATCGTGTGCTACGGGGGCGACTTCAACAGCCAGGGAAACCGCACCATCACTTACGACCCCTCGGGGATGCTCCTGCCGGGCTTCGAGTCCTGGTTGACCGGAGGCTTCGGCGGAACCGGCGGAGGGCTGGGCCTGAATCTTCCCGTCATGATCCTCTCCTGGCAGAGGTTTTGAGCTTGCTGCCTCGCCGCGGGTTCTCGGTCATGGAGATGCTGGTGGCGGCGGCCGTCTTTGCCAGCTCGGTGATGATCCTGCTGGGCATCTTCCCCCTCTCGGCCCGGGCCGTCCGCCAGTCCCAGCTCAACCTCATCGCCACCCACCTGGCCGAGAACCAGCTCGAGACGGCCCGGGCTCGCAGTTACGAGGCCCTGTTCACCGAGACTCTGCCCCCTATCCCGTTCACCCTCAAGGTCAACGGAACCGACCTCAACGTCACCTACACCGTGACCATGGATGTCACCGAGGTCAACCCCGGTCTCAAGAGCGTCCGGGTGACCGTAAGCTGGTTCTGGGAGTTCGACCGCAACCTGACACTGGAGACCGAAATTGCCCGCACCTCGCCATAGGGGGCTGACCCTGCTGGAGGTCTTGATCTCGATGGTCCTGTTCGGGATCATCATGAGCGCGACCTATGCCGCTCTGGTGCTCGCTATGCGCTATTCCAACCGCACCCACGACACGGCTACCATCCAGCGCGAGACACTGGCCGCGGTCAACAAGATCGAGCGGGCCCTGGCCTCGGCCGCCTACGATTCGGTGGAGGTCAACCTGGCCCAGGACGCCCTCTGCTTCGTCTCGGCCGAGAGCCCGGATGGCCTCTACAGCCATGATCCCAGCACGGGGGCGCCGTTCTATTTCAAGCACGTATGCTTTTACCGGCAGCAAGAGAGGCTCTATCAGAAGATCCGGCCCGTCGACCCGACCGACCCCACCCGATCGGTGCCCAATCTGCCCAGCCCCAACGTCACCCCGGACATCCTGATCAACGACCCCACCCTGCCCGAGATCCTGCTCACCGACAAGCTCTCCAAGCTGATCTTTCGCGAGGGGACGGCCCTGGGCCTGGAGCTGGGCCTGACCAGCCAGGGCAACCCTCCCAACGGCATGGAAGTGGTCACCCGGGTCTACCTGCGCCTGTGAGCCTCAGTTGCCCGCGTAGACCGTGAAACGAACCTGCAACTGGTAGGGAGACCCGGTCAGACTCGAGCCGAGCTTGCCTTCCCGGCGCGCCTCGCCGATATCGCAGGCAGTCAGGTCGACTTCGAATCGCCCGTCTTGCGGACGGCAACGAAAGGTCTGCAGGTTGACGGCCACGATCTCGTAACCGGGCGGGGGCTGCAGGCCGTTCATGGGAAGAAGCAGTCCGGCCAGAGGCACCAGCGTGTTCTCCGAGGCCGGGTCGGCCGGGTCGGCGGGCGGCTTTCCCAGCGGGCCATCGAAGCAGGCTCTCAGCAGCACCTTGTGAGGGCAGCCCCCCTCGTAGCCGTCAGGGTCCGCGACTCCGGGACAGGGGTATCCGAAGGTCTGCGCGTGCGAGCCCGGGGCCACCAGGTAGTAGAGGATGTTGCGCATCATGAAGGGGCTGCCGTCGGACTTCTGGCGCAGCTCCTGGCTGACGGGATCGACCGGGGAGACAAACACGACCGCGTCACCGTCGGAGCCACCCCCCAGGCTGGCCCCCACTTGCCCGACCTCGAACCGACCAGGCTCCACCCGGGCCAGGGCCAGGTCGCGCCGCAGAGACCGGGAGGCCTTCTGCAGCTCGCGCGTGGCGCTGTCGCGCCCGGAGCTGTGACGGTAGACCTTGGAGGTGAGCACGAAGGCCGCCAGCATCGTGAGCGACAGCACGGCGAAGATGGCCACGGCCACCAGGATCTCCGGCAGAGAGTATCCCGCCTCAGGGAACCTGGATCGTCCGTGTCGCATAAGCCTTGAGGTTTCCGTAGCCCGCCCGGGCTGCCTGATCGCTGTTCCACCAGCTGACCTCGACGTCCACCTTCTTCATGAGCGTGGGCGCGCCCGGGGGCGGAGACGAGCCGGCGTCGGCGCCGACCGGGACGTTGCGCGCGAAGGTCCGGTAGTCGAAGGTCGTGGATCCCACCTGCACGGATCCGGTCGTAACCGGAGCAGTGCCGGAGTCGGCTGCCCAGAGGGGATCGGCGGCGTCCTTAGCAGCGGCGTGAAGAGCGTTCTCCAGGACCATGTCGGCCACCAGCTGGCCGGCAACGCTATCGGTGGCCTTCCGGTTGCTGCGCGTGGCGCTCAGCCCCACGCCCAGAAGGGCCAGCACCACCACGACCGCCAGCCCCACCGCCAGGATGACTTCGGCCAGATTGTAGCCTTTTAGCGAACGTTCCACGTCAACGGCTCGAGCTTGAGCCCTCCGGGCAGGTTTTCATACAGGTCCATCAGGTAGGCGGGATCAAAGATCAGGTTCGAGCGGGCGGCGGTGATGTCCACCGTGCCCGCTGAGCCGGGGCTGCCCGTGGCGGGGTCGCCCCCGTAGGCCACCAGGGCTCCGCGCAGGTTGAAGGAGCGGTAGCCCACCTCCTCCTCGCCCACCACGGCGCCGAAGCCCTGGTTGGCGTAGATGGTTCCGGTGATGGAGAAGTCTCGATACTCATCGGCAGGGCCCCCTCCCGACAGGTCCTCGGTGTAGGTGCTCACCGAGATGTTGCCGTTGGCGTACATGCTCAGCCCGCGGCTGGCCCCGGGCTCGGTGGACAGGTCCAGGCCGGTCCCGATGATCTTGATGTCCCGGCCCGAGACCAGGGTGGCGCCGGTTCCGTTGAGGGTGGCCCCGATCACCAGGTCTCCGGGCGAAGACAGGGTCACCGAGCCGCCGGGGGCGGGCGGCTCGAGGTTCAGAGTCAGGTTCCTGGTCGTCAGGGTATCGGTGACCTCGGTGGCGATTCCTCCGCCCCCGGTGCCGCCCCCAGCGCCGCCGCCACCTCCGCTCATCGTGTAGCCCCACATGCTCAACTGGCCGGGGAACTGGTCGAACAAGCTGGGATCGCTGCCCACCGCGGTGGCGATGGCAGTGTAGATATGGGGAAAATTCCCGGCCACGTTGTCAAAGTTGCTGTAGGTGGAGCCGGACCCCTGCAGGTTCGTCAGCGCTCCCCCGCCCCACTGAATCTGGCCCGTGACCTCGCCTCCACCCCCCCAGGAGATGGTGTTGGTCAGCCCGGCCGTCTGCGCCACCGTGGCGTAGAAAGCGTTGTCGGCCGTGGCCGAGAGATAGTGGTTGGCGTCCCCACCCATGACGAAGTTCGTGGCCACGGGGGGCACCGTTGTATCCGCCGGAATGGTGCCGGCGCCGCCGCCCCCACCTCCCCCGCTGGCCCGGCTCGCTTTGGCTCCCCGCTTGGGGATGATGGCCAGATCTTGCTGACCGGTGGAGGAAGCCTCCACCAGGAGATCGCCCGAGATGGTCAGCTCGTACTGGCCGGCGGCGGGACTGCTCAAGCTGGCCACGCCGCCATTGAAGCTGAAGTTCGCCACGGTCGGCAGGGTGGTGGCCGCGGTGGTCGGGTCGCTCATCCGCTCGAGATAGGTCGCCAGGGGCATGTCATAGTAATCGACGTTGCCGTTCTGATCGACGGTGTAGGTTCCGCCCAGAAGCGTGTGCGTCCCGTCCGCCGTGTGCACGTCGGAAGCGGGGATCTTGTAGAATTCCGCCGCCGGGTCCTCGACGTCCACCGTGACGCCCGTGCCCGGCAGGTTGGCGCTGACATTGTTGGCCAGCAGCACCGCGTTGGGCGCGTCCACGTTGGGAGAGGCGCCGTCCTCGACGGCGATGTCGCCCTTGCTGCGCATCCGAACCAGGGCTCCCGAGGAGGTGGCATCGATCAGAACCTTGCCGGCCGGGTCTCTCAGCCGGAGGGACACGTTGCCCCCGCCCATGACGACGGCCTGATCGACGGGGGGACCGAGGTTGCTCACGCGCTGGATGGACTCGATGGTGCACGGGGTGACGCTGGAGAAGGTCTGATCGGGATTGAAGTTAGCCGCATCGAGCCCGCTCAGGCCTCGACCCGCTCGTCCTTCCACCGCCAGGTAGACCGAGTGGGCCGGGACGATCACCCGGTCGGTGGCGCTCACGGGACCCCCGTCGGAATCCTTGGAGGTGGTCTCCGAGTTTCCCATCAGGTTGTTCACCGAAACGTAGGGATAGCTGAATGCGTAGGGAGCGGCCGGATCGGGCAATCCGTCAGCGCCGGGACTGCCGTCGATGAGGTTGAAGCGGATGCGGAACTGCCCCACCGAGCCGCTCGAGTCCTTGAGCCACCCGATCACCATTCCGTCGTTCTCGGTCACGAAAAAGTCGGGGGTATCCACCACCACCCGGTTCGAAGCCCCGCACCAGCGCGGATCTTGCCTCAGGCGGGTCAGGGCATACTCGATGCCCGAGCGAGAGGCCTTCTGGGCCATAAGGCTCTCGCCGTTCTGCCGCGCTCTTCCAAGGCCTCCGGGAGCAAGCTCCAGCGCCGCCCCCACGAACATGGCCGCCAGCATGGCCACGAACATCACGCTGACCAGAAAGATCCCCCTCGACTTCCTCATGGGACAAAGTGTACCATGCGCCTCAATGAAAGTCAGGGCGTCCGCGGGAGTTGGGAACCGGAGGTACCCACAGGCCCACTCCTCGGGGCGGTCGGGCATCACCTCCAGACCCGCTGAGCGTGCTCAGAACTTGATCTTGCCCTTGCCGCCCTTGTTGCCCTTGCCGGGATTCCCCTTGCCCGAGTTGCCCGGTCCGCCGACGTCGACCTTGATCGGCCCCCCTTTGGCCTTGTAGCCCGGCACCCAGGTCTGCACTTTGAAGTCGGGCCCGCCCGGCACGAAGATGGGACGGCCGGGAACCAGCGAGGGGGCGTAACGCGAGGGCACCGCCAGCAGGCCGCCGGCGGCCGTCACAAGCAGCAGGTCGTCGCCCTGGTAGCCGCACACCACGCCTTCCAGCGGAGCCCCGCTCGTCCAGCGAGGGATCGAGAGGCCCGGTGCGCCCAGAATGCGAGCCCCCTGCGAGCGCTGCATGTTCATGGCGGCGTTGAGGGGCACGTTGACGACTTTGCCGTTGTTCTTGAGCACGGATACCTTGCCTTTGCCCATGGCATCGGCCGGCAAGACCGAAACGGGCACCTGGCAGGGACCGGTGGGAAGCATCAGGGTGCACAGGTCCCCCTGCACCGCCACGACCTGGGCCGGGCCAGCGGGAACGAGCACCGAGCAGGGGTTCCCAGGAACCAGCGAGTTCACTCCCACGCGGGTTCCCCCCACTTCGAAGTCGAGCCCCTGGGGCAGCATGACGTTCAGCCCGTCGGAGGTCTGCAGCCAGACCCCACCGGGAGTCACCTGCTGCACCACTCCCTGATAGGCAAAAGGTGTCAGTTCGAGTTCCTGGGCCCGAGCCAGGCCCATCAACAGCAAGATGAGCAGAAATCGTGTCATCCAGACTGGTTCGCCAGTTACCCGAGCCACCCCCCCGAAGGATCCAAACTTGTAAATTCTTCATCCGACCGAACCGGTTCAATCCCCGTCAAACAGGGTTTTATGGCTCCTTCTAGAAGAGGCTCCCCATGGCAGCGACGGTCCATCCCGAGGTGCAAAGCCTCGAAATCCTTGGAGTCAAAGTGCATCGCCTTACGATGCACGAGGCTCTGACGCGCCTCGACGCCCTGCTGGACGAGAATAAATTTCACCAGGTGGTCACCCTGGGCGTCGAGATGATCATGCACGCCCAGCAAGACTCCGAGTATCGCGAGCTGGTCAACCGGGCCGACCTGGTGGTGCCCGACAGCGCGGGGGTGGTGTGGGCTTCGCGCCGTTCCGGCTATCCGCTGGCCGAGCGAGTGCCCGGGGTGGAGCTGATCCCCCAGCTGGCCACCCTCCCCTCGGGCCGAAAGCCTCGCCTCTTCCTGCTCGGCGCCGCCCCTGGCGTGGCCGAGGCGGCCGCCGCCGCGCTCGAGCAGCGCTTCGGGATTCAGGTCGCAGGCACCATGCACGGCTACTTCCAGGACGACCAGGAGGCCATCGCCGCCGTGAAAGCCTCCGGAGCCGACATCTTGCTGGCGGCCCTGGGATTTCCGCGCCAGGAGAAGTGGATGCAGCGCCACGGCGCCGAACTGGGGGTGCGCGCGGGCATCGGGGTGGGTGGCAGCCTGGACGTCTTTGCCGGCAAGGTGCAGCGAGCCCCCGGCTGGATGTGCTCGCTGGGCCTGGAATGGTTCTATCGCCTGCTGCGCCAGCCCAGCCGGTTCACCCGCATGCTGGCCATCCCCCGCTTCATGCTGCAGGTCGTGAAGAAGGGCGCGGAAGGCGCCAGGGCTCTTTAGATGCAGGCCATGGTGCTGGCCGCGGGGGGCGCGCCCCGACTCTACCCGCTGACCTACGCCCTGCCCATGCCCATGGTGCCGATGGTCAACCGGCCCATCCTCGAGCACACCCTCGGGCACCTCCGCGGGCACGGGCTGGACGAGGTCATGATCAACCTGCACCTCTTGCCCCGCTATGTGACTGATTATTTCGGGGAGACCGAGTTTCAGGGAACCCGGCTGAGCTACTCGGTCGAGCCCGAGTTGCTCGGGACGGCGGGGGGAGTGCGCCAGGTGGCCGACTTCTTCCGCTCCACCTTCCTGGTCATCGGAGGCGACCTGCTGACCGACCTCGATCTGAGCGCCCTGATCGCCTTCCACAAGGAGCGCGGAGCCATGGCCACCCTGGCCGTGGTGCGCCGGGAGAACCCGAGCGAGGTCGGCCTGCTGGCCACCGACGAGCAGGGCCGGGTTGTGCGCTACCAGGAGAAACCCCGGGCCGAAGAGGTCTTCAGCCCCCTGTGCAACACCGGAATCTACGTCTTCGAGCCAGCCATCTTCGAGCTCATCCCGAACATCGTCTACGACTTCGGTCGCCAGCTCTTCCCCCGCCTGGTCCAGGAGGGCCGGGCTTTCTACGCCCTGGAGCTGGAAGGCTACTGGCGCGACGTGGGCGATCTGATCAGCTACCGCCAGGGCAACCGCGACTTTCTCGAGGGCCGGGTGGGCCTGCCCATGCCGGGAAGCGAGGTCCAGCCGGGTGTCTGGCTGGAGGAGCACGCCTTCTTGCATCCCGAGGCCAGCGTCGTCCCGCCCGTGGTGCTGGGGCGGGGGGCCCACGTGGAGGCGGGGGCCGCGTTGCAGGGCCCCCTGGTCCTGGGCGACGGGGTGGTGATCGAGCAAGGCGTGCATGTCTCCTCCAGCGTCATCTGGGACGCCAGCCGCATCAACCGTGAGGCCGACGTCAGCGACGCCCTGGTGGGCGCGGGCTGCGTGCTCGAGGGGGGTCATCGCTACCGGCAGGTCGTCCTGGGTAGCGGGAGCCGGTTCACGTTCAAAGCCCGGCCAGTTGCCACTTAGCCTGCTCACCGACCTCCTGTTTCCCCCCCGCTGCCCGGGCTGCGACCGATTCGGGCGCGGCTTCTGCCCTGCCTGCCGGGACCAGATCGAGCCCGTTTCCCCTCCCCGGTTGGCGGGCCTGGACCAGGTCGCGGCGGCCGGGCTTTACCAGGGCCCCCTGCGCCAGGCCATCCGCAGCCTCAAGTTCCAGGGTCACCTGGCCTGCGCCCGCGAGCTGGCGGCGCTGCTGCCCTGCCCCGAAGGCCTGCTGGTGCCCGTGCCCAGCGGCCCCTGGCGCCAGCACCAGCGGGGATTCAATCCTTCCGAGCTGCTGGTGCGGGCTCTGGACCGGCCCTGGAAAGCCCTGCTCAGCTGCCCCGACCGTCGTCAGCAGAAAGCTCTCCAGCGTTCTCAACGCCAGCAGCTGAGGCCGTTTCATACCCGCGGCCGGGTTAGCGGGCCGGTGGTGCTGGTGGACGACGTGCTGACCACCGGATCCACCCTGATCTCGTGCGCGCTTGCTCTGCGAGAGGCGGGAGCCGACCCGGTGCGAGCGGTGGTGGTGGCCTACCAGACTCGACGCAATGTACACAAGCAGGTAGCCTTCTCTCAGCCCCGGCCGGGCTAATTTTAGGCAATGCTCATCACCCCGGCCGCAAGCCATCCCATGACCCCCTCCGCGCGCCCCAGGGCTGCCTGTGCCCCTCCGCCCGGGCCTGCCGACTCCGTCTCGCTGAGCGGCCCGGCGCCCTCAGTCCCGCCCCGCGGGGCCGACGTGCTGGCACCCACCGTGGCCGCCGTGGCCGGTCCGGTGGTGGGGGCGGGACTGCTGGCCGGCCTCGAGACCGGCTTCGTGAACGGCTACATGAGCCCCACCGAGGTCTACCAGTGGGCTCAGGATCTGACCCGGCGCTATCCCGATCTGGTCGAGCTGGTGGAGCGCCCCTACCAGACCGATGGCTACGACGGAAAAAAGAGCGAGCTGCGCGGCCCCGCCCCCCTCTACTACCTGCGCATCGGGCCCCGCCACGACCCCGACCGCGATCAGAAGGTGGGCGTGCTCAACTTCGCCGCCCCCCACGCCCGCGAATGGTGCCAGCCCATCGGCATGGTGGAGCTGACCGAGCAGCTGCTGGCCAACTACGATCCCGACTCCAGCCAGCCGGCCGTGGCCGCCAACACCGCCCTGGTGCAGAACCTCGACCTCTACGTCATCCCCGTCACCAACCCCGATGGCACCAACTTCTCCATGTTCGACGAGAACATGTGGCGCAAGAACCGCTCCCCCGAAGCCGGCGGCGTGGGGGTGGACAT
>CAZWUN010000188.1:0-10150 GCA_964637145.1 uncultured Burkholderiales bacterium
GAACCGTGTCAACTCAACACGAAAAACCGGAAACAGCCGGTTTTCCCCTGGCTGATCACCCTGGAGTGATCAACCCAAAATTATTCTAATCGATCTGCATCGTCTCCTTCTATGAGATCTTCTTCCCGGTCGTCATGGGACTTTCAACTTCGTCGCCTTGAGGATCTCTCGCACGGTGTATACACATCGGTAACATGTCGCCCCTCCTGCCAGGGTTAGAATTTCGGCCAGAGATGAGGATCCAGACGACCCACGCCCCTCTCCCGAGACCGGTCCGGCCTCGGGAACGGCAACAACAAGAAGAGCCTGCCCTGGAGGATCGCAGCCTGCTGATCGGCTCGCTGGCCGTGGGCGGAGCGGTTGGCTCCGGCCTGGTGGGCTGGGCCAGCTCGGGTCTTTCGGGCTCGGCCCGGGTGCTGGGCGGACTTGTCAACGGCGCGGTGACGGGAGCGGCCGTGGGGGGTGCAATGGGAGCCCTGGTGGGCCTCAGGCTGTCGGCTCGAGAGCCGGACGGACGGGGCGCCATCGGCATGACGCTGGTGGGCGGAGCCGTCGGCCTGGTTGCCGGCACCCTGGTAGGCGCGGTGGGAGGAGCTTTCCTGGGCGAGGCCGCGGGCACGGCGCTGGGCTTTGCCTCGGGTGCCGTGCTGGGAGGCGCGACCGGCTACCTGCTGGCCCGCCACTCCCTCGAGAAGGTGGAGTGAATCAAGAGATCTTGACCTTCTGCCCGTAGAGGATGCGCTTGTCCCCGTCGCGCTGGGTGAAGTGGATGCGGTCAAAGTATTCGAGCATGGGAATCAGGAACTTGCGCGTCGTTCCCAGCACTTCGCGGGCCTCAGAGGCCCCCAACGGGCCACTCTGACGGATGGCTTCGGCCAGGAGCTCGCGAGCCCGCTCCAGGGTCTCCTCCAGAAAGACCAGGTTGGGGGCCACCTTCACCCCCCGTCCGCTCTCGAGCAGGTATCCCTCCACGATCGGAGCCGAGCGGGTGTCGATCTGGGCCTCGGCCAGAGCTGCGTCAAAGTCCGGAGGCGCGAAAGCGCCCGCCCGCAGCACTTCCTCGAGCCGCTCCAGGGCCTTCTGCTGGGAAGGAGCCAGGGTGGGCTGGTGGCTCAAGCTCGACAGCAAGCCATTCTGGTCCTGAATCTGGCCCGAGCGCCCCAGCTCGGCCAGCACCTCCTCGGCCAGCTTCGGGGTCTCGGCGGCCAGCAGCCGCAGGATCTCCTCCTTGCGCCAGCCCACCTTCCAGGGAGCCCCCTGCTCCAACTTCCCCAGCACCCCGAGCAGGCGGTCCTCCAGGGCCGAGGCCAGGCTGGCCAGGGCCACGCTCTTGCCCAGCACCACCACCTCGCCCGCCGCGGCCAGCTCCTTCACCCAGGTCTCCACCTGGGCAGCGGGAGTCTGCATCTCCTGGGCCAGGGCACCCACCGTGCGGGTCCCTCCGCTGGCCTTGCGCAGCACCTCCAGCAGGGCCTCTTCGGGGCCGCCCTGCTCGCGACGGCGCAAGGACTCGAGGGCCTCGGTATCGCCCCGCTTGTGACGAGCCGGAGCGGTATCCAGCACCTCGCCCCCGCCCAGAGTCAGCTGAGCCGTGAAGTCGCGCAGCACGAAACGATCCCCTTGCTGCAAGACCACCGGCTCGTCCAGCAGAATCTGCACCAGGGCTTGCTGGCCCGGCTTGAGGGCCTCGCCCTCCAGCACCAGCAGCGTGCCCAGCGTCTCCAGGGTGCCCGCGTAGAAGCGAATGCGGCTGCGATGCTTGACCGGACGGGGCAGGCGCTCGAGCAGCTCCAGGCGGGCGTCCAGCCTCTGCGTGGGCGTGAGCAGGCCGGGCGGGGCCAGCCACTGGCCGCGCTCGAGGGCGGCGGCTTCGACGCCGGTCAGGTTGACGGCCACCCGCTGGCCGGCCTGAGCCTCCTCCACCGCCTGGGCGTGGACCTGCAGGCCGCGCACCTTCGTTTCGATGCCGGACGGAAGCACCACCACCGGGTCGCCCTTGCGCAGGGTGCCGCTCCAGAGCGACCCCGTCACCACCGAACCGAAACCGGACTTGACGAAGACCCGGTCGATCGGCAACCGGAAAGGCGCCTTGCGGTTGCGCGGGGTGAGCTGGCCGAGCAACTCGGCCAGCACCCGCTTGAGCTCGTCCAGGCCTTCCCCGCTGCGAGCCGAGACCCGCACCAGGGGAGCCTCCTTGAGGAACGTGTCGGCCAGGTAAGCGCGCAGGTCATCCTCCACCAGCTCGGCGAAGTCGGCGTCCACCGCATCGATCTTGGTCAGCACCACGAGCCCGGCCCGGGTCTTGAGCAGCTCGAGGATCTCCAGGTGCTCGCGGGTCTGGGGCATCACCCCTTCCTGGGCGTCCACCACCAGCATGCCCAGGTCGTAGCCGCCCACGCCGGCCAGCATGTTCTTGAGGAAGCGCTCGTGGCCGGGCACGTCCACGATGCCGGCCACGATCTCGCCAGGCAGCTCGAGGTGGGCAAAGCCCAGGTCAATGGAGAGCCCGCGGGCCTGCTCCTCGGGCAAGCGATCGGTCTCGATGCCGGTGAGGGCTCGGATGAGGGTGCTCTTGCCATGGTCGACGTGACCGGCGGTGCCCACGATGAAGTGCTTCACAGGCCGCAAGTTCATCCCGCTCCCCGGCCTTCCTCCAGGAAAGCCGCCTGGCGACGAGAACCGCCGCCCATGAGCCCTCGCCGGTGGATGGCCGTGCTGCTCCTGGCCGCCCTGATCCTGGCGGGCGGCCTGACTCTGGGCCAACGGCTCGAGCAGGCCGCCCCGCGCGAGATCCCGGTCGCCCCCTACGGGCTGCCCCTGCTCTCGCCCGGCACTCGCCAGGAGATCGATCAGCTCAAGGCCCGGGTGGAGCAAAATCCCACCGGCTTCCTGGACCGGGCCGCGCTGGCCCAGGCCTACCTGGCCCGGGCGCGCGAGACGCGCGATCCGGCCATGTATCTGCTGGCCGAGGAGAACGCTCGCCTCTCGCTCAAGAGCATGGCCCACCTCAACCCGGGCGCCGAGCTGGTACTGGCCCACCTGGAGGTGGCCCGGCACGATTTCCAGGGCGCCCTGGAGCGCATCGCGCGCATTCTCAAGGAGGACCCGTCCCAGCAGCCGGCGCGAGCGCTCAAGGTGACGGCGCTGCTGGCCCTGGGAAAGGTGGAGCCCGCTTCGGAGCTGGCCGACGAGCTGGCCCGCCAGCAACCGGGCCTGGCCAGCTCGGTGCTGCGGGCCCAGACCCTGGTGGCCCGGGGACTCGACGACGAGGCGGGCAAAGAGCTGTGGAAGGCGATCGACCGCGAGCAGGCCGGGGAAGTGGCCGCTTCGCTGCAGGCCCGGGTGCTGCTGGCTCGCCTTTATGCTCGCCACGGCAAGCTGCGGCTGGCCGAGATGGTGCTCAGCTCAGCCCTCGCCATCGGGCGGGATCCGGCGGCTCTGGCCGAGCTGGGGCGGCTGGACCTGGCCCGGGGACGTTTTGCCGCTGCCCACGAACGCTTCACCGAGAGCTACGCGGTGGGACGCGACCCCAGCGCCCTGCAAGGGCTGGCGGTCGCCCTCTCGGGACTCAAGCTCGAGCGCGAGGCGGCCGAAGCGCGCCAGAGGGTGGAGGACGCTTACCGGCGCGAGCTGGAGGGCCAGCAGACGATGGGCCACCGGCGGGCCCTGGCCGGTTTGCTGCTCGAGCGGGGCGAGGGGCGCGAGGCAGTGGAGCTGATGCAGGCAGAACTGGCTCTGCGGCGCGACTTCGAGACATTGATGACGGCTGCCCGGGCGCTGCGACTGGCGGGACGGGCCGCTGAGGGCTGGGCTCTGATGGAGGAGGCCTTCGCCCAGGGGTATCGGGATGCCCCGGCCTGGCACGAGCGGGCCGCCCTGGCCGAGGCGCTGAAGCGGCCCGAAGAGGCCGAGCGGTGCCGCAAGGAGGGGCTCATGCTCAACCCGGTGGCCATGCCCGACCTGCCAGCACCGCCCCTGGAGCACTGAGAGGGAGCCTAAAGGATACCAAGAAACCTCCCAGAGATTTTCTCGGGGAGGTCTGTCTCATTGCGTCCGCTGCTCATCTCTCTGCTTGTTTGTCTTGTCATCTCTTGCGGCGGCTCGGAGGCGGTGAATGGACCCCCGGTTTCAGCGCCCCTGGATGGCGTGATGACGCCAGAGGCGGCCATACAGCTTGCAGAGGGCGAATTCGCTCCGGGCGAGCGGGTCGAGGCCCCCGAGCCGACCGCGGGTCCGACCAGCCTGCTCAATGAAGTGGCCTTCGTGAGCGGTGACGGGTTCCTGCCGTTCGTGGAAATCAAGCTGGGTCAGGACGCGGCCAACCTGACCGGCCTGAAGTTGCGCAACGAGGACGGCCTGGAGTATCCCTTGCCTGCCGCCGCCCTCCAGGGTCCCGGTCCCCTGCTGCTCGTGCTCTTCGACGGCGGGGGCGACGCGGTGACTCCGCGCACCGTGCACGCGGCCAGTAGCAACTTTCTCGACCCGACCACGGGAGAGGTCAGCTTGCTCGCATCGGACGGCACAGTACTCGACCAGATCGCCTGGGGGGATCGGCCCGATGCTCCGTCGGGCGGCCAGGGAAGAGTGCGCATCCTGATTCCGGGAGACTCCTTGACAAGGACCCCCCAGTCCACCGAGATCGGGGCCCAACACTGGTATTATTCCAGCGAGACGACCCCGGGCCTGCCCAACCAGAACCCCCCGGTCGGACCCACGTTCCCGCTGCCCGGGGCGGCCTATCCCCCTGGCCAGATCGAGCTATCCTGGTATCCATCTCCCAGGGCCCGCTCCTACCGGGTCCAGGTGGCCAGGGACCCGAGATTCGCCGATCTTGTTACCGATGAGACTGTGGAAGGCCCTCTGAGAGTCGAGTTGGCCGAGGGGCTCTACTACTGGCGGGTCCAAATGCTGGTAGAGGACGGAACGCTCTCCAACTTCACCAGGCCGCTGGCCCTGCGCATCCAGGCCTTCAGTCAGTCTAAACAAGGCCGGGAGACCGCAACTCGGGCGGTCACCGTCCGCAAGGTCCTCCCCGTCAAGCCCCTCCTGCAGCGCAAGGACACGAAACTGCTCTTGCTCGAGAGCCTGGGAGCACGCAGGCAGGGCACGGCGACCCATCCCTGGGACGGACCTCACCCCGAGAAACCAGACCAGGACTTCCACCTCGATCCTGCCTGCAACATGAACTGCTGGGCGGCCGCCCTGGTCATGATCAACCACTATCGGGGAAGCAGCTTGAGCCAGGACCGCCTGACCTACGAACTGTTCAAAGACCGTCTCTCCGGATTGCCTTCCCCGCCTTACAGGCCGGATGACCCGGAGCGCGACTTCTGCTACGGAGAGGGCCTCTCGCCGGTGGACATGCTGACGAGAAAATCGATCACCTTTGCCCTGGGCTCCCCCCCGCCCCAGTACTTCTTTCCCAGGCGCGAGATCTTGTGGGAGGTCGTGCGCACCGAGATCGCGGAAGACCGACCCGTCCTGGTCACGTTCTGCAACAATGGCACCTCGGCTCATGACTGCGTGATCGTCGGGTGGGAGCAATCGCCCCCGTTAGCGGCCCGGGGCAACGACCCGGGAGACGACGGACGCGCCCTGGTGATCCTGAACCCCTGGTATGGAACGGAAGAAAGAGTCTTCCTCAGCCAGATCGAGACTTACAAGCGAGTCGTCGTCCATGAAGATTCCGGTGCGGCGCTCAGCGAAATTCGCACACTTCTCGACCTGATCCTGGCTCCCATCCCCACCACCGTCAATCCGCGAAACGACGAGCCCGAGATCGAAGCCGACGCCGACAACGACGGGGTCCAGGACTTCGACGAGGTCCATCGCTTCAAGACCGACCCCCAGCGCATGGACTCAGACAATGACTGCATCCACGACAAGGACGAGATCCTCTCGACCATGTTCCGGGCTGACGTGGGAGGACCACCGCTGCCCGGCAAAGACCCCACCTTCTATTACAACTTCTTCTACACGGCCTTTGCGGCCAACCCGCGAACCTTTCAGATCGAGGGTCTGGCAACCATCCTGAACCTGTTGCCGGCCGTCGGACGTTTGGTGTTCTCTCCGGCCGGAGTCTTCCTCGACAAGACCTCCCGAGACCCGGACGCAGACGGGCTGCGCCCCGAGCGCGACCTGAACTCCGACCGGGGCCTTTTACCCGACTTTCTCGAGGACGACAACCGCGACGGTTTCTATGACAAGGAGGCCGGCGAGACCAGCCCTCTGGTTGATTCCGATGACCGACTGCACATCACCGGCACCTACAATCTCGAGCAGAGCCGCACCACCACCGGTCCGGCGCCCCCGAGGCCGATCACGGGCACAACGGGCACCGTCACCCTGGATACGACCAGAACGGTCGAGGCCACTTACGACATCACCATTCAGGGAACCCAGATGACGGGCGGGGTGACGGTGCGCGAATCCAACAAGTCCTCGCACTACACCTATGACTACGCGGGCACCGTCGAGGACTTCGAGGTGTTCGTTACCTACGAGCCACGCACCTGGACCACCCGGCTCCTGTTTCAGGAATGGTACTGCAACTTCTCCGAAGCCCCACAGGGCCAGGGCCCGACTGACGGCCTGACCTTCCAGGCGCTGGTGGCCATGGAGGAAGACGGCAGCGGGGTTCCGGGCAAGGTGACCAACCTCGAAGTTCCGCCCGGAACGACCCGAGAGGGCCTGGCCGCTCAGAAGGTCGTCCTCCCAATTTTGCTGGACTTCAAGAACGGCAACTATTCGTTCCTCTTCAGGCAAAGCGGCCCGGAGGGGGTCAGCGTCGAGAGCGCCGAGCTAAAAGCAACCCACTGAGACTCAGCGGGTCTGTTGCAAGGCCTGTACCAGCTCATCCTCGTCGCCCTCGAGCAGGGTGCGGGGGTCGAGCCAGATCGAGTCTTCGGCCCGGCGCACCATGACCGCCGGGTCGTGGCGGCGCAACCGGGAAGCCCACTCCTCCTCGTCACCGGGCAGGCGCACGAGGTGGGTGGGCAGATCCTTGCCCGGCAGGCTGCCTCCCCCCACCATGGACGAGCCCGGCTCGACCGTGGCCTTCAGCCCCACGAGCGGCTCGGCCAGCCGTCGGGCCCTCTGCTCCAGGTCGCTTGAGCGTAGCATGCGCAGCACGGGGATCTCTCCAGGAGCCTCGAGATAGAGGCGCAGCGTAGCCTCGAGGGCGGCCACGGTCAGCTTGTCCACCCGGAGGGCCCGGGTCAGCGGGTTCCTGGCCAGGCGCGCGATCAGCTCGCGCGAGCCCACGATGATGCCGCACTGGGGGCCGCCCAGCAGCTTGTCGCCCGAGAAGGCGACCAGGTCGAAGCCGGCCCGCACCATCGAGCCCACCGAGGGCTCTCCCAGCAGGCCCGAGAGCTCTTCGTCGAGCAGCCCCGAGCCCAGGTCGAGCACGCCCGGCACGCGGCGCGACCGGGCCAGGGCCGCCAGCTCCACGGGGTCGGGGGCATGGGTGAAGCCCAGCATCACGAAGTTGGACATGTGGGTGGAGAGGATCATGCCCGTCTCGCTCGTGAGGGCCGCCTCGAAGTCGCGCAGGTAGGTCTTGTTGGTGGTGCCCACCTCGACCAGCCGGGCCCCGCCCCGGGCCAGCACGTCGGGCACGCGGAAGGCGCCCCCGATCTCGACGAGCTCGCCGCGCGAGCAGATCACCTCGCGGCCTCGAGCCAGCTCGTCCACCAGGAGCAGCATGGCGGCAGCGTTGTTGTTCACCACCAGGCCTGACTCGGCGCCCGTCAGGCGCGCGAGCAGCCCCACCAGGTGGCTGTAGCGACTGCCGCGCTGGCCGGTCTCCAGGTCGAGCTCGAGATTGGAGTAGCCCGCCGCCACGCGCGTCACCGCCTCGAGCGCCCGAGCGGCCAGGGGGGCCCTGCCGAGGTTGGTGTGGAGCACCACCCCGGTGGCGTTGATGACGCGTCGCAAGGTCTTGCCCAGCCAGTCGTGCAGCAGCGTCTCAGCCTGCCGCAAGATGACCTCGGCCGGGTCGGGGGCTCCTCCCCGGGCCCGCAGCTCGGCCGCGGCCAGGCGCAGGGCGTCGGTCACCAGGGCCCGCGGGCGGGAGGCCAGCTCGGGGCGAGCAGCGGCCGCCTGCAGCAGGCTGTCGATGCTGGGGATGGCCCGCAGGTTCTGAGTCACCCGGAATGCTTGGCCGCGGCCGGGGAAGCGACCTGCCGGGACTGATCCCGATCATATTCGCTCAAGCGGTCCTGGCCTATCCTGGAGCAGAGAGTCCTTCGACAGGAGGTCGATCAACATGCGAATTCGCAAGTTTCTGGGAGCCCTGGTGCTGGCCCTGGCCCTGCTGGCCCCGGCCATCGGGCAGAACTGCCCTCCCGGCACGGGTCCCTGTAACCCCGGGCCGTCTGGCCCACCCTCGGGCCCCGGCGGCCCTCCGCCCATCCTCGGACCAGGCATGGAGAATGGGGACGGAGAGGGGGCCGGCCAGAGCCAGGGCGAGGGCGAGGAAGGTGAAACCGAGGAGCCGGTGGGCGACTTCAACGACTGGCTCAGCAACAACCCTGACTCACCGCTCGGCAACCTGACCAACCAGGCCGCCAACGATCCCGGGCTGCAACAGGTGCTCAACGGCCTGACGCCCAGCGAGCTGACCAACCTGGGCAGCCTGCTTACCACCTACCAGACCGCTATCAACAACTATGTGAAGAACTATCCTCGCACCTGGGACACAGCCCCCGGCGGGCTGCGCAACTTCTTGAACACGCTGAGCGGTGACTTCTACACGCGAGGCTGCGCCGACATGCAAGAGCAGGCCGTGAGCGCTCTGGGTCCTCACACCGGCGGCAACCAGCCCTTCACCGTGCACCCTTACAGCTGGGTTCCCGGTGCAGTTCGACAGTATGGAGTGTACGGAGGAGCCCCACTTGTGATGATCATGGTGGTCAAGGGCGCCGGAGCCGGCACCGCTCTGGCCGGCCCGGCCGGCACCATCGTGGGCGGGGCGACCGGGGTTCTCATCGCCGTCGGCACCGGCAATACCGAGCACAACATGGCTGCCCTTCAGTCGACGCGAAATCCCAACCTGATCATCGTGCTCGACCCGCACGGTGTCCAGAATGGTAATGCCGATTCGGTTCACGGGCCCGACCACTACACGGGTCCGACGGGAAGGCCGGAGATGGGCCCGCCCAAAGTGCCAGCTACCCCCAAAACCGGGGGTCCCAAGCCTGTGGACAGGGGGAACGTGAGATGAGAAAGCTTCTCCTTCTGTGCGTCGCCTTGCTGACGCTGCCATTGTTGGCCGCCACTGAAGCCAGCAAGATCCAGCTTCGCTATCGTCCTGAGCCCAAGACGACGTGGATCACCGAGGGCCATCTCAGCGTCAAGACCCAGGTCAAGCTTCCCGGTGGCGAGGCCAACTCGGCCGAGGAGCAGGACCTGGTCTGGGAAGACCAGATCACCGATAGGGATCTGACCGGGACCTGCTCTGTGGTACGCCAGGTGCGCAAGTGGAATCGAACAGGGGACGCGGAAAGTCTTGCCCCTGCGGGTCACTTTCACCTGAGCATCTCCAAGCTGTGCGAGCAGAGAGCGGGGGAGGACGCCGGGCCTCCCGGGCTCATGGACCAGCCCGCCCTCTTCCCGTTACGCAACGTGGCCGTGGGTGAGACCTGGCCCGTGGAGCAAGTCAGCACAGGCACTGTCGGGCTCGACTCCAAGAAGCTTCCGATTCAAACAAAGATGCTGGGAACCGGTAAGCTGGTCAGCCTGGACGACAAGATGGCCGTGCTGGAGTTCTCGCTCCAGGTCTCCTCTCAGGGCCAGAACGAACGGGCTTCGACAAGCTCGCAGAGCAAGATGCAGTGGACCATGCATGTCGACCGCGCCACGGGAGTTCCGATCTGGCAGAAGACCGTGACCAGCACCGAGCAGACGGTGACGCTGGGAGGCTCGATCATCATTCCGAGCACCAGCGAGACCGTGCTCGAGCTGAAGACCCGGGTTGCCCCCTGAGAGCGACCGAGCTTCGGGCCGCTGACAGCGGACGCTCCTGTCGTCGCTGGACAGTGGGCCCGAAGCCCTTTGTCGCCAGAACAAGATTTCGATTCAAGTCTCTGTGAAGAAGATTCTTCTCCGCACCAGGCCTGGATCGAAGTCTTCATGCGGGGGAGCGAAC
>CAZWUN010000189.1:0-4149 GCA_964637145.1 uncultured Burkholderiales bacterium
ACCCCGAGCTGGCCTGCCCGGCCACCACCTACTACCGCTCGGCCGTGGCCCGGGGGCGCCTGGAGCGGGTGGAGTCGCTGAGCGAGAAGGCCCGCGTGCTGGAGGCCTTCATGCTCAAGTACCAGCCGGAAGGGGGCTACGCCCCCTTCTCCGACCCCCGCTACGCCGGACCGCTGAAGGCTCTGACCGTGCTGCGCCTGGGCCTTCAGCAGGCCAGTTGCAAGGTGAAGCTGGGCCAGCACCTGCGCCCCCTGGCCCGCCAGCGGGTCTACGAGGGGCTGGTCGGGCGGGGCGACGTGGAGGTGGCCCGGGCCATGTTGCGGGCCAACCCGGACCTCTGCGTGGTGAACGAAGGGTGGGTGAGCGACCCGGCCCGGATCGCGCCCGAAGAGGTATGGGAGCTGCTGCGCTCCTCCTACTGGGCTCACAAGCGCAGTCCGGCGCTGGTGGCCTCGAACCTGGAGCGGGCGCTGGTGAACCTGGCCTGCTACCGGGAGGGGCGCCTGGTGGCCTATGCCCGAGTGAGCCTGGTGCACCCGGGCACGGCCTGGCTCTACGACGTGGTGGTGGCCCCTTCGCACCGTGGTCGGGGGCTGGGCAAAGAGATGATCGCCCGGCTGCTCGAGCTGGTGGACCAGGAGCGGATCTTCCTGGACACGCGCGATGCGATGCCGCTCTACGAGCGATTCGGATGGCGCGAGGTGGAGCGGGTGGAGGGTCGCACCCTCATGCTGCGCACTGCTCAGCGCAGCCAGCCCTTGCGCTCGAACCCCTCTCGGAACACGGCTGCGGCGCCCTCTTCCACCACCTCGCCGTGAGCCAGGATGATGCGCCGGAAAGGCCACTCGAGGATCTGCTCGAGCGACCTCTTGAGCTGAGCCCGATCGGCCACCAGAGTGGAGAAGATGCGGCTGGGCCCGAAGCGGCCGTAGGCGGAGTTCAATCGCATGGCCACCCGGGTCAGGAAGTCGTCGCAGGAGGTCATGTTGAAGGCCAGGTCGGTCAGAATCAGCGTGCCGCTGGCCGGGTGGAAGAACACGAACTCGCGCAGAGTGTGCATCCCCTGCACCAGCAGTTGCTCCAGGTCATCCCATTTCTGGCCGGACAGGTTCTCCAGGTTGAGGTGGGGGTTCTTGCGATCCACCCCGGGAGAAGCCAGCGCCCGGGCTTGCGGGAAGAGCTCCATGGTCTCGCCCAGGAAGAGGTGGTGCATGGTGTTGGGAGCCACCAGCGCTCCCACCGGTCCCAGGGCCTCGATCTTCTCTCGCAGGGGACGCACGTGGGGCCCTGGAGAGTGGACGAAGAGGCTGCCATCGGACTGCTTGATGAGGGTGGTCCGCGTGCCCAGGTGCAGGAACCCCGCTTTGAAGGGCTGATCCAGCACCCACAGGTTGGGCCCCAGCGACCTCACGCCTGCCGGCCCTTCACCCGCACCCCGCCGACCAGGGCGTAGTCGGACTCCAGACGCACCCCGCCCTGTCCGGGCAGGCGGTCGAAGCGACCCGACATCACCCCGCCCGCCAGCATGGCGGGAATCTGGTCCGGTTGGATGCGCCCCTCGGCGATCCCAAGCTGAAGGTGCTCGAAGACCGGTCCGGCCAGGAGAGGCTGGCCGAGCTGGGCGCAGGCCGAGAGCACCTGCAGGTAGCGCTGGCCGGTCACGGGCAGGCTCTCCTGAGGCAGGCGGTTGGCCAGAATCTCCTGATACAGCGCCGGCGCGTGTTGGCGCTGGTCTGAGCTCAAGCGGCTGGCCAGCTGGTCGAAGAGCTCGAGCCGCTCCTCCTGGCTCTCCTCCCCCACCCGGATGCGCAAGATCTCCACCGCGCCCGCCGCCACGGAGGGCGAGCCGGTAGCCGCAGTCAACCGCTCGAAGATGTGGTCCTTGACGTCAGCGTGCGGGCTTCTCGGGTTCTGAGGCAGGCTGGGAGCCATCCCCAGGCTGACCGAGCCGGCCAGAAGCTCGCAGTTGCGCAACAGCTCGAGCGAGCTCTGGCTGGCCTGGGCCGCGGTCGCGTAGAGGTTGAAGGCGTCCTGCCAGGGCTTCTTGGAGGTGGGAGCCACCGCCGCCAGCAGCACCGCAGCGCTTTGCAGCCGGGTCTCCAGAGGGAAGGGCCCGTCCAGGCTGCGGAACGAGTCGGGCACGTAGACCGACTTGTCCAGGGGCCCGAGTTCGGAGAGCACCGGGGCCAGGTGGCGAAAGAAGGCGCTGCGCCACTCGCTCTCAGCCTGCACCACCTGGTCGGGATCCTCCAGATGGCTCTCGGGCACCAGCAGGCGCGGCACGCTCGCTCCCGAGCCAACCGGCAGGCGCGGGCGGGGACGAGCATACTGGTCGTAGGCCTCCCAGTGGCTGACCAGCCCGGCTTCGGCGGTCGCTTTCAGGCTGCGGGCCCGCTCGCTCTGGGCCAGTCCGCGGTCGAGCCCGCTGCCCCCGAAGAAGTCCATGGCCAGCACGTGGTCGGGCGTGGAGGCCGAACGGCTCATCTCCTTGAGGGTCCGATCGGTGGCCCAGAGCACCTCTTTGTGGAGCAGCGTCTTGTAGGAGTCGGGTCCGTCCTGCACCAGCCCTCGCTCCACCAGGCTGGCGATGGCCTCCTTGAGGGGCGTGGGCGGGCCGTTGAGGTAGTCGTCGAGCGAAGCGATCTCGGAAGGCTCGCCCAGGCGGGTGGGTTTTGCGTCGCCCGGCAAGCGAAGATAGAGGGGCTGGCCACTCTCGAGGTCGGCCTCGCTGGCCGGCTCGAGCCGGTCGCGCCCCAGCGGGCGCATCAACTCAGCGCCCCCTTTCTCAAGGCGGCGCAGGGCCCGGGTGAGATCGGTTCGGGCCGCTTGGATCACGTCGTAGAGCTTACCCGGGGGGGCTGAAAGAAAGTTGCATCGAACCCTGGGGGATGTGTCGCAATATCAAGCCCCTGCACAACTTCGCGCCCCCGGCCACGCCCGAGGAGGTGCACGCCGCCGCCCTGCAGTTCGTGCGCAAGGTGAGCGGGACGACCCGGCCTTCCAAGCTCAACCAGGAGGCGTTCGATCTCGCGGTGGAGGAGATCACCGCCTCGGTCGGGCGGTTGTTGGACCGGATGGTCACCCAGGCCCCCCCGCGGGATCGAGGGGAAGAGGCCCGCAAGGCGCGAGAGCGGTCGGTGAGGCGATTCGGGGTGTGACTCGGTCGCGCCCGTTCCAGCATCCGTTTCCAGGCAATCGCGCTGACCTGCAGAACACCACCTGGTGGGATTCAGCATGCAAGCCACCTGCCTGGACTGCGGTTACGCCGCGACCGGCCTCCTCGTGGGCGATGCCCGCCACGACATCGCGGCCTGCAACCACTGCCGGGCCGTGGTCAATCCGGTCTACTCACCCTTCCGGCCGCTCGAGCCAGTGTGCTGCCCGACCTGCCAGGCCGTCCTGGCGCCCGAGGCGTTCTTCTTCAGCCGGTTGCCCGGACCGATGTTTCCCTGCCCGAGTTGCGGAGAGCCCAGGCTCGGCCTGACCACCCGGACCCACTTCTCCATGCGAATGCCCGAACCGGAAATGGGCGAGCTGGTGCACGCGCGCACGCTCGGTGCGGGGACGGCGGTGCTGGCGGGCAGGCTCTGGCCCATTGGCGGGGATGTCGCAGCCCTGTCCTGGGTCGAGGCCATTGTGGGGGAAGAGACGCTGGAGTATAAGGGCTTTTTGCAGCCCTGGAGCGCGGCTCATCAGCGCTTCGTCCGCGTCGAGGTGCCGCCGGCGCGCATCCCCTGGCTGCGGACTGACCTGGCCGGAGTGGTGAGCCGCTTTACGGCGGATGTCGAGACTGCCTGGCTGGACTATCGACTTCTGGCCGAGCCTTACGAAGGTGAGGTGCTGCACGACGAGGAGCAGAGCAGCCTGGTGGTGCGGCTCCCCTATCGCCGAGATGAGTTGGAAAGCTACCTGACTTACCTGGCCGAACGGTTCGAGGATTGCGGGGGACAGTTCTGGCATCAGGGCGAGTGGGTGAGCGCCCGACTTGTGGTGCAGCCGGACGCCTGCGAGCTGCTTGATCCGACGGGCGTGTGCCTGGATCGACTCGAGTTCCCGGCTCCTCCGCCACCCCCGCCGCCAACCCCCCCACCCGCAGCCAAAAAGGCCCGCGGCGGGCGACCCAAGGGCCCCCCCCCGGGGGGCGGGGGC
>CAZWUN010000189.1:4159-10102 GCA_964637145.1 uncultured Burkholderiales bacterium
ACGCCCTGCTGGCCGAGGGCCGTCCCCAGGAGGCGGCCGAGGCGCTCAGACAACTGGTCCGCTTGGACTCCTCCCAACTCAACGATGGCGCCACTCTCGAGACCTTCTTCCGGGCCCTCGTGGCCGCCAGTGATTTCAAGGATGCCTGGCTGGTCTTCAGCAAGTTGGAGTCCCTGCGCAAGGTGACGGGCGAGCTCTGCGAGCTCCAGGCCGATCTGCTGGCCGGCCAGGAGCTCTGGCGCGAGACGCTGAGAGTCCTCAAGAAGGGTGCCGATCTCTATGACGAGCAGGCCAGGAAGGACGACTCCCAGCGCTGCTGGGATCGTATCATTGCCCTCTGCCGCGAGCACGATCTGATGCTCGAGTGACCTTCAGGGGCGGTGAATCGTGCATTGAGCGTTCCGTGCTGAAGGTTCTTCCTATCCTTCGTGGGGCGCCTCCATACAAGTCTGTCGGCGCGATGTACTGCAAACCTTCAGCACTTTACCTCAGGTCCCGAGAGCCAGGAAGATTTTTGCCCATCGAGCGACGAACGGAAGGTCATGCGAAAATGGATCCTCCTCCTCAGCGCCGCTCTGGTGGTCGGATGTGGCTCGGCATCCGTCCCGGAAACCTCCTCACCTCCGAGTCCATCAGTGCCTGCCGCGCAGCCGAATCAGACCGGGCGGGCGGGAGGAACCTCGAATGAGGCTCAGGGAGACGTAGTCCCTGATCCCTCGCTCAACAAACTGTCCCAGCCCACCACCAGCGCCACTCCAGCCCACTGACGACCCTGGCGTCAGGAGGGCAGTGGCTCAGCCGCTGCTGACCCCGCCCTCCCCCTCGTCCTCGGCCAGGTAGTTGTCCAGGGCATTGTCCAGACGCCAGACCTCCCACATCTTCTGGCAGCCGTCGTGGTAGAATTCCCTGCCCTCATCCATGAGGTCGAAATTGCCCGTCTCCATCCCCTGACGAATCTTATCGATGCCCTCCTGGCACTGACCCAGCCCGAGTTGGAGCAGATCCAGGGCGTCATCGGCGAGCCGGACGAACTGCTCGCTCACCTCGATCTCTTCCGCCGGAAGGTCCTCGGGAATCTCGGGCGAGGCAATGGCGCTGAGCTTCTCTTCGGCCCGACGGATCTGCGCTTCGCGGGCGTCCAATGTCTGCACCAGCATCTGGGCCTCGATCTCGCCCTTCTCATAAGCCTCGCACTGGTCAAAGAGCGTCTTGATCGAGTCCGTCATCACCGTTTCCTGGGTGAAATCCACATCCGACCTCGGTCCTCCGCCCTCTCGCACCTCCATGGTGGCCTGGCTCCCGAACCTGGCCAGCGGCATCGGGCGAGCGCAGTTGGAGCAAACGCGGGCGTCCAGAGGGTTGAGGGTGGAGCAGTGGATGCAGGCGACCTTGCCGGCCGACTCGTTGAAATCGCGCACGTCGGCCGCGGCCGCCGCGCCCTTGTCCCCCGACTCCTTGAGCCTGGCCAGGGCCTCCTGAACGCGTTGCGGATCCAGGTTGGGATTCTCGGCCAGCTCGAGCAGCACCAGGAGCGCGTCCTCCACGCCCTCCATGGCTTCCAGCATCTGAGCCGCGCTCTCGCTGAGAAGGGCCGAATCCGAGGGAGCATGCAGGGCGGGTTGCAGTTCGCGCATGCCGGCCCGAACGATCTCCAGATACCCCTCGACCACCTGTCTCATCGCGTCCACGGTATACTTGCCGGATTGAAAGCCTGCCACCGTATTGAGAACCAGGTTCACCTGCGGAGAGCGGGTGGGCTCGCGGGTCAGGATCGCCTCGTTGTAGGTATTGAAAGACTGCTCCAGGTCGAGGTGAGCCGTGGTCAGCTCGGCAAGCAGGCCGGAGAACCTCTGCTCAGGGTCGCTCGCACCGAGTTGCCCGAGCTGGCCGAACAGGGCCACGATCCAGCCCACGGCCCGCTCTCTCTCGGCCACCCCCGGCCCCGTGCGATGCTCGCTCTTTTGAATCTCCTCCAGCATCTTGGAGTAGTACTGCAGATACTGGCTGCAGGTCGACTGCCAGACCTCGCCCGCCCGGCCTTCCCGCAGGCTGCGCCCGAGGTTGTCGAGGATATTGATGAGCGGGAATTTGCTCGGCCCAACCGAGAGATCGGCTTGCTCGTAACGCCCCACCGCCACCCGGAGAAAGTGGGACGCTTCGGCCAGGGCGGTGGCATGAGCGAAGAGAGGCTCAGCTGGTCCGCCCGCATCGACACAGGCCTGAATCGTCTGGAGTACGGCTTCGTAGTCGCGAAAGCGCGTGGCGACCTCGTCGAGCTCGGTCCGAAACTGGGCGCTGTACTCCTCCCCCTGGCGGTCTACCTGGCCGAAGAAATCGTCCACCGCCCGGTTCAACTCTTGCAGGCGGAAGGAGACCCGCTCCCGCAGCACGCTGAGGTAGTTTCTCTCGCCCTTGACGATGGCGACGCAGAGGTCCAGGAGCTGCTGGGTCTCGGGCGAGGCGGAGACGAGCTCAGTCTGTTTCAAGCGCCCTCTTCCTTCTCTGCAAGCGGCTGGTCCGGTGCCCTCTCTCCTGCTCGGGACGTCCTGGCATGCTGGTGGGGCCCTCGGGCCCGCAAGCCATCACCACCTGATGGCGCTCGATCTCGAAACCCTGTCTCAAAGCTGCCTGCAAAGCCCTTTCATTGCTGGCGGTGATGCGCCCTGTCATGTAGCGACAGCCTCGACGATGCGTGATCTGAGCTGCCTCCTTGACCAGGACCCGATCGACCCGTTTCCCCAGAAAGTCCGACCTCACCGCCATGTTGTAGATGTGAGTTTGCCTTTCCCCGGTGGTTTCCTCGACCAGGTTCAGCTCCAGGATGAGAAAGCCCACCGGCTCGTCTGATTCGGTGGCGACCAGAACGGCGACCTCCCGTTTGCGTCGCAACATGTCCTCCAACTCGGACTCGAGTTGCTGACCGGCCCGGGCTCGGACGACCTCATTGAGAATGTCCCTGCCTTCAGGAATGCTCTGGTCGCAGGTCTCCAGAGTCAGCCGGGAGATAAAAGGCAAGTCACTGCTCTGAGCTCGGCGGACGATCATCGAGCCCGAGCGGCCTTCAGCCCCAACCCGAAGGCCTGCAAGCGGAGAGCCGGCGGAAGCCGTTTCTCCAGCAGGCGCTTCTTCTGAGCCTGAGCCAGAGAAGGTTGTCCGAGTTGGAAGTAGAGTTGCACCAGCTCGAGTTGAGCTTGCAGGCTGATCATCAGGTCCGGCCCCAGCGAGATCCCTCGCCGATAGCTTCGGGCCGCCGCCTCGGACTGCCCGGCTGCGACCTGGACTCGAGCCAGTTCGAGCCACAGGTTGACCTCTCGCGGGGACAATCGGGCCGCCTGGCTGAAGGACTCAACCGCTTCATCAGGCCGACCCAGCGCGGCCTGGGTTCGACCCAGCATCTCCAGCAGATGGCGCCGGGTCTCGGGCAGCTGCGAAGCTCGTGGACCGCTCCGGTCGTCGCTGAACTGGTCCAGGAGACTCTGCCAGATCGCGCAAGCGCGGGCGTGATCTTGCTGCGAGAAATGAACGAAAGCGCGCAGATAGGCGGCCGCCCTCGGATCCTCCGAATCGGCCCGGCTCAGCCACGACAAAGAGGAGTCGTACTGCTTTCGCTGCAGGAAGAAGCAGGCTGCGTCCAGGGCGGAGAGTTGATATCCCGACTCGCTCTCGGCCGCCCGAAGGTAAGCCGGGTCTGCGAAGTTGTCTCGAGCCCGAGCGACCAGGCGAGCGGCTCGCACCCACCCGGGCGCATCCGGCGCTCCCTCTCGCAGTTGGAGCTCAGCCCGGGCCGCCTCATCCGGCTGCTGCCAGGCGAGCAGGGTCAGATCTCCCAGGTAACGCAGCCACAAAGGGGTGTAACCACCCTCGACGGAGTAAGCCACCGTCAGCGCGACGGGCGAAAGATGACCAAGGTGGCGGGCCAGGTCCAGGGGACTCTGCCAGACCTCGTCGGCGGGCCCCAGGAAGTAGTCGACATCGATATCCAGGAGCACGGGGCCCTCGAGAGCGGGCAACTGGTCCGACTGGCAAACAATGAAACGACAGCCCTTCAACTGGCCCTCCACGCGGGGGCCGGCCTGCTGCCAGGAGAGATGCTCCGATAAGCTGGGGTGCAGCCAGGCTGGCACTTCCCGGCGCACCCAGGCCAGCGGGTCGGGTTGCAGCAGGTGGGGCGGCACGACCCAGACCAGCGTCTGGACGATTCCCTCGGCCATGGCCTGGAGCAGGTAGTTGCCGCAGTTGATCTCCGGCCGGTGGATTCCGGTGTAACCTGGTAACTGGAACTCGCAGGTATCCAGGTGGGCGTCGACATGGACGCAGCTCGCGGCCAGAACGCCCAGCTTCTTCCAGAAGAAGTAGGCCTCTCGATGGTCCTCCATCAAGAGGGCGGGAACTCGCGCGCGCTCAGGCCCCAAGGACAAATTCAGCGACGACAGGAGCGGTCGAAAGCTCGCAGCTCGTCAGCAACTAAACTGACACTGGCACCGACAGCATTGGCCCATCTGCGGAGGATAGGCCGGGGGCTGACCCTGAGCACTCATCATCCGTCCGAGCATCATGCCCGCCATGAAGAGGGTCATTGGGTCCATCCCCGGGCCCATGGGCATGCCACCCATCTGCATCGGAGCGCCCCCGGGCATCACCTGAGGGTAGAAACCTCCGCCGGGATAGTAGGATCCGTGCCCGTTGAACGGTCCAAAGGCAAAAGCGTTCTCCTGAGAGCCCACGCCCTGAGCCGGTTTGTTGATTCCAAACAGGTTCCCGACGCCGTTCTCGAGGGCCCCAAAAACGCTCGCGCCGGCCTTGCCGATGGCGGGTCCGAAGACGCCACCGAGCACCGCTCCGATCGGTCCGCCGATCAAGAAACCTGCGGCGGCTCCTCCCAGCACCCCGACAATCGGGTCACCGAGCACCTCTTTGACGGCCCCCAGGCCACCCTTGATGACGTGCCCCGCTCCCTGAACCACGCCCTTGGCGATGGTCCCCAGTCCCTTGATCGGATGCCCGCTCAAGATCTGGCCGGCGCCTTTGACGACGCCGCCTACTGTGCTGCCGATGCCCCTGGCGACACCGCCAATAGCCCTGCCGATTCCTCGGACGACTCCACCCATGTTGTCTCCCGCCAATCTGCAAGCTGAGCTCCGAACTGGAGCCAATCACGTATACCGACAAATGCCCCCGGAGTAAAGGGGGGGGCGAAAAGTTTTTCCCTGGCGCTCCCCTGGCGCCCCTGTTGCGTCCGGTTGACTTGCTCTCTTTGCGGTAGACTGGCTCCATCACGGTGAGGAGGTCGTCAATGAAGGTAGCAATTGGAAACGGCAAACAGGCTCTGGCAATGGGATTGATGCTACTGGCTCTGGTGTTCTGCAGCTTCCGGGTGGCCCGAGCCGGAGCCCAGGACTTCGCCCTGGTGAACCAGACCGGTGTGGAGATCCACGCCGTCTACGTGGGTGAGAGCGGCAACGAAGACTGGGACGAGTCGGATGAGCTGCTGGGTGGACGAGTCCTCAAACAGGGCCAGCAGTTGAACGTCAGCTTCAACGCTGAGACCGACGCAGCCCTGTGGGACATTCGCGTGGAGGACTCGGAAGGCGGCTTTCTCGAGTTCAGCGGCATCAACCTGTTGAAAGCCAGCGTGGTCACGCTGGGCTCCGACCAGAAAGCCTACATGAGATAGGCTGTCTCCCGGATTGCCGAACGAAGAAGGCCGTCCCGCAGGGACCGGCCTTCTTTCCTTCGATCCAGGCGCCCTTAGAAGCAGGTTTCCCCTCGCAGGCCCGTTTCCGGGCTCGGGGGCAGCCGCCTCGAAGGCCAGGAGGGTGGCCGACCTGGGCAACGCGGAAGCGGATCACGGACCCCGAGTGGTCTCCCGCATCTCCCCGCGCAGCACCTCCCCCACCCGCTCGAAGCGAGGCTGGCTGGCCGGACCGCTGATCTTCAGGTAGC
>CAZWUN010000190.1:0-10020 GCA_964637145.1 uncultured Burkholderiales bacterium
ATTCGGAACCCCCAGACCGGACAGAACGCTCTGCCGGGCACCGGGGAGCCGTTTGACTCGATGAACTCAATCGCCGGCTTCTCGACGGCAGGACCGATTTTCATTCCTTTCACGGCCAACATCGATCCCACCACGATCAATAACAACACCATCCTGCTGATCAACGCGGCCACGCGCCAGTTGCAGCCGGTCACCTTCGAGATTGGTGTGGGTGACGTGGGCAACCAGTCGCTGGTCATCGCTCAGCCGGTGCGACCGCTCTCCCCTGGTGCGCCGCACATCGTGGTCATCACCGCCGGAGTGCGCGACAGCAACGGGAATCCCATTGCCTCGAGCTACGCCGAGACGGCCCTGAAGTCCACCACCCCGCTGGTAGACTCGACTGGCACCTCGGTCTTCCCCTTCCTCAACGACCAGCAGGCCGGCGCCCTCGAGCCCGTCCGGGCCGCCTACCAGCCCATCTGGCAGGGAGCCGAGGCCGCCACCGGCCAGCCGCGCGAAAACATCCCGTTCGCCTTCGCCTTCACCACCCAACAGCTGTTCCAGACCCTGACCGTGATCCATCAGCGAGTCGAGGCCGAGACCCCGACGCCGACGATGATCCCGCCGGCTCAGTTTGTGGGTCCCGCAGCGGTCACCGCCTTCCTCAACAGCCTGGGACCCACCGGCCAGCGCATCCTGGCCTCCCAGCCCCAGTTCCCCAACGTGGTGGGCGCCATCCGATTCGGCACGTTCCCCGCTACCCAGTACATCGGGAACGTCAATACCGCCAACGAGACCTTCTTCCAGGGAACGCCTGACAACCCGACCCCCCAGGGCACCCTGAACCTCCAGTTCATGGTCTGCCAGCCGGCTTCCCCGCCGGCCGGGCCCGGACCGCGCCCGACCATCATCTTCCAGCACGGCCTCACCCGCAGCAAGGAAGACATGCTGGGTCTGGCGTTCCTGGCCTGCTCGCAGGGCTTCGCGGTCATCGGCATCGACATCGTGGGCCACGGCAGCCAGACCCAGGCTGGCCTCAATCCGCTGCCTCCGCCGGCCGGCCAGAGCGGCACCGGCTTCATCAATCCGGCTAATCTGCGACTGACCCGCGACCATATGCGCCAGACAGTGGCCGACCAGATGACCCTGGCTCACCTGATCGCCCGGGGAGCCACCGACTTCGACGGCAACGGCATCCCGGACCTGGCCCCCAATCCTCCGGCGCGTCCATTGTACATCGGTCAGTCGCTGGGCGGCATCCTGGGCGGCATCTTCCTGGCCCTCGAGGACGACATCACAACCGGCGTGCTGAACGTGGCTGGTGGTCGCCTGACCAATCTGTTGCTCAACTCGCCCACCATCAGCGCCCAGCTCCTGCCAGGTCTGGCCGCCAACGGCCTGGAGCCAGGCACGATCTCCTTCCGACAGTTCTTCTGGATCGCCCAAACCGTCCTCGACGACGGTGATCCTTACAACTACGCTCCGCAGATGCTGGCTGGCTCGCTGAAGGGCAACGTGCCCACGCAGATCCTGGTGCAGGAGATGCTCGACGACCAGGTGGTTCCCAACTCGGCCACCACCGACCTGACCCTGGCCATGGGCCTGAACCAGGTCAACGCCAAGCAGGTGATTTCGGTGACCCCTCCGGGTCTGCCGGCCATCACCCTCAACCAGGTGACCGCCTCCACGCCGTTCGCCTTCCCCGCTCCCATCGGCAACACCCTGGTCTTCAACGGCTCGGGCGTGTTCCAGGAGCAGGGCGGCTCTCACGGCTACCTGCTCGACCCCGCCCAGGGCGGACCCGGCGGCCAGCTGACCCTGCACGGGCAGCTGCAGGCCGGTGCCTTCCTGGCCACCCAGTTCCTGGTGCCGAACACCTTCCCGGTGATTCAGCGCGGACTGGCTGAGGTGCCCGGTGGCATCGAGCAGATCTGGGACTTCAGCTCACTCATCGCCAAGTAAGCTGAGCCACATCCCCGTGAGAAAGGTCGGCCCCGCAAGGGGACCGGCCTTTCTCTTTGTGCGCGCCGGCAGACAAAGCGACAGGAGCGCTGTGGCCCCGGGCCTGATAAGTCATTGGGGAGCCGGAGCCGGAGCCATCCCCAGAGGGCGCTTCCTAGCCGTTCTTGCGAGGGTGGCGCATGAAGATGAAGAACACGCCTCCGATCAGGCTCCAGAACAGGATGATGAAGGTATTGAACACCGGGATGATCCCCGCCTCGGCCGGAGCGGCGCCCCCGGCCAGAAAGAACGTGCTGAGCACCAGATCGCGGCCGCCGAATCCGGCCGGGGTGATCGGGATGGCGGCCACGGTGTTGGCGATCTGGGCGGCCAGGAAGTAGCTCCAGAGCCCCAGGTGGGTCTCGTGGTAGGCCCGGCCGATCAGAAAGACCGTCAGCGCGGCCAGCACATGGGTGAAGGCCGAGATGGCCAGGGCAGCCCCGATGACGCGAGGGGCTCCTTTGTAGAGGTCGAGGGCCCGCACCAGGCGGTCGAGGATGTGCACCACCCCGGCCGGCAGGCGCTGGCGGCCTAAAGCGATCAACCCCGAGACAAGCGGCAGGCCGGTCAGGTGGCGGCGGAACATGACCGCCAGCACCCCTGCGATGCCGGCGGCGCTGCCCATTCCCACAGTGATGGTGGCCAGTTGCACCTGGCGGTTGGCGCCCAGGATGAAGTCCAGCGAGAAGATCACCGAGACCAGGGCAACCAGCAACAGGCCCAGCAGTCCGATGACCCGATCGACCATGATGGTGAGGACGGCCTCGGTGCGGCGGGTGGGAGCGTGGCGAGCGATGTAGACCATCTTGAGCACGTCGCCCCCCACTGCCCCGGGGAGGACGCTGGAGAAGAACATGCCCACCATGGTAAGCGAGAGGAGGTCGTGCAGCGAGACCTCGATTTGCTGGACCTTGAGCAGCCACTGCCAGCGCACGGTGGTGATCAGAATGGAGACCAGCTGGATGGACAGGGCTACGACCAGCAGCCACTTGATGCTGCCGGCGGTCTGGGCCCAGACGTCCACGTCCTGGCCGGAGATGACCACGCTGATGAGGTAGACGGCCAGCCCCACCCCCACGCAGGCCCTGAGCAGGTTGAAGAGGGCGCGACGGCGACCGCGGCGGGCGGTCGGATGGACGACCTCCTCCACTGCCTCTTCGAGCGCCTGGGGATCATCCGCAACCGACATGGGATTGGCTACGCGCTACGCTCCGACAAAGTTCAAGGCCAGTTGGCCTCCCCTCATTGTTCGCGCCCTGGCAGGACACTCCTCGAATGATCTTCAGTAATGTCTCCAGAGCTCATCTGGCCGGCTGCCGCGATCGTTCTGGCGACCCTGCTCCTTCGAGGCGGGGCCCGCTGGCTGGCCCTTTTGACGGCCCTGGCTGGACTGGCCTGGGGAAGCTACCTCCTGGTGGCCCCCTCCGAACTCGAGCGGCGGCTGGCCAGCCTCCCCCGGCCCCAGGCCCGGGCGCTGGAGTGGGTGAACCGCCAGATGGTGCCGGGGGAAACTTGCCTGAGTCAGCCCGAAAATGGCGTGCTGCCGGCTCCCCGCCTGCATCCCGACCAGCTCAAGGCGTTCTGGGCCACGGGACGGGTGGAGTTGCTGGGGCCGAGCTGCCGCTGGCTTGTCCTTCCCGCGGATCAGAGCCCCGAGCTGCAAAGCGGACTGAAGTCCTGCAAGCGCTGGCTGCGGGCTGGTCCGACCTTCGAGGGACTGCAAGCCTACGAGATCCTGGCCATCCCCCGGGCTGCCGCCCCTTCCCAGCCGCCCTTCCGCAAAGCTCTGCAGCTCTCCCCCGGCCCTTTTCGTGCCGGCCAGGTGGTGCCACTGCGCCTGGAGCTGTACAACGCAACCTTCGAAACGCGCAGGCTGGGTTGGATCAGGGTGCAGCTCTTTCGAGAAGGCCAGGCTCTGGAGCCAGCCCTGGAAAGGCTGGCCGGCTTCACGCCGCTGCCGGCGCGAAGTGGAGACATCATCGAGCTGGTGCTGGTCGCCCCCGAGCAGCCGGGCGATTACGAGGTGATCGTTTCCATGCCCCACACTTCGGACGGAAAGCCCCTCGAGCTCTTCCGCCGACCCGTCCAGATCAAAGCAGCGGGCGCCCCGTAAGGCGCCCGCATAGTCGTCTGTCTCATCGTGCAGTCGGCCTGCAGCTCAGGCCGGATAGGGTCCATACCAGACGTCTTCGACGGCTGGTCCCCACGGGCCCGGATCCGCAGGAGCGGCCTCGAGCGCCTGGTTGGGCAGCTCAAGGGAGTCGAGCTCGACAAAAATCGCCTCGAGTCTCATCGCGGTCGTCCTCCGGTTTTCAGTCTGGCCGGGCCGAAGAGGTTCCAACCCGACCACCACATATTATACCATGCGTGGCAGTTCCCTACCGTGATCTGGTTAACAAAAGGTCGACCGCTCATGTCGTCGCGAACGGCCCATCGACCCTCTTCGCCAAAGTCGTGTTCTTGATCGCCCTCCTGCTATCCGGTTGCAGCAGCGTGCCATCAGACGCGCCGCGCACCATGCATGGTCTGCAGGACGCACTGCGCGAGCCCTCCAACGCCACCGGCCTGGTTCTGAGCCAGGCAAAGCTGAAACAGGTTCCCCCGGAGATCGCCCGGCTCACACGTCTCAAGGGCCTGGACCTGAGCGGGAACGAGCTGACCACTCTGCCCGACTTCCTGGCTGAGCTGACTGAACTCGAGCTGCTCGACCTGCGCTCGAACCGGCTCAAGGCCATCCCCCCCGCCCTGGCCCGCATGACGCACCTGCGCAAGCTCTACCTCTCGGATAACCAGCTCGGCTCTCTCGAGCACCTCCCTCCCGGCCTGGAGGAGCTGTATCTGAGCCAGAACGAGCTCCACGAGCTCTCGGCCCTGCCGACCAACCTCAGACTGCTCCACCTGGCCGACAACCGGCTCGAATCGGCCGAGGAACTGGCCAGGCTGACCCGGCTGGAGGAGCTGAACGTCAGCAACAATCGCCTGCAGAGCCTGCCGGCCGGCTTCTCCAGGCTCGACCGGCTGCAGACGCTGATCGCCAAGAACAACCGCCTCAGCCAACTGGGCTTCGAGCCCACTTCCAATCACCGCCTTTTGCTCGTCCACCTGGAGGGCAATCCGATTCCCCTCGAGCTGCAGGCCCGACTCAAGAAGCAGCAGCCCCGCTCCGAATGGAGGTTCTCCAGCGAGCCTCCAGAAGAGGGCGCCCCGTGAAACGCTTGCTCGTCATCCTGCTTCTCGTGCTGCAGCCCTGCATGGCGCAGACTCCCCGCGAGAAGAAGCTCTCCAACGATGTTCGCTATCTCATCAGCCAGGAGGGGCAGCGCATGAAGGCGGGGGTGGCCATCGTCCACCTGGCCACCGGCGAGAAGGTCTCGGTGGATGGGGCGCGGCCCTACCCGCTGGCCAGTGTCTTCAAGGTCCACGTGCTGCTCGAGCTGGCCCGCCAGCTTCAAGCCGGGCGGGCCGGGCTGAGCCTGGAGCAGATGGTCAGCCTGAAGGAGACCGACCGCTGCATCGGCTCGGGCACCCTGCAACACCAACCGGCCGGCACGAAGGTCAAGATCCAGCGTTGCGTCGAGTTGATGGAGAGCATCTCCGACAACACCGCCACCGACGTGATCTTCAACCGCATCGGCACGGACAGCGTCAACAAGATGCTGGCCGAGCTGGGCTACCAGAACTCGGACGTTTTCATGACCAACCGGGCGGCCTACCTGATCGCCCTGGGGATGGGCCAGGAGTGGCGCGGGATGAGCGGGCGCGAGATCGCCGCCCGCTGGCGCAAGCTCGACCATAGCCAGCGCCTGGCGGCCGTGGGGCGGATCCTCAAGGAAAACCAGGGTTTGACTCTGAGCCGCTTCCAGGCGGCCGAAAACGCCTCCGCTGCCCGCGCTGCCTACGCCGACGACGTGGCTGTAGCCACGGTGGTGGACAACATGGCCTCGCCCGACGATCTGGCCGACCTGCTAGGTCGACTTTACAAGAACGAGCTTCTGGACAAGCGCTGGACCCAGTATGCGCTGGGAATTCTGGCCCAGTGCAAGTACCGGACGCGCATTCCCCGCCTGTTGCCTGAAGGCACGACGGTCTATCATAAGACCGGCACCATCGCAGGAGTGGTCAACGACGCCGGCATCATCCGCCTGGACGACGGCACCGGGCTGGTGGTGGTCGTGCTGGTGAAGGACGTGGCCCGAGGCAGCTCGGATCGGGCTTCCACCCTCATCGCCCAGATCGCCGAGCTGGCTTACAACGCCTACTCGGAATGAGCCGCGTGCTGGTCCTGGGTGGATTCGAGCTGGGCGACCTGTTGCCCGACCTGGAGTTGGTCGCGGCCAGCTCGGCCCCAGTGGCGGTCGATGGGTACGACCTCATCGTGCTGCCCGCGGCCATGCTCGAGCTGGTCCCGACACTGCGGCGGGACGAGCTGATACCCATCCTGGTGCTGACCTCGCAGGCGGAAAGCTGCGAGTTGGCGGCGGCGGACTCTTTGCCCTGGCCGGCCGACCCTTCCCTCCTGAGGGCCAGGGTGAGTCTGCTGCTGGAGCTCGCCCACAGGACCCGCGAGGTCAAGCAGCTCGAGTCCGAGCTGGAGGCCATCGTCTACTCGGTCTCCCACGATTTGCGCGCTCCGCTACGGGCGGCCGAGGGCTTCCTGCAGCTGGTGCTGACCGGGGATCAGGAGCTGAGCGACAAAAACCGCAAGTATCTCGACAACGTGACCCTCAGCCTGGAGCGCCTGGAACGGCTCGTCAGCAGCCTGCTCGAGCTCTCGAGGGTATCCCGAGCTCCACTTCGCATCCAGGAGGTCGATCTCAGCGCCCTGGCCCGAGAAGTCGTGGATGAGCTGGGTTGCGATCCGACCAGGGTGAGTATCCAGCCCGGTCTTTTCCTGCACGCTGACCGGGATCTGTTGGGAGTGGCCCTGCGCCATCTGCTCGACAATGCCTTCAAGTTCAGTTCCCGTCTCGAGCAGCCCCACGTCGAGTTGGGCGGGCAGAGCGGGGGGAGCTTCTTCGTGCGCGACAACGGGGCTGGCTTTCCGCCCGAGCAAGCTCACCGCCTGTTCACTCCCTTCCAGCGCCTGCACCACGAGCGCGATTTCCCCGGTGTTGGGGTGGGGCTGGCAACAGTGCAGCGCATCCTGCGACGCCACGGTGGCAGCATCAGGGCCGAGGGAAGCCCCGATCAGGGAGCCACCTTCCACTGCGAGATACCTGTCGCTGAATGATCGACCGCTCCGGTCGCTCGTGGATTGAGGGTGCTGAAGATTTTGCCTGTCCTTCGGGGGCGCCTCCATACAGGCTGTAGGCGCGAGTTACCGCAAACCTTCAGCACTTCACTTTGATTTCAGGCAACTTTCATCCCCGAATGCCAGGATAGAGGCATGATCGACCCTGCTCAGCGCCGCGCCATCACCCGGCTGGTTCGCTCCAACGTGGAGCCCGAGTCGCAGGCGGCCATCAAGAAGGCGGCCCGCCAGAGCACCAGCCAGGACCTGGTGGAGTTCAGCCTGAGCCTGCTCGAGGCCATTCCCCCTTCGCCGGTCTCGCACGTGGAAGGGGGTGCAGCCGGACTGGCGGTGCTGGAATACCTGGCTCGTCAACCCGAGGCTCCAGCAGCGATTCAGGTGGCGGCCCAGGCCGCTCCCAAGACCATGTTCCCCACCTCGCGGCGCTCCCTGGCCAAGATCGCCCTGGAGTCAGCGGCCGCCGCCAGCCCCAGTGCCTTTGCACGAATGGGCATCGAGATGGTGAACTCCTGTCATCCCTACCCCTTCGACGGGGCCACGGCCGGCACGACAGTGCTGGAAGCCCTCTCCAGCATGCCACTGGATGAAACCACCCGCGCCTACCTCTCCGAGTCCCGCCTGCAGCTCAACAGCCTGAGCGACCACGAGGAACGGGCCGAGCAGTCGCTCAAGGTGCTGCAGCAGGTCGTCACCATGTCCGAGCATGCCCAGGAGGTCTCCTCACTGACCCAGAGCACTCAGGGAGGCTCGATTCAGGAGACCCCCTCGGCGGTGCGGGTGGGCGGCATCATGGTGCCCCGCCGGCGCTCACTCAGCTGAATCGCTCCAGCAGGGCCTCCAGCATCATCTCCTCTTGCTCTTCGGCCGACAGGCTCTTCTCCAACTGGACCACGGTTCCCGTGGGACCCGAGGCGAGCCAGATGGCGTCGCACAGCTCCAGCATCAGCGAGAAACCCATGCCCAGTGAAACCTTGGTGGAGAAACCCGGCTTGAGGATGCTGGCCGGCAGATCCTCGGGGCGGATGCCGGGACCGCCATCGAAAATACGCGCCACCATGCGCTGAGCAGCCAGCCGCACCTCGCAACACCCCTCCACGCCATGCTTGATGGCGTTGGTGACCGCCTCGCCGGCGGCCAGCAAGAGCTCCTCCAGGCTGTCCGGGGGCATGCCCACCCGCGCCCCCAGGGCTCGCATCTCCCGGCGCAGACGGGCATAATTCTCTGGCTCGACCAGCGTCAAGGAGAGCTCCAGCTCACCTTCGAGGGGAATCTCGCTGGCCTCGCACAGGTGCAACCGGCCCTGCGTCACGGCCAACAGCACCTCGCGATAGAACCACCGCTTCTCCTGCTCGGCCGCCAGTAACTGCTGCTCGAGCCGGCGCCGCTCGGTGATGTCGGTCACCATGCCGACGGTGGCCGTCCAGCGGTCTTCGGCGTCCAGGATGCCGCTGGCCGAGACCAGCGCCCAGACCACCTCGCCATCGGGCCGCTCCAGGGCCAGCTCGAACTGCTCGGGAGCCGGCCCGGGTTGGCGGAACATCCCCCGCGCCAGCTCGCGGGACTCGGTTGCCACGAAGCGAAACAGCGAACGATTGACGATCTGCTCCACGGGACAACCTAAAATCTCGGCCAGACGCTGGTTGGCAAAGGTCACCCGGGCTCTCCGATCCACGATCCAGATCCCCTCGGCGGCGGCCTCGACGATGCGCTGGTAGCGCATCTGGCCCTCGCGGTGCGAGCGCTCGGCCAGGCGGCTGGTACGGCGGTTGCGGGCCTCCTGCAACTCGCGCTCCAGGGCGGGACCGAGCCGGGTCAGGTTATCCTTCATCAAGTAATCGTGCGCCCCGGCCCGCATGTACTCGACGGCCGTGGTCTCGCCGATAGTGCCTGACAAAACCAGGAAGGGCACATCCTCCCCGCTCTCGCGCACCAGCTCCAGAGCCTGTTGGCCGGTGAAACCGGGCAGGCTGTGATCGGACAAGATGGCGTCCCAGCCGCCCGAATGCCAGGCCAGGCGCAGGCCCTCCAGGGTATCCACCCGGTGGGCATGGACCTCGTAACCGGAGCGCTCGAGCGTAGCCACCACCAGCTCGGCGTCCAGCTCGTTGTCCTCGACCAGGAGCAGCCTCAAGACGGTCTGAGCCTGCACCTCCATGCGGCTGGAGACCATCAGAACAGATTCGACATCCCTCGCAGGATTTCTCCTCGGAGGGCTGCGAACTTTGCCGACACTGTGAGCAAGAATTCCGAGTACCTCCAATCGGTTGCCCAACGCCCCTCAGCCGTCGAGTGGTTCCGGGGCGTGGTCAAACGGGCCCACCTCAACGTCCTGGACACTCAGGAGCACTTCACCATCGAGCACAAAGGCGACAAGCTCGAGGTGCACCAGGGGTTGAAAGATAAGAAGACCAACGTCATCATTCCTCTGCGCAGCGAGAACCTGGAGTGGCTGGCGGGGGCCTTCTCGGACGACAAGATCGACGCCGAGGAGGAGTATCGGATCGTCAAGTACCTGCTCGAGCCGTGTCTGAAGGCTGCCCTGGAGATGCCCATTCTGAAGAACCCTGCCTTCAACCGGATTCTCAGGGTCGACCACCACTGGCAAGAGGCGTTGCTCGACCCGGAGGGCAAACCCGACGTGGAACTGACCATCCTCTACGTAAACAAGCAGTGGCTGGTGATCCACGGCTTCCACGGCAAGCCCCAGCGCCGCCTGGTGATCACCGCTCCTCAGTTCATCGACTTCCAGAAGCGCGTGTTCGCGGCCGATGCCAGCGGCAACCTGG